>CAMDIH010000125.1 GCA_945898515.1 Candidatus Neomicrothrix parvicella RN1 | reverse complement strand
GGAATGCAGTCCCAGAGATGCGCCGCGCCGCCGATGATGTCGCGCTCGATCACGGTCACTTCCGCGCCGAAGCCGGCGGCACGGCTGGCCGCAGTGTTGCCGGCGGGCCCACCGCCGATGATCACGAACCTCACAGTCATACCCTCGACGCTACCGAATCGGCGCCCCTCCCCCGCCGCTAGCGCACCGAGCAGCCCCGCTGGCTGCACTATCGTTGGGGGCGTGGTCGCTTCCAATCTGTTAGCCCGAGCGACCAATGCGGTGGCCCATCGCATCGACCGACGAAGTTTTCTGGCCCGCTCTGCCATGGCGGGAACGGCGCTGGTCACCGCCCCCGCCGACTTTCTCCTGCGCCCCCAGAGCGCCTACGCCGCCACATGCAACTGCCAGGGCCAGGGATGCGCTTGCGGCTCGCTGTGCTGCGATGGCTACACCGAGTTCTGCTGCGCCATCTACGACACCAACACCTGCCCCAGCGGCTCGCTCACCGGCGGCTGGTGGAAGGCCGACGGATCATCGTTTTGTGGTGGCGCCGCCCGCTACTACATGGACTGCCACAAGCCCTGCGGCTGGTTGTGCGGTTGCGGAGGCTCGGGGGTGTGCAGCGGCGCCTGCAACGGAAGCCCGTGCGGTTGTGCAAAGGGCCGCTGTGACCACCGCAAGGCTGGTTGCACCTCGTTCCGATACGGCAACTGCAACAACGCCACCGCCTGCATCGGACCGATCCTGTGCCGAGTGGTTACCTGTACCGAGCCCTGGAAGATCGAACCCACCTGCTCCAGCGCCGCCGTGCGAACCGACAACAACACGGCGAACCACAACCGGCCATGCCTCCAAGCAGCACCGCCCATCTACCCAGTGGCGGGCAACTGGGACGGAATCGGCAAATCCGGCATCGGCTTCTACGACAACCTCACCCACCTCTGGACCATCCGCCAGTCGGCCAATCTCGGCCCCGTGGCCCCCTTCGCCTACGGCCTCCAACCCGGTGATCGACCCGTCGTAGGCGACTGGAACGGTGACGGGACAACCGGCGTAGGAATCTTCCGCAACGCCGTGTGGCACCTGTCGAATCAGATCAACCCCGCCTCTACCTTCCTGGTCAGTACCCCCTACGGGCAGCAGTCCGGCGACATGCCGGTGGCGGGAGATTGGAACGGTGACGGCACCGACTCGCCCGGCATCTTCCGCCGCGGTGGCTATTGGCACCTCAGCGACAATCTGGCCTCCCCCTCGACGGTGCGCGTGGTGCGCTACGGCCTCGTGGTGGGCGACCTACCCGTGGTGGGCGACTGGAACAATGACGGCATCGACGGCATCGGTATTTTTCGCAGCGGCGTGTGGCATCTCAACGACACCCTTGCACCCTCCTCCACTGCTCGGCTGATCCCCTTCGGACAGCGCGGCGACCTACCGGTGGTGGGTGATTGGCACGCTCTTGGCCAGGTGAGCCTGGGCGTGTACCGACCGTCAGAGGGAAGATGGTATTTACGCCGATCACTGACCGATGCGTCGGTGATCACCGTCAAGTTTGGACAACGATGGCTACTCGGCTGATGGCGACTTGATGGCTGCTCTCGTCGTGGCCTTGGCGTTGGTGGTGGCTCTCCTCGGCGTGCTCGTGATCGGCCTCCTGCGCTCCCATGCCGAGATCCTGCGGGCCTTGCATGATCTCGGGGTGAACCTCGAGGACGGCGTTGCCGCACCTGCCGCGCCGCGTCGCACCCCTGCCGTATCGAATCGAGCGCCGATGCGCACCAGCGAGGGGGTACCTCGACCCCGTGATGAGAACGCGCCCATGGGTGACGCGGTGGACCTGACCGGCGAACTTCCGCTGGGGGGGGCCGCCCGGGTGGCGGTCACTGGAGTGGGCCACGCCACGCTGTTGGCGTTCCTTTCGTCGGGTTGCGGCACCTGCGGAGTGTTCTGGGAAGCCCTCTCCGTCCCCGACGGCCCCGAACTACCCGGGCCAGACACACGGGTAGTGATCGTGACCAACGGCCCCGAGGCCGAATCAGCCGCTGCGGTGGCCGACCTCGCCCCGACCGCCATCGTCACGATCATGGCCAGCCACGCCTGGGACGACTACCGCGTCCCGGTGTCGCCCTATTTCTTGCTGGTCGACGGACCCTCAGGGACGGTGGTGGGCGAAGGGTCCGGCACCTCCTGGGAGCAAGTGCGAGACCTCCTCGGTCGGGCGATCGCCGATGCCGGACTGGCGCGGAGCGATGACCACAGTCGCCTGGCCCGCATGGGCGGCCAGGACCGCGCCGATTGGGTCGATAGCGAGATGCACGCGGCCGGCATCGAACCGGGCCACCCCAGCCTGTACCCCACACCCCACGCCTCTCATCTCGGTGCCGATGACGCCACCCCATGAGCCTGCTCACCGACTCCGGGATCTCCATCGATCTACCCCACCGCTGGGACGGACAGATTCGCGGCGCGGGCCGCGGCTTCACCTCGCACTCCGCCACCACCGTGGCGCCGCTCGACGCCACCCCCACGGCGGGCTCGGTCCTGCATGCCAGCAGTTTCGCCCTGCCCGCCGAGCGAGGCGACTACGGCTCTGGCGCCGTTGAGGTGATGGGGGGATCAGACATTCTCATCTGCCTCCTCGAACACGAACCCGCCGCCGCCGCTACCGCCCTGTTCCGCCGTGAGGGTTTGCCGAGGGTCGGCGTGGCCGATTTTTCGCCGGAGAGCATGCAACGGGCCATGCCCGGCATGTCTGGGTTTCAAAGGTTCTTCCAGGTGGCGGGGCGGCCGTTCTGCCTCTACGTCGTCGTGGGCCACCATGTCACCCGGGGTCCCCTCGTGCGCTCGGCCCACGCCGTCGTGCAAACGATATCCATCGTCCCAAAATCATGAGCTCTTCTCCCCGTTGGCGCGGCCTCGCCTTACTCGTCTTGCTGGCGACCCTTCCCGTTGTCCGCTCGACGGCCAGGGCATCGGCGGCCGAGCCGAGGATCAACGTGGTCCCCACCGGCACCACCACCGTGATTCCCGATGCCGGCTGGAGTTGGTTCTCCGACGAGCGGGCGCAGTTCTCCAGCGACGGC
>CAMDIH010000124.1 GCA_945898515.1 Candidatus Neomicrothrix parvicella RN1 | reverse complement strand
TTCCGAATCGATGGGGATGCGTCCGAACAACTGCGGCTCAACGCGGAACCGGCCGCGGGGCACCCACGAGAAGAACTCTGGGTTGAGAAGCCAGTAGAGCGTGGCCGAGGCCAGACCGAGGGTGATGACGGCCAGGGTGAGGCCACCGGCCCGGGCCGCCGGTAGGCCCACCACCACCGCCACCAGAGCGCCGGCAAGCCCACCGACGAGCAAGGCGATGGCTAAATCGCCACCAGCAGACTGGGTGATCCATCCGCCCGCCGCCCCCCCGATGGCGGCGAAGGCCATCTGGCCCAGACTCACGTGGCCCGCCCAACCGGTGAGCAGCACGAGGGAGATGGCCACGGTAGCGATGATGGCGGTGTCGGTAGCGATCGAAAGTTTCCCCGCCGGCAACAGGAAGGGCAGGGCTATCGCTGTGAGACCCAGCAGGCCGAGGAGGCTGTAGCGAACGGCCCGGACTTCCGGCAGGCGGCGCAGTTCGCCAGGGATCGGACGGATCTCTCGGACCGCTTGCCAGGTAGACACGATGTCGTCGTCGACGCGGTTGCCGCGGCGCCGACGGTTCACGGCGATGGCGACCACGATGATGACGAAGATCACCGGAAAGACGTAGATGTCTCGCCCAGTGGAGTACACGATGGACTGCTCCACGATCCCCAGGCCCACCGCCGCAGCCGTGATACGGGGGAAGTTGTCCATGCGCCCGATCACGGCCGCGGCCAACGCCCGGACCAAGACCGTGACCCCGAGCACTGTGCCGATGGGCACGCTGATCACGCCGGCCCGGAGAAACACCGTGGCGAAGGCCAGCACGCTGGTCATGATCCACACGGTGGTCTGGATCCTCCCGACCGGGATGCCGAGCGTGGCCGCTCGGTCCGATCGTTCGGCCACGGCCCGAATGGCCATGCCAACCCGGGTGGTCCGCAGGAACCAGGCCAAGCCCCCCAGGAGTAGCGGGACGAGGAAGAACACCATCAGATCGTTGTTGTCGAACACCACGCCGCCGAGGTTGGCGGTGATGTCGAAGGGTGGAGTGATCTGGGGGGCGCCGAGTCCTTCGAATCCGAACCACCCCGGCATAAACAGAGCGAGGGCAGCGAGTAGTTGCGCGATGCCGATCGTGGCCACCGTCAAAATGAGCCGGGGCGATCGAGAGAAGCGCAGGATGAACAACTTCTGCACCAGGAAACCCAGGACGATGGCGGCCCCGAGCCCCACGCCCAGGGCCACGAGATACGGAAGATCGGTCATCCAGTCCGGTGGTCCGCCCGGCTGGTCCGGGGCCAATAAGAGGATGGCCAAGATCGCCGGGACCACGCCCAGGTCGCCCTGGGCAAAGTTCACGATCCGGTTGGCCCGATAAATCAGGGCGATACCCACGGCGAGTAGGGCGCTGATGCCGCCGACGAGGGCCCCTTGCAGGATGATGCCTACCGTGGGGTGCCACACCACCACGGCCAGAGCCGTGAGGAACACGAGGGGGCTCAGGGTGTCGGTGAGTCGTCGCACCAGCGCAACGAAGGGAGTGGGTGCCGGCGAGCTTTCGGAGTCCCCCATTCCGCTTGACATCTCCCTTTTCGCAGGCAATCGCGGGTGCGGCAGAAACCTAGACCATCGGTAGAGACCGAGACGCTGTTGCCACCGCCATCCACATGGCGACGTCGCTCTCGGGTGTGGGTTCGCTCTCACTGAGGTCCATCGGGTGGACTGTGCCCATGTCCGCTCCCCGTGAGGAGGCCGCCCGTCGGCGGACCTTCGCCATCATCAGCCATCCCGATGCGGGCAAGACCACCCTCACCGAGAAGTTTCTGCTCTACGGCGGTGCGCTGCAGTCGGCCGGGGCGGTCAAGGCGCGTGGCGAACGGCGGCGAGTGACCTCGGACTGGATGGAGATGGAGCAGAAGCGCGGTATTTCCATCACCTCCACCGTGTTGCAGTTTCCGTATCGCAACTGTGTCCTCAACCTGCTCGACACCCCCGGCCACCGTGATTTCTCGGAGGACACCTACCGGGTCTTGGCCGCCGCCGATGCCGCCATCATGGTGCTCGACGCCGCCAAGGGCATCGAGGCGCAGACCCTCAAATTGTTCGAGGTATGTCGCGAGTGGAACCTCCCGTTGCTCACCTTCATCAACAAGTGGGATCGGCCCGGTCGCGATCCTCTGGAACTACTTGATCAGGTGGAGGCACAACTGGCGATTGTGCCCACGCCGGTGACCTGGCCGGTGGGTATCGCCGGCGATTTTCGCGGGGTGGTGGATCGACGCGAGGGCACCTATGTGCGCTTCACCCGCACCGCTCGTGGCGCCACCGAAGCAGGCGAGGAGGTGGTGGATGCCGCGGTGGCGGCCGTCGAGGAAGGCGACGCCTGGCGGGTGGCCGCCGATGAAATTGGGCTGCTTGACGAGGTGGGGGCTCACGCCGACCCGGAACGCTTCCGCAACGGGGAGGTCACCCCGGTGTTCTTTGGTTCGGCGCTCACAAACTTTGGCGTGCGCCTCCTGCTCGATGCGGTCATCGATCTCGCCCCGCCTCCGCAGCCGCGCCTGGACGTGGAGGGCCACGCCCGGCCGCTCGACGCCCCGTTCTCGGCGTTCGCTTTCAAGGTGCAAGCCAACATGGACCCCAGCCACCGTGACCGCATCGCCTTCGTGCGGGTGTGCTCGGGCAAGTTCGAACGGGGGATGGTGGTGACCCACGAACCCACCGGCAAGCCCTTCGCCACCAAATATGCCCATTCGGTCTTCGGGCAGGAACGCGAAACCATCGAGGATGCCTGGCCCGGCGATGTGATCGGACTGGTGAACGCCACGGAGGTGAAGGTGGGGGACGCGTTGTATCTCGAGCGGCCGGTGGAATTCCCTCGGTTGCCTGAGTTCGCGCCGGAGCACTTCGTGATCGCTCGAGTGATCGACACCGGCCGCTTCAAGCAGTTCCGGCGCGGCATCGCGCAACTCGACGAAGAAGGCGTGGTGCAGGTGCTGCGCGATCAGGACCTCGGCGATCAGGCCCCGATGCTGGCGGCCGTGGGTCCGATGCAGTTCGAGGTGGCATCGCACCG
>CAMDIH010000123.1 GCA_945898515.1 Candidatus Neomicrothrix parvicella RN1 | reverse complement strand
AGGAAGTTGGCATCACCGCCCCAGCGGGGCACGCAATGCACATGGAGATGGTCCGACTGGGACCCGCCGGCCGCCTCTCCGAGATTCAGCCCCACATTCACCCCGTCGCACCGGAAGGCCAGCCGCAAGGCCTGCACGGCCACTCGCACGGTGTCCCACAGTTCGCGATGCTCCTCGGTGGTCAGCCCCCCGAGGTCGGCCACCGCCCGCTGCGGGAGCACCATGAGGTGACCCACCGTGTACGGATAGAGATTCAGGAGTACAAAGCAGGTGGGGCCCTGGGCAACCACCCCGGCGGCGTCGCCCCCCTCCTCCTGGGCCGCCGCCAAAATCCGCTCGAACAACGAGCGACCAGCGGCCGCCTCCACGCTGGGGAGGGTGCGGCTATCGGCCACCTTGCCCACGTACGCCGAACGCCACGTCGCCCACAAATGGTCAAGCGGCACGAAACACCCTCGCCAGGGTCATGCTTTGGCGGTCACTTCGTCGGCCAGCCTCTGCGTAAAGGTGGTGAGCGGCACATCGCGGTCGGGCTGGTCGGATCCGCGTGCGTTCACCCCCACCGTCCCGGCCGCCACATCGCTGTCCCCCACCACGAGTATGTACGGCACCTTCTCCAGTTTCGCCCGACGAATCCGGGCGCCCAATGGTTCGTCCGCTTCCACCCCATCGGTGCGGAAGCCGCCCGCCTGGAGACCCTCCACCACCGACGTGGCGTAGGCGTGGTGGTCGCTGCGCACCGGCAACACCCGCACCTGCACCGGCGCCAGCCATACGGGGAAGGCGCCGGCGTAGTGCTCCACCAACACCCCGAAGAAACGCTCGATCGACCCGAAGAGGGCCCGGTGAATCATCACCGGAGAGTGGCGCTCGTTATCGGGGCCCACGTAGTCGAGCTCGAAACGCTGGGGTAACTGGAAATCCAATTGGATCGTGGACATCTGCCAGGTTCGCCCGATGGCATCGCGTACCTGCACCGAAATCTTCGGACCGTAGAACGCTCCGCCGCCCTCATCGAGCACCAGATCAAGATCCTTGGTGGCCGCCGCCGCCCGCAGCGCCTCGGTGGCTTCTTCCCAGTCGGCGTCGCTTCCCACGGCCTTACCCGACGGCTTCGTGGACAGTTCCACAAAAAAGTCGGTGAGGCCATAATCCGCCAAGAGACCAAGGACGAAGTCCAGCAAGGATGCCAACTCCTGGCCCATCTGTTCCTTCGTGGTAAAGATGTGCGAATCGTCCATGGTGAGACCGCGCACCCGGGTGAGGCCGTGGAGCACCCCGCTCTTCTCGTAGCGATACACGGTGCCGAACTCGAACAATCGGAGAGGCAATTCCCGATAACTGCGCAGGCGGGACCGGTAAATCAGCACATGAAACGGGCAGTTCATGGGCTTCAGGTAGTAATCCTGACCGCCCTCTCCCCCTTCGTCGTCAAAGTGCATCGGCGGAAACATGCCATCGGCAAAGAACTCGAGATGACCGGAAGTCTCGAAGAGGCTGGCCTTGGTGATGTGGGGCGAGTTCACGAACTCATAGCCCGCTTCCTCGTGCCGCTGACGGGAGTAATCCTCCATCAGTCGCCGCACCAGCCCCCCTTTGGGATGGAACACCGCCAGCCCTGAACCGATCTCCTCGGGGAAGCTGAACAGGTCGAGTTCGACACCCAACTTGCGATGGTCGCGCTTGGCCGCCTCCTCGAGCCGGTGCAAATGCTCCGCCAGCGCCTTCTTCGAATCCCAGGCCGTGCCGTAAATGCGCTGCAGTTGCGGGTTGCCCTCTTGCCCCCGCCAGTAGGCCCCCGCCACCCGCATGAGCTTGAAGTGGCCCAGGTGGGCGCCGGTGTGGGGCACGTGGGGGCCCCGACACAGGTCGATGAAACCCCGATAACCATGAAACGGCGGCGGGTCCTTGGCCACGACGGGAGGATTCTCATAGGTGCGGACCGACCCCGCCGCGGCCGTCGCCGACATGGGATCCGTGCTGGCATCATCGATGATCTCGAGTTTGAAACGGTGCGCCGCAAACACGCCGCGGGCCTCAGCGGCGCCCATCTCCGCCCGCCGGAAGGGTTGCTCCTCCGCCATGATCTGTCGCATACGCGCCTCGATACGCGCCAAGTCCTCCTCCACAAAGGTGCCTCGATGGGGGAGTTCGAAGTCGTAATAGAAGCCGTCCTCCACCGGGGGGCCGATGCCAAAGGTGGCTCCGGGGAACAAATCGAGCACCGCTTGGGCCAGGACGTGAGTGGTGGAGTGGCGGATGGTGAAGAGCCCATCGGGGGAATCGCCGGTAACGATGGCCACCTCATCACCATCGGCTAGCGGTACACCCAGGTCGCTCGCCTCGCCGTTCACCACCGCGATCACCGCCGCCTTGGCCAACCGTGAGCCGATGTCTTGGGCCAACTCCAACGCCGTAGAGCCGGCCCCCATGACGCGCATGGAGCCGTCCGGTAACCGGATGGTGATCTCATCAGACATGAATGCGCAGGGTACCGGACCCTGCCGCCCGACAGAACCACTGCCGGGGTCAGCCCGATGGCTGGCCCAACACCTCCGCACTCGACCGCCTCGGGGCGGCACCGTTGGTAGCCATCAGCGGCGTCTCCGCCAGGTGGGCCTCGGCCTGCACCGGGAACGACTCAGACCGCTTGGTGGCGTATTCGTCTACATAGTCCTGCCCGCTGAGCTCGCGAATCTCGTACATCACCTCGTCGATGATCTGCCGGAGCACCAGACGATCATCGAGTCGATCGGCATAGCGACGAACGTCAATCGGCCGGCCGAAGCGAACCTCGGCCCGCTTGAAGGGAGTGGGGAATCGGGCATCGGGGGGCTGGATCTCCCGAGTGCCCACAATACCGACCGGCACGATGGGTGCACCGGTGCGCAGGGCCAGCCGGGCCGGGCCGGTGTGACCGCGATGCAGGCGGCCGTCACGCGCCCGCGTGCCTTCGGGATAAATGCCGAAGAACTCGCCGCTGGCAATCACCCGCGCCGCCGTGTTGAGCGCCCGTTCCGATGCATTGCCGCCGCTGCGGTCGATCGGGATCATCCCGATGGCTGGAAAGATGTGCTTCGTCTTCCACGAGTCCATGTACTC
>CAMDIH010000122.1 GCA_945898515.1 Candidatus Neomicrothrix parvicella RN1 | reverse complement strand
CGCAGGTCTTGCCAACCCACCCCCGGCCCCACGGGCGCGCCGGTGGCGCGGTCCCACACGATGGTGGAGGCCCGCTGGTTGGCAATGCCCACTGCATCCACCGGGCCCGCTTGGGCCAGCACCGCCTGGGCCAGTTCCACGGCGGCGGCCGCCATGGCGCGAGCGTCGAACTCCACCAGGCCCGGAGCCGGGGAGTGAGGGAGCAACGGGCGATGCACTTCGGCGGCGATGGTGGCGTCGGGGCGCACCACGGCGGCCCGCAGGCCGCTGGTGCCCACATCGATGACGAGGATGCTCATGACGGCGTTCTCCCGGGCCGGAACGTCAGTAGCCGGAGGGGCCGAAGGGAGACGGGAGTCCGAGCTTGCCCGGGTTGAGAATGCCCCGGGGATCCAGTGCCGCTTTGGTGGCCGCCAGTACTGCGAAGGCCGGCCCGAGCGCCTGGGCTACGAAGCGGCTGCGATTGAGGCCCACGCCGTGATGGTGCGAAAGAGCCCCGCCGCCGCCGAGGACCGCCTGCGTTCCGGCATCCCAGGCGGCGCGGTAGTAGCGGTCGCGGTCGTGCGGTTCCACCTGGGCGGCGAAGGTGAAATACAAGCAGCCTCCATCGGGGTAACTGTGCGACTGATGCGCCGACGCCGATACGGTGCCCTCCACGCTGGTCAGCGCCGCGATGACGGCGGCGTAGATACCCGGGAGATCGCGCCAGCGGCCGACCACCTCCATCGTGTCGAGCACGTAGCCGCGGGTGATGAGCGCCTCCAGCGCCGCCACATCATTGCGGTGCTCGAGCCAATGGTCCACATGCTCCACGTTGTCCGCCAGCCCTCCTTCACAGCCATGCTCGACAAGACCCATCGTGGCGTCCACTAGGGCGGTGTCGCCTTCATCGAGTACGAGCAACAATGCTCGCTCTCCCGTCTTGTAGGTGCGGTTGGCTTCGGCGGGGTCGTAGAGGCGCAGCACGGCGGGATGGGCGCCCCGCTGGATGATCTGGCGCATGGCGCCGAGTCCCTCATCGAAACTGGCGAAGGTGTAGGCGGCCTTCCGCTCGGCCACGGGGGCGGGATGGAGGCGGAGACGGGCGCCGGTGATGATGCCCAGCGTGCCCTCTGAGCCCACGAACATCTGGTTGAGATCCGGGCCAACCGCCGCCCGTGGTGCCCCCCCGGTGGAGATGCGGCTCCCGTCAGCCAGCGCCACATCCAGCCCCAACACCATGTCTTCGATCTTTCCGTACCGCCCCGACAGCTGGCCGGCCGAGCGGCACGCCAACCACCCACCCACGGTGGACAGCGCCACCGATTGCGGCCAGTGGCCGAGGGTGAGGCCGTGATCAGAGCGCAGCGTGTGCTCGAGGTGGTCGCCGAAGGTGCCGGGCAGGACATCAACCACGAGGGAGGTTTCGTCTACCTCTACGATGCCGGTGAGCCCACACAGATCAAGCACCACACCGCCGTGCACGGGGACCGACGCGCCGCACACGCCACTGCGTCCCGCCGCTGCCGTAACGGGAATACGGGCCTCGTTGCACAGCGCCAGGATGGTCGCCACCTGGTCAGCGTGGTGGGGTTGGACTACGGCGGCGGCTCGGGCGGCCACCTGGCCCTCGAGCGCCCACATCATGGCCTGCGGCCACCAGTCGCGGCTGGCTTCGCCCACCGCATCACCAGCGATGGTGGTGGGGGCGATGGCGGCGAGTTGTTCCAGGATTTCGGCCGGGACGGGGACGAACGCACTATCGAGGTGGGCGGTGGCGGCACTGGCTCCATCGCGCAAGGCAATGGGAGGCGTCGGCGCGCCCGGTCCGGGGGCGGGGAGGGGGTGCGGCTCGCTCACGGGAGGCCAACCTCGCTCAGGGGAAGCCCAGAGGCGGTTCGTTCAGCGGCGACGAGGGCCACATAGGTTGCGGCGTGGTCCTCGGCTTCGGCGGCCGACCATCGGAGTTCGGGGGCCATGAGGGCGGCCACGGCACCGGCCACGGCGGCGGTTTGATCGCGCGCCTGGAGTCGGGCACGCGTGCGCCGAGAGAGCACATCGTCGAGCGTGGTGGCCATCTCGTGGCGGATGGCGTAGATAGCTTCGGCCTTTACATACGGCAGACCAGGCACAAGCGGTTCGCCGAGGGCAGGGTCGTGGTCGATGAGGGCCTGCAGCGCGGGGGCCTCGGAGCCGAACCGTTCGGCTAGGTGGCGATCGCGTCCGGTGATCTTGGCCTTCAGCACCATGGCGCCGCGCAGTTTGAGTTTGGCGGTACGACTGTGGCGGATGCCCCGGGGGAGGCCCGTTTCATGTTTGAGCAGGGCATCGACAGTGTTTTCGGCCATCTCCCGATAGGTCGTGAGTTTACCGCCGGTGATGGTGACGACGCCTTGGGCCGAGACCGACACCTTGTGGCGCCGGGAGAGGTCGGCGGTGCGGCCGCTAGCAGCCGCCTTCACCAGTGGGCGCAGCCCGGCCCAGGTACCCAGGACGTCGGCATCGGTGATCGGTTCGGTTACGGCGGCATTGATGGCCCCCAAGAGGTAGGCCACGTCGTCGGGCGTGCACTGCGGTTCGTCGAGGGTGCCGTCGTAATCGGTGTCGGTGGTTCCGATGTAGGTGAGATGGAACCCGCCGTCATCCTTCGGTAGCCAGGGCACGACGAACACGCTGCGCTTGTCCTTGGGCACCGGTACCACCACGGCGATGTCGTTGCGCACTTTGCTCCAGGGCACGGTGATGTGAATGCCCTTGGCGGGTCGGATGCTGTCGGGGTGGTCGCCTTCATCCAGGGCTCGCACATCGTCGCTCCAGACGCCTGCGGCGTTCACTACGGCTCGCGCCCGGACCGTGATGCGGGCGCCGTCGGCTTCCACGATGGCCCCACTGGCCCGACCGTCGGTGTGCAGAATCTCCACGACGCTGGTGTGGTTGGCGATCACCGCGCCGTGGTCAAGGGCGGCGGTGCGGGCCAGGGTCAGGGTAAGACGGGCATCATCGGCCGCCGCGTCGTAGTAGAGGTACGCGCCGGCCAGCCGATCCACCGGCAGGGTGGGCATGTGCTCCACTGCCGCCGCTTTTTTCAAGCGCCGGTGGAGTTTTCCGATACGCGCGCCACCGGTCAGGTCGTACATCCACATGGCGCTTCCGAGGGCTCGGGCCACCTTCGGGTT
>CAMDIH010000121.1 GCA_945898515.1 Candidatus Neomicrothrix parvicella RN1 | reverse complement strand
TCGGATTGTTCACGCGAGCAATGACGCGGGGCACGGCGAACTCCTGCTTGGCCAGAAGCGACACCACCAGGTTGTCCTCGTCGTCACCGGTGACCGCCGCTAGGACGTCGACATCGTTGAGGGGCACCTTGCGCAGGTTGTCTACTTCGCAGGCATCGGCCTGCACCCAGCGCACCCGGTCGGCATCGCCGGATTTGACCGCTCGCGCCACGCGGTCGGCGTCGACCTCGATAATCGTCACGTCGTGCCCCTCGCGCATGAGCTCCTCCGCCGTGAAGGCACCCACGTTTCCGCCCCCCACAATGACGACCTTCATGACCCGCCGCCGGGGGTGGTCCCCAACAGATGGGCGTCGAGTTCCTCGATCCGATCGGCGCTCACCGTCATGTACACCACATCGCCTTCCTGAGTAACAAGGGTGGAATCGGGTACTTGGCCGACCCCCAGGCGAGACAAAGCGGCCACCCGAGCCAGACCGGGTAGGTCAAGGTCGGCCAGGCGGCGGCCCACCCAACTCGCGTCCACTGGGCGCTCCACCATCGCGATCCTCGCCGAAGGATCCACCCATTCGGTGATGGAAACATCGGGGAGGATCCGACGCAACACGCGGTCGGTGGTCCACTGCACGGTGGCGATGGTGGGAATGCCGAGTTTTTCGTAGATGGCCGCCCGGCGAGGGTCATAAATGCGGGCGATCACACGCTCCATGCCGAAGACTTCGCGTGCGGTGCGTGCCACCATGATGTTGGAGTTGTCGCCGCTGGTGACCGCCGCGAGCGCATCGGCGTGCTCGATGCCAGCCTCGCGAAGGTGCCCACGGTCGAACCCAACGCCCTGAATGGATTGACCCGCAAAACCCTCGGGAAGGCGACGGAAGGCCTTGGCTTGCTTGTCGATCACGGCCACGCTGTGCCCACCGTCTTCCAAAATGCTGGCCAGCCCCGAGCCCACCCGTCCGCATCCCACTATGACCACGTGCACGCTGTGCTCCTCCATCCCTGACTAGGCGGCCTGCAGAGGCCATAGGCCTCAACAGCAAGACCCTAAAGCCCCAACCTTTCGGGCACGAAACCTTGCGTCGATCAGTCGGAGACCGGGGCGGGCTTGAGCAAGTCCCGGATCTCCCGCAGCACGAGGGTCTCCTCGCTGAGATTCACCTCGTCGTCATCGGTTTCTCCGGCCAGACGCCGGGTGGCGATGGCCTTTGCGGGTTTGAGAATGAGGAAAAACAACACAAGGAGCGTGGCCACCAACGTGAGGCCGGCATCGATCACCCGGCCGTAGCGGAAGTCGTTGTTGCGCCAGGTGAAGGTCAAGGTTTTGAATTCGGTGTCGAAAACCACGCCCAGCAGAGGAATGACTAGTTCGGAGGTGATGGCCGAGATGAAAGCGGTAAAGGTCACCCCGATCACCACGGCAGAGGCCAACCCCACCACGGTGCCCTGAAACAGGAATTTCTTAAACTCCACGATCACTGTCTTCAACTCATTGATCACTTTCCCTCCAGTGGTATCTGCAGCCGTCAGAAACTCGAACGTGACCGATAGGCTAGCGAGCGTGCGTATCGCTATCACCGGTTCCAGCGGACTGATCGGGAGTGCGCTGATTCGCTCGCTGGAAACCGACGGACACACGGTGATCCGAATCCTGCGAACCCAAGGCGGCGCCGGCACCCTCCGCTGGGACATCGCGGCGGGCCACATCGACCACGAGGGCCTCGAAGACCTCGACGCCGTCGTGCATTTAGCCGGGGAGGGCATCGCCGAGCGGCGCTGGAGCGACGAGCAGAAGCGCAAGATCCTTGAGAGCCGTACCCAGGGAACCGCCCTGCTCGCCAACGCGCTGGCGGCCCTCACCCACAAGCCCCCGGTGCTGCTGTGCGGCTCGGCGATCGGCTTTTACGGCAACCGCGGCGATGAGCAACTCCAGGAGACGAGCGCCCGCGGTAGCGGTTTCCTTGCCGAAGTAGTGGTGGCCTGGGAGGCGGCGGCCGCCCCGGCGGAAGCCGCCGGCATCCGCACCCCCCGCCTGCGCACCGGGATCGTCCTTGATGCCCATGGAGGGGTGCTCGGCCGTATCGGGCCCCTGGCCAAACTCGGCCTCCTCGGAAAACTCGGCGACGGGAAGCAATGGATGAGTTGGATCAGCCTGCACGACGAAGTGCGCGCCATCCGCTTCCTCCTGGAGGCCGATGTGACCGGTCCCGTGAACCTCACGGCCCCCACCCCGGTCACCAACGCCACCTTCACCAAGGCGGTAGGCAGTGTGCTCCACCGGCCCACGTTGCTGCCGATCCCCCGGTTTGGGCCGAAACTCCTGCTAGGTCCCGAGTTGGCCGATGCTCTCCTGTTCGAGGGTCAGCGGGTGTTCCCCCAGGTCCTCCAGGAGGCGGGGTTCCCCTTCGACCATCCCGAGATCGACGGCACCCTCCGGAGCATCTTCACCCGCTGAGGTGACCGCCGCGTCAGGTCACTTCGGCTGCATGCGCACGCCACCATCCACGCGGATGGTCTCGGCGTTCATGTAACTGTTCGACAGCAGTTCGATGGCCATCGAGGAGAACTCCGTGGCGAAGCCGAGGCGATCAGGGAAGAGCACATCACGCTTCAACTTGTCCTTGAAGGCCTCGGAGGCTTCGCCCTCGCCGTAGATCGGGGTGTCGATGAGGCCCGGGGCGATGCAGTTCACCCGGATCCCCGCCGCCGAGAGATCACGGGCCACCGGCAGGGTCATCCCCACCACGCCGCCCTTGGAAGCAGAGTAGGAAGCCTGACCGATCTGCCCATCGAAGGCGGCCACGGAAGCCACCGTCACAATGGCCCCCTTCTCGTTGTCGGCCAGCGGTTCGTTCTGGCCCATGGCGGTGGCCGCCAGACGAATGCAGTTGAAGGTGCCCACGAGGTTCACCTCGATCACCTTTTTGAAAATAGCAAGGTCATGGGCGGAGTCGTACTGGCCGTCGCGCCCGATGGTGCGGGTAGCCCAACCCACCCCGGCGGCAGTGACCAGCGCCCGCAGCGGACCGAGTTCCTTGGCGGCCTCTACCGCTGCGATCACCTGATCAGGGTCGGAGACGTCGGCCTGGGCGAAAACGCCACCAACGTCTTTCGCGACGGCCTCGCCCTTCTCCGGGTTCATGTCCACCACCACGACCCGGGCGCCGCGAGCAGCGAGGCTGCGAACGGTGGCTTCACCGAG
>CAMDIH010000120.1 GCA_945898515.1 Candidatus Neomicrothrix parvicella RN1 | reverse complement strand
GACGACATCACCGAGTGGGACACCGAGATTCGGGGCAAGGCGGGCATGTTCCTCGCCTTCCAGTATCCGCAGCAGGTGCAAGGGGTGTCGGTCCTCAACTTCCTGCGTCAGGCCCTCTCGGCCCGCAAGGGCATCGACCTGTCGATGCTGGAACTGCGCTTGTCGATCATGGAGTGGATGGCCCGGCTCGACATGGACCCGTCCTTTGCCGACCGCTTCCTCAACGAAGGCTTCTCCGGTGGTGAGAAGAAGCGCAACGAAATCCTGCAAATGGCCATCCTGGAACCAGAGATCGCCATCCTCGATGAAACCGATTCCGGCCTCGACATCGACGCTTTGAAGATCGTGGCTCAAGGGGTGCAGGAGGTACGGCGCGACCGCCCCCACCTCGGCGTCGTGGCCATCACGCATTACCAACGCCTCCTCGATCACCTCGAGCCCGATGTGGTGCACATTCTGGTGGACGGTCGCATCGTGGAGTCAGGCGGCATGGAACTAGCCGAGCGGCTGGAACACGACGGCTACGAGGCCTGGCGGGTCACGGCGTGAGCCACAGCCTCGACGTTGCCGCCGTCAAGGCCGACTTCCCCATCCTCGACCGGGAGGTGCATGGCGGTCGCCTCATCTACCTCGACTCCGCCAACACCAGCCAGAAACCCCGCGCCGTCCTCGCTGCGATGGAGCACTATTACGCCAACTCGAATGCCAACGTGCACCGTGGCACCTACCTCATCGCCGAAGAGGCCACCAACGCCTTGGAGGAAGCCCGGGCCAAGGTGGCACGCTTTATCGGTGCCCCGGCGAGCCAGGAGGTGGTGTTCACAAAAAATGCCACCGAGTCGCTCAACCTGGTAGCCAAGGCTTGGGGGCGCGCCAATCTTCGGGCGGGCGACGTAGTGGTGCTCACCGAGCTCGAACACCACGCCAACATCGTGCCCTGGCACCAACTGCACGACGAGTTGGGTATCGAGTTGCGCTGGCTCCCCATCACCGCCGATGGCCACCTGGACCTCACCGAAGTAGATCGGATCATCGACGGAGCCAAGGTCGTCTCGTTTGCTGCCACCTCCAACGTGCTGGGCACCATGCTCCCCGTCCGCCGCCTCGTGGATGCTGCGCACCAGGCCGGGGCCATCGCGGTGGTCGATGCTTCTCAGCACGTCCCCCACGCCGCCACGAACGTGGCCGCCTGGGGTGCCGACTTCGTGGCCTTTACCGGCCACAAGATGCTCGGCCCCACCGGCATCGGAGTGCTGTGGGGCACCTCGGAGATCCTGGAGGCCACCCCCCCGTTTCTCAGCGGTGGAGAGATGATCCTCAACGTCACCAAGGAAGGCTTTACCACCAACGACATTCCCTGGAAGTTTGAGGCGGGCACCCCTGCGATTGCCGAAGCCATAGGACTCGGGGCGGCGGTGGATTACCTCGAAGGCCTCGGTATGGACGCGGTGCGGGAGCACGAGGTGAGCCTCACCGGGTACGCCCTGCGCACCCTCGCCGAACGCTTCGGCGAGGACCTTTGCGTACACGGCCCCGCCGATGCGGCCGAACGCGGCGGGGTCATGTCGTTCACCTTCAAAAATCTTCATCCCCACGACCTCACCCAAGTGTTCGATCAACACGGGGTGTGTGTACGGGCCGGTCACCATTGCGCCAAGCCATTGATGCGCGTGCTCGGTGTCGCAGCCACGGCACGGGCATCGCTCTACGTCTACAACGACGAAGCCGACGTGGATGCCCTAGCCGACGCCATCGCGGCGGCCGCCGATTTCTTCTCCTTCTAGAGCCCACCCCGTTAGGATCACCAGCCAGATGCCCGGCCTCGAAGACCTCTACCGAGAAATCATCCTCGACCACTACCGCTCGCCCCGGAACCGTGGCGAACTACCCGTGCCCCCGGCCACCAGGGTGGAAGGCTTCAATCCGCTCTGCGGCGACGAGATCGTGATCTTCCTCAGCGTCGCCAACGGCGCCGTGGAAGACATCCGTATCGGCGGCCAGGGCTGCTCAATTAGCCAGTCCTCGGCATCGATGATGTCGGCGGTGGTCAAAGACAAGACCGTCGCTGAAGTCCACCGCCTCACCAACGCCTTCAAGGCCATGATGTCGATTCACGTAGGCGGCGATGACCACGGCGACGCCCTCCCTGATCCGGACGTCAAACTGGGCGACCTCGAGGCCCTGCAGGGCGTCGTGAAGTTCCCCGTTCGCATCAAGTGCGCCACCCTCTCCTGGAACACCCTGGCGCAGGCCATCGATGAAGCGATGGCCAGCGAAGATCCCTGACCGCTAGGAGGGGCTCGCCTCGCCGCGGGCGGCGGTGAACTCGCTGTAGCCAGTGGTTTCCAGTTCCAGGGCCAGTTCTGGTCCGCCCCGACGCTGGATCACCCCGTTGGCCAACACGTGGACGTAGTCGGCCCGCAGTTCGTGCAGCAGGCGGTTGTAATGGGTGATGGCCACCACTCCGAGACCGGTCTCTTCGGTGGCCGCCTCGATCCGGCGGGCGCATGCCCGCAGGGCGTCGAGGTCGAGGCCGGAGTCGATCTCATCGAGGATAGCGATGGCCGGTTGGAGCACCCCTAACTGCAATGTCTCGTTGCGCTTCTTCTCGCCGCCGGACAAGTCCACGTTCATGGCTCGGTGCAAAAAACGATCGTCGAAGCCGATCCGGGTGGCCTCGGCGCGGAGGCGCTCCGGCACCTCGGTCGGGTTGCGCCCCGCTGCGACGAAGGCGGCCTCGAGCACGTCGACCACCGCCACTCCCGGCACCTCGGTGGGGTACTGCATCGCCAGAAAGAGCCCGGCCTGCGCCCGTTCCGACGCCGTGAGGGCGAGAATGTCGAGGCCGTCGAGCGTGACAGTTCCCCCCAACACTTCGTAGCCCGGGTGGCCCATGATCACATGGGACAACGTGGACTTGCCCGATCCGTTTGGCCCCATGATGGCGTGCACCTCACCGGAGCGGACCGTGAGGTCAACTCCCTTGAGGATCTCCCTACCCGCCACCCCGGCGCGTAGCCCTGTGATCTCCAACACATGCTCGCTCATGGAATCCGCACCTCAATCTCACCATCGACGACGCAAACTTCGTAGACCGACACGGGCTTGATGGCCGGAAACGACTGCGGCAGGCCCGTCTCCAGGGAGAACGCGCTGCCGTGCTTCCAGCACTCGAGTTGCTTCTCGTGGCACAGCACCTCGCCCTCGGCCAGGGAAATGTCCTGATGGCTGCAGCGGTCGTCGATGGCGTACAGGGCATCGTCAATGCGCACAACGGCGATCCGGTACGGGCCGATGATGACCTGCCGGGCACTGCC
>CAMDIH010000119.1 GCA_945898515.1 Candidatus Neomicrothrix parvicella RN1 | reverse complement strand
GACACCGGCCGCTTCAAGCAGTTCCGGCGCGGCATCGCGCAACTCGACGAAGAAGGCGTGGTGCAGGTGCTGCGCGATCAGGACCTCGGCGATCAGGCCCCGATGCTGGCGGCCGTGGGTCCGATGCAGTTCGAGGTGGCATCGCACCGCCTTGAACACGAGTTTGGGGCTCCCACCGAATTGAACCCCACCACGTGGCGGGTGGCCCGCAAGACTGACGAAGGCAGCACCGCATCCCTGCGGGCCCTGCACGGGGTGGCGGTGTACGCCCGAGCCGACGGCACCCGCTACGCCCTGTTCGAAAGCCCCTACTGGCTGGCCCGGGTGGAAGGTGATCACCCCGAACTCGTGCTGGAGCGCTTGGTGGCGGAAGGTACGGAGGGGTAGCGCGGGGTCTTAGCTACAGGTGGTGTCGTTTTTGGGCACGATGTTGTTGATGAGGTACTCGGTGACGAGGTCGTCGATGCACTTCTTCCCGGTGCCCACCACGGTGTGGCCGTTGCCCTCGTTGGTGATGAGGATGCCGTTCCGCAGCGTTTGGGCCACCGCCACGCCTGAGGCGTAGGGCGTGGCGGGATCGCCGGTGGTGGAAATCACCAAGATGGGCGGGGCTTCGGGGGCAGTGACAGCGTCGAGCGGCACCGGGGCTACGGGCCAATCGGCGCAACGCAGATAGTCCAACACGAGAGCTTCCCCGAAGTGGGGAGCCGTTTCGGCCACCGAGGTTGCGGCGGCGAAGAAGGCTTCAGGGTCGCCGCTGGGCCAGGAGAAATCGAGGCAACTGACGGCGAAATACACCTCGAAGCCCGCCGCCTGGAGGTAGCCGTCGGCGAGGCTGACGAGGCCGCTGCCGTCGCCGCCGAGCGCGTCGCTCACCGCCTGATCAAGTTGGTACCAGAGGTCCTCGGAGTACATGGCGTAGCTCATACCGAGGCTGGCTTCGCCCGGACCGGCGGGCCGGTCGGCTCCGGGCGCAGGGATGCCCCCCGGTTGCTCGGCGAGCGCAAGTACCTGCTCCACTGACTCAAGCGCCTGGCCGCGTGCGGGGCATTCGGGGTCGGCGTTGCAGTGGTCCACATAGCGGGTGAGTCCGGTCTCGAAACCAAGGGCCTGTTCGCCGGCCTGCTGGAGACCCGAGGGCCCCAGGGCCACGGCGCCGTCGAGCACCATCTTGTTGATGTGAGTGGGGAACAGGCGGGCGTACTCCTGGCCGATGGCGGTGCCGTAGCTGTACCCGAGGTAACTGAGGCGCTCATCGTCCATGGCGGCCCGGACGGTGTCCATATCGCGCGCCACATCGGTGGTACCGAGGTGGGCGAGCAGTTCGGGGTACCGCTTGGCACAGTCGGTGACGTACCTGTCGGTTACCTCCAGGATGGCGGCCCGGTCGGCGGGGCTATCGATCGTGGGGTCCACGCCGTAGAGCTCGGCGAGATCAACTCCACAGCTGATTGGCGTGCTACCCCCAACGCCACGAGGATCCAGGCCGATGATGTCGTAGTGCTCCGCCACTTCGGGGAGCACACTGGCCACGTAGCCAGCGAGGTCCGAGGCAGAAGCGCCGGGGCCGCCCGGGTTGACGAATAGGGCGCCGTAGCGCTCGCCCTCGGCGGGGACGCGGGTGATGTACAACTCGATGGTTTTGCCGTCGGGCTTGGTGTAATCCAGTGGTACGGCCAGGGTGGCGCATTCCACGCCGTCGCAGTCTTCCCAACTGATGGGCGCCGGGACGAAGCCACTGGTGAGCGCGGGGGACGCATCCCCTTCGGTGGATGGGGTGGATCCCTTCGCGCACGCCGCCACCACCAGAACGAGCGCGATGCACAGCGCCACACGCCGGAGGGGAGCCATGGGTCTTGAGGGTAGACCGCCGCCGGCCACCAGTTGGGTCGGGCGATGCAGCCAACAACACACGAGTAACAGTTGTTATTGGTCCTCGCTAGGGTGCATGGCTTGGAAGCCACCACCCCCCGACCCCCGATCGACCTGTTGAGCCCGGAGTTCTACGGTGACCTCGAAGGTATGCACGAGGCCTTCACGTGGATGCGGGCCAATGAGCCGGTGTATCGCTGCGAGACCTCGCAGATGTGGGGGGTGACTCGCCACGCCGATGTGCTCGATGTGGAACACCGCAGCGAGGTGTTCTCCAGCGCCGGAAGTTACCGATCGCTCCAGAACCTCGGCGAAGACAACATGATCGCCCAGGACGACCCGGGTCACCTCAACCAGCGGCGCCTCATTGCGCGTCGCTTCACCCCCAAGGCCGTGAAGGCCACCGAAGAGGTGACGGTGGGCATCATCGATGATCTGGTGGCCGCCTTTACCGCCGGGGTGGCCCCCGGACAGCGCGGCCGCATGGAGGCGGTCACCGCTCTCGCCGCCGCCCTGCCGGCGCGGCTCACGGCCCATCTGCTCGGTTTCCCCGAGGAGACATGGCCGGAGATCAGATCATGGTCGGAGCGTCTCATGCGCTATGACTCAGTGCCGCACGACGAAGCCATCGCGGCGGACTTTCTGGCGGCGATCGGTGAGTTTGTGGCGGTACTGCAAGCCACGGCGGCGGAGCGCCGAGAGTGCCCGGCCGAGGACCTCGTGTCGGCGTGGGTGCAAGGCGAGGCCAACGGCTGCCCGATGGACGAGTCCAAGATGGTCAACGAGACAGGTCTGCTCATCAGCGGCGGCGCGGAAACTACGCGCACGGTGATCGCCCGCTCGCTCATGGTGTTTGCCGAGCATCCCGATCAGTGGGAGGCCCTGTATGAGGATCGTTCGCGGATTCCCGCCGCGGTGGAGGAGATGATCCGCTGGGTCACTCCACTGAACAACATGTTCCGGGTGGCTACCCGTGACGCGGAACTGGCGGGCACGGCCATCCAGGCCGGGGATCGTTTGGCCTTGCTCTATCCCTCGGCCAACCGTGATGAAGCGGTGTTCACGGATCCCTTCACGTTCGACACTCGCCGGAGTCCGAACCCACAGATCGCCTTCGGGTTCGGCACCCACTTTTGTTTGGGCGCATCGCTGGCGAGGCTCGAGTTACGCCTCCTGATGGAGACACTGGTGGCCACTATCACCGATCTTGAGGTGCTGGCCCCGCCCGAGATCGAGCCCAACATCTTCGTGGGGGCCGTGCGTAACCTGGAGATCGGCTTTCGCCGACGGGGGTAGCCGGCGGCCGAATCAGGGCGGGGGGCGGATGGCGTAGGTCAGCGTGGCGTCGGCGGCCAGTGTGCCCGAGGCGGTGCGCACCTCGGCTCGGCAGAACACGAGGGTGCGACCGCGGTGGTCAACCCAGCCTTCGGCCACGGCATCCTCCTGCACCACGGTGCCGATA
>CAMDIH010000118.1 GCA_945898515.1 Candidatus Neomicrothrix parvicella RN1 | reverse complement strand
ACCACCAGGTCGCGGCCGTAGATGCCCCCGAGGGAGTTCTGGTAGGCGAAGTAGGCCTCCACCCCGGCCGCGTAGCAGTCGAGGATGCAACTGCCGAGGGGGTTGTTGCTCTTGGTTCCCACCACGGCGTAGGCGATCTCGTCGTCGCTTACCCCGGGCACACCGGAGATCGGCACGAACTCATTGCGGTCGCCGTTGGCCCCACCCGCTCCGGGATCGCTCGCCGCGGTGCTGGCGGGGCTGGCATCGTCGCTCGAGTTTCCACACGCCGCCATCACCAGCCCGACGATCAACGCCACTCCAACGTTTCTCATGGATCGCGACACGGTCCCCCCCGAGATGTGATCGATGCCATCGAAGTACATGACACCACTGTTCGAAATCCCGACAGTAACGCGCCCGCGGGTCCCATGCTGGTCGCGGCAACCTTCAGGTATCCACCACACGAATAGCCCGCTCGGGGCAGTTGCGCAGACCCTTGAGCGCCTCGGTTTCCAATCCGATCGGCACCTCGACGGCCACGCTGACGCAATAGCCGTCGTCGTCGCCCGCAAAGACCTCCGGGGCGAGGGAATAACAACGGCCGTGACCGGTGCACAGCGTGGTGTCCACCGCGATTCGCATCGTGGCAGCCTACGTCGATCAGGGGCAGGCCGGGGCTCGCCGCCGCCGGGGCGCGCCCCGGGTGTCTCCAATGGGATCATGGCCTATGCGCTGGCCAGAGTTGGGCGCCAACACCGCCGAGATCAATGCCTGGGCCGCTAGTGGGGCGATGGCCCTCACCGGGCGCGCCCACCGTGCGCCGCTGGGACCACCGGCGGGCCTGGTCCCCACGCTGGCCCGATTCGCCGATCAACTGGCCGAGCATCCCGATGCCGCCGGCTACCCGCTGCGGGTGGATCCGCTGGCGCTGCTCGGCGAGCGAGCGGCCATCGGAGGCCTGAGGCGTCAGGGATCCATCAGTTGTGGGGGGGCCACCCGCCTCCTGCCCACCCGCGACGGTTGGCTGGCGGTGACCTTGGCCCGACCCGACGACGTCGATCTCCTGCCGGCGTGGCTGGAGCAAACCCCACCTCTCCCCCCGCCCTGGGTGGCGGTGGCGGCGTTCGTAGGGTCCTGTTCCACCGCTGCGGCAGTGGAACGCGCCACCCTGCTGGGCCTGCCGGTGGCCGGGCTTCCTGCCCCCACATCACCGGCCGCCACCGCGCCCGGCCGTCCCGGGTCGCTTCCGGTGCGCCGGCGCGAGATGCCCCTGGCGCCGGTTCCGCCCCGACCCGGGGCCCTGCGGGTCATCGACCTCAGCGCCTTGTGGGCCGGCCCGCTGTGTGGATCCCTCCTCGCCGCCACGGGTGCCGAGGTGATCAAGGTGGAGGCCACCGGTCGGCCCGACGGGGCGCGGCGCGGGCCATCGGGGTTCTTCGATCTCCTCAACGCCGGCAAGCGCAGCGTGGCCCTCGACCTCACCGAGCCGCAAGGGGTAGGCGTGTTGATCGATCTCCTGCGCGATGCCGACGTGGTGATCGAAGCATCGCGGCCGCGGGCGCTGGAGCAACTTGGCATCCACGCCGAGGCCGTGATGGCCACCGGCCGGGTGAAGGTATGGACCTCCATCACGGCCCACGGACAAACCGCCCCCGGCCGCGAGCGGGTGGGGTTCGGTGACGACGCGGCCGTGGCCGGCGGCCTCGTCGTCTGGGACGCCGCCGGACCGTGTTTTTGCGCCGACGCGGTGGCTGACCCCCTCACCGGCCTCGTGGCGGCGCTGGCCACCCTCGACAGCGTGCGGGGCGGCGGACGCTGGCGGCTCGATGTGGCGATGGCCGAAGTCGCCGCCGCCGTGGCCGGCCCCACGCAACCCATCGCTTCGGCCCCGGTGGTGGCGGCCCCCCGGGCGCGGTCGGTTCGCCACGCCGCCGCTCCCCTCGGCGCCCACAACGCCACCGTGTTGGGAACCGGGGGCCGTCGATGAACCCGCCGTTGCTGTTGCGCGACGTCGAGGTGAACGGCGCGGCGGTGCATGTGCGCCTCCGTCACGGCGTGGTGGCGGCAATCGGGCCGGGCCTGCGACCCTCCCCGACGGACACGGTGATCCAGGGCGGAGGCGGTGCGCTGCTGCCGGGGTTACACGACCACCATCTGCACCTTCTCGCCACGGCGGCGGCGGCGGAGTCCGTGGCGGCGGGACCCCCCGAGGTCGAGGATCGACCGGGCCTCGCCCGGGTGCTGCGCGACGCCGATGGTCGCCTCGCCCCGGGGGCCTGGTTGCGGGCGGTGGGGTACCACGAAACGGTGGCGGGCGATCTCGACCGCCACGCCCTCGATGCGCTGACCCCGCTCCGAGCGGTGCGAGTGCAGCACCGCAGCGGGGCCCGCTGGACCCTCAACAGCGCGGCCCTCACACGCCTGGGCCTGGCCGAGCACCCCCATCCGGGCATTGAGCGAGACCCCGCCGGGGTGCCGACCGGACGGCTGCATCGCGCCGACGAGTTGCTCGCCGAGCTGATCGAGGCCACGGGGCCGGACTTGGCACCATTGGGCGCCCGCCTCGCCACCTATGGCGTCATCGGCGTCACCGATGCCACGCCCTACCGCAACGCGCCAGAACTGGCAGCCTTGGGCGAGGCCGTGCACACCGGCGCGCTCCCCCAACGAGTCACCGTCACCGGGGGCATCGACCTCCTGGGCGTGGATCTGCCCAAGGGCCTCGGGCGCGGACCGGTCAAAGTGATCGTCGACGACGGCGCCTACCCGGCCCTGCTGACCCTGGCCGCCGACATCGCCCTCGCCCACGCTGCCGGTCGGCCGGTAGCCATCCATTGCGTCAGCCGCACGGCGGCGGTGTTAGCCCTCGCCGCCTGGGACCAGGCCGGAAGCCACCGTGGCGATCGGATGGAACACGGCTCGGTCCTCGCGCCCGAGCAGGTCACTCATCTGGCCCGGCGGGGTATCACCGTGGTGACCCAACCCGGCTTCATCGCCGAACGCGGCGACGACTACCAACGCGAGGTTGACGCCGACGATCAAGACCACCTCTACCGGTGCGCGTCACTCCTCACCGCCGGGGTGGCGGTGGGCGGGAGCACCGATGCCCCCTATACCCATGCCGATCCGTGGCGGGCCATGCGCGCCGCGGTGGATCGTCGCACCCGCCGCGGGGTGACGCTGGGCCCGGCCGAGCGAATCAGCCCTCGGTTGGCTCTGGGCCTGTTCCTCGGCCAGGCCGATCACCCCGGCGGGGCCGAGCGAGCCGTGGCGGTGGGTCAGCCCGCCGATCTGTGCCTCCTGCGCGTGCCCCTGGCCACAGCCTTGGATCAACTCACCGCCGAGAACGTCGCCGCCACCGTGTGCGCCGGGCGGGTGGTCTACGCCGCGCCGTGA
>CAMDIH010000117.1 GCA_945898515.1 Candidatus Neomicrothrix parvicella RN1 | reverse complement strand
CCGGATCCCAGGCCGGCTTGCGCAATTGGGGAACGAGGTTGGCGGCATTCGGGATGTTGTCGAAGGGGACCTCCTGCACCCAGCCCAGGTCGATCAGCCGGGCGGCCAGCCAAAAGGTGGGCGTGATGATGTCGGGACCGATCGACTTCCCGGCGGCTAGGTCCGCCTGCACCTTGGCGAAATACTCGTTGTTGTCGTTGAATCCCTCGGTGTATTTGAAGTCGAGGCCGGAGTCCTTTCGGAACAGGTCGAGCGTCTCTTCATCCATGTAGGCGGGCCAGTTCTCGTGCCAGAGTGAGTTCGAGGAGCCCTCGGCGTTGTTGGCGTCGCCGCTGTCGTCGCTGCCACAGGCGGCCAGAAGGCCGGGGCCGACCACCCCGGCAGCAGCCAGGGCGCTCATCCGACCGAGCAAGGTTCGGCGCGAGAGCAGCGGCCCAAGTGCGGGGCGCGGGTTCATCGGGATGTGAGTCATGTTGGCATTCCTCCGTGAGGATCAGTGGTAGCGGGTTTCCCGCTGGGTACAAGATACGCGTCGGAGCGGGGCCAGGTAGCCCAGGCGTGATCGCCGGGTCCGAGACCATCGAGCGAGTGATCATCGCCGAGGTGGGCCACCAGGGGGGCGCCATCGCTGCCGGCGAGGCCTACATGCAGTGTTGCCCCGCGGAAAATCACTTCTTGCAGCACCACGGGCACTCCATCGAAGCCCTCAACGGGTGGGTTGCGCCCCACCTGGACCCGCTCCGGGCGGATCATCACCAACGCGTCGCTGCCGATACCCACTTCGCCCGCCGAGCGCGGCGAGACGGTGCCACCCGGCACCGACACCGCCGCCAGACCTCCATCCACCCGCTGCACCGTTCCCGGGAGGAGATTGGCCTCCCCAATGAACCCGGCCACAAACGGGGTCGCCGGCTGATGGTAGATCTCTGTTGGGGTGCCGATCTGCTCCACCCAGCCGGCGCTCATCACCGCAATGTAATCGCTCATCGTCAGTGCTTCCTGCTGATCGTGAGTAACGAACACAAAGGTGACGCCGGTATCGCGCTGGATACGCTTCAATTCGAGTTGCATTGCCTGCCGGAGTTTGAGATCCAGCGCCGCTAGGGGCTCATCAAGCAAGAGCGCCGACGGCTTGTTCACCAACGCGCGGGCTAGGGCCACGCGCTGCTGCTGACCACCGGAGAGTTGTGCGGGCCGGCGCGAGGCGAAGTCTTCCATGCGCACGATCTCGAGCATCTCACCCACCTGCTGCGTCACTTCCCGCTTCGGCACCTTCCGGCTCCGAGGGCCAAAGGCCACGTTGTCGAACACCGACATGTGGGGAAACAGGGCGTACTGCTGAAAGACGGTGTTGACGCCGCGACGGTACGCCGGGGTTCGCGAGACGTCATCTCCATCGAGAAAAATTCTCCCCGAGGTTGGCGATTCAAACCCGGCGATCATGCGAAGAGTTGTCGTCTTGCCGCAGCCCGAGGGGCCGAGCATCGAAAAGAACGACCCCCGCTCAATACCGAAGCAGGCATCCTGCACGGCCACGAAGTCAGCGAAGCGTTTGACGATGTGATCAAGGACGATCACATCGTTGAGGCCTTCACGGCTGCTCGAGACGCTCAATGCGACGGCTTCACTTCAGGATGAACCGGCATCATTGCAACAACACCCCGGTAAGAGTTCCAAACTACCCATCCGCATGTTTATCATCCCGTTCTATGCTGGTCCCTCTGGCGCCGGAATACACACCAGGCGTGCTCTGGCAGGACACTGCCACCCCCCATCCGGTCACGCCACAGCCACTGCCGGCGAAGGCCGACGTAGTGATCGTCGGCGGCGGCTACTGCGGCCTCTCGGCGGCTGGCGAATTGGCTCAGCGGGGCCGATCGGTAGTGGTTCTCGATACCCACGACCTTGGATGGGGGGCCAGCACTCGTAACGGTGGCATGGTCCTGCCCGATCTCAAGGCCGGGCCGGCGTCGCTCACGGCGCGCTACGGCGAACTCGGGCTGCGCCTCCATGCTGCCGTCGAGGCTGCCTTCGACCACGTGGAGCACGTGATCGCTGCCGGATCCATCGACTGCGCCTACGAACGCACCGGCCAGCTCTACCTGTCCCACGGTGAGCGGGCGCCGGCTCGCCTCGACGCCCTCGCGACCGAGTTGGCCTCGGTTGGATCCGCCGCTCATGTGGTGCGGGGAGAGGCACTGCGTGCCGAGGTCGGCTCTGCGGCGTTCTCCGCAGGCCTCGTGGTTGAGCGCAGCGGGGGGCTGCACCCCGCCCGCTTTCATGCGGGCCTCACCCGATTAGCGGAGGCGGCGGGGGCCTCATTGCACCCCCACACTCCAGCCACAGCGGTAACCCGGGCTGCGACCCGCTGGACCGTTTCCACCCCCCGCGGGGTGATCGATACCGGCCACGTGCTCCTGGCCACCAACGCCTACGCCGACTCCCTGGTACCCACCCTGCGACGCCGAGTTCTTCCCATGGGGTCGTTCATCATCGCCACCGAGCCACTGGCTCCCGAGGTCGCCCAGGCGGTTCTCCCCACCGGCCGCATGTGCTTCAACGACCGCCATCTGCTGTGGTACTGGCGCCTCGACGATGCCGGACGCATGGTGTTTGGCGGACGAAAACGCTTGGGTAGCGTGGGCCTTGAGGAGGCCCGCGACTACCTCTATCGATCCATGCTGGAGGTCTATCCGCAGCTGGCCGGCACCAACGTGGAACGGGCCTGGGGGGGCCAGGTGGCCCTCACGCTCGACCGCCTCCCCCACTGCGGGCAGGAGGGCGGCCTCTGGTATGCGACGGGCTGCAACGGCTCTGGCGTAGCGCTCAATACATGGATGGGGCATCGTATGGGAGCCGCCATCGACGGCGAGGGTCTCCCGGCCTTTGCTGAGTTGCCGCCCCGAGCGATACCGCTGCACTCACTCCGGCGAGCATGGCTTCCGCTCGTATCGACATGGTTCCAACTTCAAGACAGGAGAGCGACGTGAAGATCCTCGTAGTGGGTAGTGGCGGGGTTGGGGCGGCCTTCGCCATGATCGCCCGGCGGCGCACCTTCTTCGAGCAGGTGGTGCTAGCCGACCTCGACGCATCCCGCGCCGGCGCGGCCGCCGAAGCCACCGGTGATCCACGGTTCATCGGCGTGGCCATTGATGCATCGGATCGGGACGAGGTGGCCGCCTGTATCCGGGCCCACGGATGCACCCACGTCCTGAACGCGGCCGACCCTCGCTTCGTGATGCCGATCTTCGGTGGGGCGTTCGATGCGGGCGCCACCTACCTCGACATGGCCATGTCGCTGTCGAAACCGCACCCCTCCCAGCCCCATCAACAGCCCGGGGTGAAGTTGGGAGATGAGCAGTTCGAGCAGGCAACGGAGTGGGAAGAACGCGGGTTGTTGGCCCTGGTGGGTATGGGAGTGGAGCCGGGCCTTTCGGATGTGTTCGCCCGTCATGCCGCCGATTCCCTCTTCAGCACCATCAGCGAATGTGGCGTCCGAGACGGCGCCGACCTCGTGGTGGATGGGTTTGCCTTCGCCCCCACGTTTTCCATCTGGACCACCATCGA
>CAMDIH010000116.1 GCA_945898515.1 Candidatus Neomicrothrix parvicella RN1 | reverse complement strand
CGTCCCGAGAAGAAGGCATCAGACCTCTACGACCTGGCTCGCGTCCTGGTGGACGGCAACATGCAGCGGGCCGCGCTACGCCAGTTGCCCGATCCGTTGGCGGAGGTGGTGGCCAGTCGCCTCACCGGCTGGTTCGTCGACGCCACCGGTCGCGACCGCACCTACCGGGTCATACGTCGCTTCGACGAGCCCCGCCTCGACCTCGACGCAGTGGCCGACGCCGTGCGCGATCTCACCACCTAACCACCAGCGGGTAACGGGAGGACGCCAACCGGGCGGAGCTAGCCGAATCATTCGGCATCCACCCCCCCACCAGCGCAGCACCCTCCCCGGGGCGGGATTCAGAAGCGGTCCTACCGGAAGAAACACGACGCCGCGCTCACAGAAACCCCCGGTCGCTGCGAGTCCGGCCCCCTGGCTTCCTGCGGTTACCGCCCCAGCGGACCGGCGAGGTTCGGTGGCCACCCCCCCCGATGGGTGCGCCGCCGCGCTAGTTGGGTCGGATGTCGACCCACCAGCCGACGAAGGCAACAACGAGGAGCAGGACGCCGGAACTGCGGGTAATCAGCCGGTGGTGGCGGGTGAGGAACCGGGTGATGGTCTGTTGGGCCGGGGCCGCGAGGAGGGGGAGTAGGACGAGGGGCCAGCCAAAGCCGAGACCGAAGAAGAAGAAGTAGACGAGCCCGTCGGCGAGTTCGCTGCTGCCCCGCACGCCGCCGAGGACGAACGCGGAGATGATGAGGGGGCCGGTGCAGGGGAGGGTGAGCGGGGCCATGGCGAGGCCGTAGAGGTAGGCGGTGGCTGATGGGTTGGAGAGGATCGGTGCTTGCGCCGTTCGCATCCGCACCAGGGGGTTGCGGTCGAGGATCATGAGGATGCCAAGGACGGCGACCAGCCCGTACATGACGGGGAGGATCACCCCGAGTACGTCGGAAAAGGTGCGGCTGAGTAGGTAGAGCACGCCACCGATCGCCATCATGGCGGTCAGCACACCGGCGAGGACAAGCACTCCCATCCAGCGGATCGACCGAAGTGACCCGCCGGCCTCAACACGATCGGCGAGCAGGATAAACAACCCCGGGTAGAGCGGGAGCATGCACACGTTGCCGAGGATCGCCGCGTTGCCGAGCGCGAACGCCTCGACGTATTCGCTCATGGAGTTGGTGCCCAGGCACGGCTGGGCGGCAGGCTCACCCGAGGCCGAGGGAGGAGAGGATCTTCTCGGGCGAGTCGAAGCCAGTGACCATTTCACCCGCAGCACCGTTGGCGGCAACCGCCACATGAGGGGTGCTGGGTGGGTTCAGCGCAGTGTTGCCGAAGGCATCGTTGATCGCGGCCAGCATCTCGGGACTCATCACCGCGAACCGGATGTCGTCGAAGCCCTGCTGGTCGGCGTAGTCGGCCATAGCAGCCGCATCGAGGTCGGTCTCGACGCTCAACGCGACGAAGACTGCGTCGTCGCCGGCCTGTTGGGCGGCCTGGTTGGTGTCGCCGAGTTGCCGGCGGCAGTTCCCGCACCAGGTGGCGAAGGTCTCCATGAACACGGGCCTACCGACCAGATCCGCGAAGGTGAAGGTCTCGCCCTCGGCGTCGGTCAGCTCGATCTGCTGCCACTCCGCCAGTTCCACCGGCTCCCCGGCACCGGCGGCGACGTTGGTCGAGGGAGTGGTGGCCGGCCCCACCGTTGCGTTGGAGTCGCTACCCCCGCAACCCGCCAAGATCGCCACGGCCACCACACCGACGGCCCATCTTGCCAACCTCATCCGAAACATTATGAGCCTCCAAAAACGCCGACCGAGGCGCCATTGCCCCAAGATAGCGGGAGACAACCCCGCCCCGACGGTCAGGGAGCGCCCGTACCGTTTCACCAGCCCGCAGGCTGGTCCGGGGCGAAGTCGTCCCATGCTGCACTGGTTGCGGTGGGCTCGGCAACCAACTCGGTGGGGGGGCTAGGTGTCGGGGCGATGGGTGGGTCGGGTGAACCCGGCGCTGATCCGCGGGTGGCGACGAACGCGGCGAGGGCGGTGGTCATGGGTACCGCGGCGACGAGTCCGATCGATCCCACGAGCGTGCGCACGATCTCCACGGCCACCAGCTCGCCCACGGCCACCTGGGTCAAGCTCCGGCCCGCCTGTGCGAACACCAAGATGAGGGGCAGGGAGGCCCCTGCGTAGGCAAGGACGAGGGTGTTCACGGTAGAGGCGATGTGGTCGCGCCCGATCGTGACCGCGGAGGTGTAGAGCCGTCGGACGCCGTAGTCAGGGTTGGCTTCGTGGAGCTGCCAGACCGCTGATACTTGGGTGACGGTTACGTCGTCGAGCACCCCGAGGCTTCCGACGATGATCCCGGCGAGGATCAGTCCTTTGACGTCGATCTTGGCGGAGGCGAACTGCAGGTAGAAGGCGTCCTCGCTTCCGAAGCCGGTGAAGTTAGCGAAGTTCGTGAAGATGACGGCCAGAACCGCGGTGAGGACGAGCGCGGCAAAGGTCCCCAGGAGCGCGACGGTGATCATCTCAGTCACGCCGTGAGTGAGGTACAGCGCCACCAGCGCAATGATCACGGCGGCGACCATCGCTACCGCGGTGGGGTCGTTGCCGTCCAGGATCGACGGGAACGCGAAGCCGATCAGGACGAGTCCGATCACGCCCAAGGCGATAAGGGCGCGGACGCCCTGCCATCGACCCAGCGCGATCACAGCGACCGCGAACAGAACACCGAGCAGCATCAGGGGGCGATCTCGCTGAAAGTCCTGAAAGAAGTACTGGAGCTCAGCAGGGTTGTCGGCGTCGTACTGGACGACAAGCCGATCGCCAACGTCGATCCGCGCCGACGCGTCGCTCACTGGGATCTCGAAGAACGCCTCCTCGCCGTTTGTGGGTCCGCTCGTGACTTCGATGGTCACCCGGCTGCATCGGATCCCGTCGGCCTCGGCCGTGTTCAGGCAGGGAACGTCCAAAACAGTGGTGGCGGTGGCCTGAACGAGCTCGCCGCTGAACCCCAGCGCATCGGCCAGCACGGGCCGGTCGGCGTCGGGACGAAGCACGAACGCGCCGGCCACCGCCGCAACCGCCAAGAAACCAACGATGCCTCCGAGAACCCAACGGGTTTGGGCCGAGGTGATGGTGTTGCTGCCCCCGTGACCGTGGGAGCTGTGAGCCTGGGCCATCACAGAAGTATTGCCCGTGCGAAGCCGACCGCTCGGCACACTCCTGCTCAGCCGATCCGGCTGGCCAGGAACGGGACGGTTGCCTCGGTAGCTCCCGCCGCGCGCCGGTGGCCACCAAGGGCCTGGCCCACATGGCTACCGGCAGCCGCACGAACTACCGCACGAAGCCTGGTCGCGTGGGCGCCGCGCTCCTTGGCCCGAGCCTGTACCCGGTCTCCGGCAGGTCGCCGCCGGGCCATGGCGTGCGGCGGCTGACGGGCAGGTGCGTCTTCTCCGGCATGAACAGCGACTCGAAACCCCGCTCCTCGGCGGCGACCGCCAGCTCGATGATCGGCATCGACTCGTCGGTCACGAACGTCATCACGCCGATCTTCACGTCGGTACCGCCTCGTCTGGAGCGGGTGTGAGGCGGTGGGATGCATACCATTGGCGGCCGAACAGGGTCCCAAGGGGCCGCGTACCGACTGAGCGCCCTCAGAAGATGTGGAGCTTCTCCAGCAGGCCGAAGGTGTCGTCGAGGGTCTCGAACAGGTCCTTGTTGTGCTTGATCTGCTTGGTGCGCA
>CAMDIH010000115.1 GCA_945898515.1 Candidatus Neomicrothrix parvicella RN1 | reverse complement strand
GTGGACAGTTTCGACGAACTCGAACGACTGGCGGAACTCCACGCCCACGACGGCCTCGTGCCCAAGGTGCTCATCCGGGCCACCCCCGGCGTGGAAGCCCACACCCACGAGTTTGTGCGCACCGGTCAGATCGACTCCAAGTTCGGCTTCGGCGTGCCGTCCGGCGACGCCGCCCGAGCGGTGGCGTACGCCCAGGATTCGCCGGCCATGGAACTGATGGGTGTGCACATGCACATCGGGAGCCAGGTGTTTGTGGCCGACTTCTTCCATCAGGCCGTGGAGGTGGTGGCACCGTGGGTGCGGGAGATGGGACTACCCGAACTGTCGATCGGGGGCGGCCTCGGTGTGGCCTACACCGAAGACGAAACGGCCCCGTCGATCACGGAATGGGGGATGGCCATCGTGTCGGCCTGCCGGGATGCCGGCCTTCGCGCCCGGGTGTTGGCCGAACCGGGGCGTTCGATCGTGGCCCAAGCCGCCGTCACCCTCTACCGGGTAGGCACCATCAAAGAAGTACCCGACGTGCGCACCTATCTCTCGGTGGACGGCGGCATGTCCGACAACCCTCGCCCCGTGCTCTACGGCTCCGGCTACGAGGCCTTCCTGCCGCGAGACGCCGCCGCGCCACGGCCCCGTCTCGTCACGATCGTGGGCAAACACTGCGAGTCGGGCGATGTGCTCGTGCGCGACGCCCAGGTGCCCGACGACATCGCCGTGGGCGACGTACTGGCCACGCCGGTCACGGGGGCCTACGGGCACTCGATGGCCTCGAACTACAACAAAGTGCTCCGCCCGGCGGTGGTCTTTGTGGCCGACGGACAGGCCCGGTTGGTGGTGCGGCGCGAGACGCTGGAGGACCTTCTCCACTACGACGTAGCGGACTGAACCCAAATCCAGGCGGGGTCGGCCGCGGGCATCCCTCTACGATGGGGGCGTGACGAACGATCTGAGTAAAAGCCCGGTGTTGGTGCGCATCGGGGTACTGGGGTGCGGCAACGTGGGGGCGCCGTTGGTCGACCTCATCGCCAGCCAGGGCCCCGACATCGAGGCCCGCACCGGGCTCCGGTTGGAGGTCACCCGGGTGGCGGTACGCGACCTCGCCAAGCCGCGGGCCATCACGCTCTCGCCCGACCGCCTCACCACCGACGCCCCGTCGATCGTGGCCGACCCCGAGGTGGACCTGATCGTGGAACTCATTGGGGGCCTCGAGCCGGCCCGAACGCTGATCCTGGCCGCCCTGGGGGCTGGTAAGCCGGTGATCACCGGGAACAAGGAACTGCTCGCCACCGCCGGTGCCGAACTGTTCCAGGCGGCCGAGAGCGCCGGAGTGGACTTACTCTTCGAAGCGGCGGTGGCCGGTGGTATCCCGATCATTCGACCGCTGCGCGAGTCGCTGGTGGGGGAGCGGATCCTGCGCGTGATGGGCATCGTCAACGGCACCACCAACTACATCCTCACCCGCATGAGCGAAGCCGGGGCCTCCTACGCCGATGCCCTCGCCGAGGCGCAGGCCCTCGGCTATGCCGAAGCTGATCCCACTGCCGATGTGGAGGGCTACGACGCCGGGGCCAAGGCCGCCATCATTGCCAGCATTGCTTTCGGCGTGGAGGTCACCGCGGCCGATGTGCACCACGAGGGCATCTCGGGGATCACCGCCACCGACATCGCCTTCGCCCAGCGCATGGGGTACGTCATCAAGTTGTTGGCGGTAGCCGAACAGGACGACGCCGGTGAGATCAGTGTGCGGGTGCATCCCACGATGGTGCCGCTCGAACATCCCCTGGCTGCGGTGCGCGAAAGTTTCAACGCCGTGTTCGTGGAGGGCGCCGCCGTCGGCGAGGTGATGTTCTACGGACGGGGGGCCGGTGGGCTCCCCACCGCCAGCGCCATCCTCGGCGATGTTGTGGATGCCGCCGTCAACCATCACCGTGGATCACACGCCACCGTGGGTCGGTTGGGGGTGGCCCGCTTCCGTTCCGTGCACGAGGTGGAGTCGGCGTACTACCTCAACATGCAGGTGCTCGATCGGCCCGGGGTGTTGGCCCAGGTCGCCGGTGTGTTCGGCACCCATCGGGTGTCGATTCGATCGATGGAGCAGGTGGGCATGGGCGAGGAAGCCCGGCTCATCTTCATCACCCATCAGGCCCGGGGAGCCGACGTTCTCGCCACCCTTGACGCCCTGAGTGCGCTGAGCGCGGTGGAGCGCATCGGGTCGGTGCTCCGGGTCATCGGTCGCGACTGATGCAGTACGTCTCCACCCGCGGCCTCGCCCCCGCCCTCGGTTTCGGCGACATCCTCCTCACCGGTTTGGCGCCCGATGGCGGTCTCTACGTGCCCGCCACCTGGCCCACCCTCGCCCCTGAGGTATGGGCCCCCGGTCGCCCTTACGGCGAGGTGGCGGTCGATGTGATGTTCCCCTTCGTGGAGGGATCCCTCAGCCGAGACGACCTGGCGGCGATGGTGTCCGAGGCCTACGCCGGGTTCGATCATCCTGCTGTGTGCCCGGTGGTCCCCCTCGGCGACCTTCACCTCTTGGAACTGTTCTGGGGCCCCACCCTGGCGTTCAAGGACATCGCCCTGCAGATGGTGGGCCGCCTGTTCGACCATGAACTGCGGGCCCGGGGCGAGCGAGCCACCATCGTGGTGGCCACCTCGGGCGACACGGGTTCGGCGGCTATCGACGCCTGCGTGGGACGTCCCACCCTCGACATTGTGGTGCTGCATCCCGCTGGTCGGGTCAGCGAAGTGCAACGGCGGCAGATGACCACCGTGCACGAACCGAATGTGCACAACGTGGCCGTCGAGGGCACCTTCGACGACTGCCAGGACCTCGTGAAGGCGCTGTTTGCCGATGTTGCCTTCCGGGAGCAGGTGCGGCTCTCGGCCATGAACTCCATCAACTGGGCCCGGGTGATGGCCCAGGTCGTGTATTACGTCACCGCCACCGCCGCGTTGGGTCGCTGTTCCTTCACGGTGCCGTCGGGGAACTTTGGCAACATCTTTGCCGCCTGGGTGGCCGAGCAGATCGGTCTACCCATCGATCAGTTGGTGATCGCCGCCAACCGCAACGACATCCTCGCCCGCTGGGTGGCCAGCGGGTCGATGGTGGCCGAGGAGGTGGTGCCCACCGTGAGCCCGTCGATGGATATTCAGGTGTCGTCGAACCATGAACGGCTCCTGTTCGAATTGTCGGGTCGGGATGGCCCTGCCACCGCCGACCTCCTCGGGCGTTTTCGGTCCCTCGGGGCGGTGGACGCTCCGCGCACCAACCGCTTCGATGCCGCCACGATCGACGACACCACCACCCTTGCCACCATTCGCCGTGTGCACAACGAGCACGGCATGCTCATCGACCCGCACACCGCGGTGGGGATAGCGGCGGCGCTCACCCAACGTCGTTCCCTGGATGTCCCGATGGTGGCGGTGGCCACCGCGCACCCGGCCAAGTTCCCCGATGCCGTGGAGCAGGCCACCGGTATCCGACCGGCTCTGCCCGCCCGCCTCGCCGATCTCCTCGAGCGCGACGAACACTACGACGGGCTGCCTAACGACATCTCTGCGGTACGCGCCTACGTGCTGGCCCGGGTGACCTGATCGCCGCCGGCCGGAGCCTTTCGCCTCCGGTGTCGGTGGAGCAGGGGTATCGGTAGGCTCAGAGGGTGAAATACGTTGTCTGTATCCCCGATGGCTGTGCCGACCTGCCGCTGGCGGCCCTGCAGGGAAAGACCCCGCTCGAGGTCGCCTCGATGCCCACCCTGGCCCGCCTGGCGGCCCGGGGCGAAGTGGGGCGAGCGGCGGTGATCCCGCCGGGCATGCCGCCGGGCAGCGACGTGGGCAACATGTCCATCCTCGGTTACGACCCTGCTCGCTTCCACACGGGCCGGGCCCCGATCGAGGCGGCGGCCCTCGGCCTGCGGTTGCGACCCGACCA
>CAMDIH010000114.1 GCA_945898515.1 Candidatus Neomicrothrix parvicella RN1 | reverse complement strand
GCGCTGGCCCGCACCGTGATCCCGGAGAATCGGTTGGCGGTGTACGACGTACGCGCCGCGGTGGCCTCGATCGTTGATGTGGACTCGGTGCTCGAACTGCGCTCCGCCTTCGGTGCCGGCATGGTTACCGCGCTGGCCCGCGTCGAGGGTTCTCCACTCGGGATCGTGGCCAACAATCCCCTCCACCGGGCCGGCGCCATCGACGCCGACGGGGCCGATAAGGCCGCTCGCTTTTTGCAACTCTGCGATGCCTTTGACCTGCCCGTGCTGTTTCTGTGCGATACGCCGGGGATCATGGTGGGCCCGGAGGCAGAGGCCACGGCACTCGTGCGCCACGTGAGCCGACTTTTCGTCACCGGGGCCAACATCACCGTGCCGACGGGCACCATCATCCTGCGCAAGGGCTATGGGCTCGGGGCGCAGGCGATGGCGGGCGGCAGTTTCAAGGCCCCCCTGTTTTGCATCGCGTGGCCCACTGGCGAGTTCGGGGGGATGGGTCTCGAAGGTGCTGTGCGTCTTGGGTACCGCCAGGAACTTGAGGCCATCACCGACCCCGCCGAGCGAAAGCGCACGTACGAGGAGATGGTCGACCGCATGTATGTTCACGGCCGGGCGGTGAACACGGCCAGCCACTTTGAGATCGATGACGTGGTGGATCCGGCCGACTCTCGACGCTGGATCGCCACCACCTTCGCCGCCGCCCCGACGGTGATCCGGACGGGCAAGAAGCGGCCCAACATTGATACCTGGTGATTCGGGGACGCGGCGAGACGCCGGTAGGGTTGTCGTCCGTGACAAAGATCTGGACAGGCAAGGGAGACGACGGCACCACCGGGCTGCTCTATGGCGGTCGTGATCTCAAGTCGTCTCCTCGCTTCGAGGCCCTGGGCCACTTGGATGAAGCGCAGGCGGCTATCGGGATGGCTCGTGCCGAGACGCCCGCTCAGGGTGAGCTGAATGGGTTCCTCGTGGCGGTGGAGCGAGATCTGTGGGTCCTTATGGCGGAGATGGCGACCGATACCGCCAACCACCCCAAACTCACCGAGGGCACCTCGAAAGTCTCAGCCGCCATGGTGACCGCCATCGAGGTGATCATCGACAACGTGAGCGAGCGCTTCGTGCTTCCCGCCGAGTTCGTGGTGCCCGGCCAGGACCGAACCTCGGCGTTGCTGGACCTTGCTCGCGCGGTGGTGCGGCGGGCGGAACGAGCCTCGGTGGGGGTAGTGGAGGATGGCTCCCAGATCATCCCGTACCTGAATCGTCTTTCCTCCCTCTTGTGGACCTTCGCTCGCTGGGTAGAAGGCGTGCCACTTCTCGCCCGAGAAACCTGATCCTCGAAGGATCCCCACCATGCCGCTGACCATCACGCTTGCTCGCAGTATCCCGGCCGGGCTCGAGGCGCATGCCGTGGCCATGTTCGAGGGCCAAAGCAGCGGGGGCGGGGTGGACTGGGTCTCCCTCGAGGCCCAGCGTTTCCATGGCCGACGGGGCGAGGTGCGGGTCCTGTCGGACTCGGCTGGGCACGTCACTTTTGTGGTGGGGGTCGGTCCGGCGGCCATGGTGGATGCCAATGTCGTTCGTCATGCCTGTGGCGGTCTGGCTCGGGCGGCGCGGCGGTACAGCACGTTGTCGGTGGATTTCTCGGGGTGTGTGCGGGATGAATTGAGCCCTGCTCGGGTGGCCCAGGCCATCGCCGAGGGCCTTGTGCTGGGCGGCTACCGCTTCTTGACCTACAAGGCCGACCGCACCCCCACGGTACTGGAGCGGGTGACCATCCTGGGTGGTGGCGGTCAGCGGGTGCAGGCGGCGATCGATCGCGGGGTGGTGATCGCCGAGGCGGTGAACCGCACCCGGGACTTGGTGAATGAACCCGGGGGCACGCTGACGCCGATCGAATTTGCCAAGCGGGCCGTGAAGGAAGGTCAGCGGGCCGGGTTCACCGTGACCGTGTGGGATGAGAAGGAGATCCGCCAGCAACGCCTCGGTGGCCTGCTCGGGATAAGCCGCGGTTCCTTCCAGGCGCCGCGCTTTCTGCAGTTGTCCTATGAACCCGCCAAACCGCGCTGCACCGTCGCCCTCGTGGGTAAGGGAGTCACCTTCGACTCCGGTGGCTTGTCGCTCAAGTCCTCGGAGGGGATGGTCGGCATGAAGGAAGACATGGCGGGCGCCGCCGCCGTGCTCGGGGCCATGAGTGCGATCGCCACCCTGGGGGCCAAGGTGCGAGTGCTGGGATTCCTTCCGTTGACCGACAACATGACCGGTGGCGATGCCACTCGGGTGGGCGATGTGCTCACGATTCGCAACGGGACCACCGTGGAGGTGCTCAACACCGATGCCGAAGGTCGGTTGCTGCTGGCCGATGCGCTGTCGTTGGCTTCGGAGCACGAGCCTGATGCCATCGTGGATCTCGCCACGTTGACCGGCGCCTGCATGGTGGGGCTGGGCGAACGCATCGCCGGTCTGATGAGCAATCACGCCGGATGGTCAGCGCAGGTGTGCTCGGCCGCCGAGCGGGCGGGGGAGTGGGTGTGGCCCCTGCCTCTGCCGCCGTACCTGAAGGGCAAACTTCGCAGCGACATCGCTGATCTGAAGAACATCACCGGCCTGCGCTACGGCGGCACCCTGGCGGCGGGAGTGTTCCTGGAGCACTTCGTGGCGGGCGACATCCCCTGGGTTCACCTCGATATCGCCGGTCCGGCTGATGCTCCCGAAGTTGACGGTGAGATCGTGAAGGGGGGAACCGGATTCGGAGTGCGCACCCTGGTGGAGATGATCGACGGTTTCGTGAAGCCGAAGCCGATCGCCTGAACCGACCTCAGGCGGCGGTTGGGGGCCGGTCACCGGCGGTGAGTCGTTGCGTAACCCCACCGTGGGCGACGGCCCAGGCCACCGCCTCATGGGCCATGGCCGGGTGCACGGCACGACCGTGGAGCAAGCGCTCGGCGGTGGCAACGTCCTCGCCGTCAGCGAGTAGTGATAGCGCCAGGCCGCGAGCGTGTTCTCGACGCTCATCGGGGGAGGGGTGGGCCCGCGCACTGGCCGTCCAGCGGCGATGCTCCTCCTGGAGATGCGGGGGAAGGCGATCGATTTGGTACTGCGTGAGGGGCGGGAGTTTTCGTCGCACCTGCATTTCGGTGGTGCCCACCATGGCCACCACCCCGAAACGGGCGCAGCGTTGCATGGTGCGCACGAAGGGGGAGTTCTGGCCGGAGCGAGTGCCGAGGCCGAGTTCGGTGGCGATGAGGGCCAGATCGAGGTCGAAGCCTTCGGGGGCGGCCTCGAGGGCGTCCACTAAGCGTCGCAGCAACCAGGTGGCACTAGGGCCGAGGATGCCGAGCCAGAATCGTTCCACATACGCGGAGCGAGCGTCGTGGCCGATCTGGTCGATGACGGCATCGGGTAGAGGTCGCACCGCCAGGGTGGTGATCGGGAAGGTGGGTAGGGCCGGCATGGGGTCTCCTCGTGAGTGCTGTTGTTTCATGTAGTTTTGTGTAGTTTCATGCCAGCGTCAACGGGTAGTCTGGGGTGCGTGACGGATCAGGCGGTGGTGCGGGAATGGGTGGCGAACGCCCAGCGGATCGTGGTGCTCACCGGTGCCGGGATCAGCACCGATAGCGGGATTGCTGATTACCGCGGTCCTCAAGGGGTCTGGACGAAAAACCCCGAGGCCGAGAAGAAATCGGACATTTCCCAGTACGTGGCCGACGCCGATCTGCGCAAGGCGTCGTGGCGGCGGCGAGCCCACATCACCGGTCCGGCTCCACAACCCAATGCCGGGCATCGCGCCCTGGTGGATTTTGAGAGGAGCGGTCGCCTCTTGGCGTTGGTCACCCAAAATGTGGACGGACTGCACCTGGCGGCGGGATCTGATCCGGCCCTGGTGGTGGAGGTGCACGGCACGACCCGCTCGGTGGCGTGCCTCACCTGTGGGGAGCGGGGGCCGAT
>CAMDIH010000113.1 GCA_945898515.1 Candidatus Neomicrothrix parvicella RN1 | reverse complement strand
AGCATCGACAGGTCGATGCCCTTGCGGGCCGAGAGGGCCTGACGCAGGAAGTTGAGGACCGACACCCCTTGCACCTGCTGCGGATACTGGAAGGCGAGGAACATGCCCGCCTTGCCCCGAATCTCGGTGTCCCACTCGGTGATGTCGTCGCCTTTGAACAACACTGTGCCGGCGGTGACCTCGTACTCCGGCGAGGCCATGAGGGTGGAGGCCAGGGTGGATTTCCCGGAGCCGTTGGGGCCCATGATGGCGTGCACCTCGCCGGGGAGCACGGTGAGATCGATGCCCTGCAGGATCTCAGTGACCTCGGGGGCACCGGTGGGGCGGGCGTGGAGGTCACGGATCTCGAAGAGGGGGATGGCGGGGGGCATACCCGTCAGTGTATTAGCACTATCTCGATAGTGGAAAAGCCTCAGGGATTATTTTTGGTATCGGGGGCGGCGGCGAGCGGGGGTGCATCCCGGAGGTCTTCCTTCCAGGCTCGGAAGCGATCGTGGCGGATCCCCGAGGGGCCCACGCCGTGATCGCGTCCGTCGGGGGTGAGGGTGAAGGTCCATTGGTCGGCCAGATGACTGGCGCGCGCCGCCCAGTATCGGGCGTCGGCATGGCGGGCCGGGCCGGCCCGCCAGAGCAGCCACGGACCGATGCGGCGTTTGTAGCGGGCGATCGGATGGTGGGGCAGGTCATCGCCGAGGCGGAGAAGTTCAGCGGGTGCTTCCACCCAGGCCGTGGCGGGGATGGCTCGGTCACGCAGGGGAGTAGGGGGGAGTTCATGGGTGTGGCACCGAGTGTGGTCATCGGGCCGCTCGTGATCGGGGAGTGCGCCGCCCACCTACCAGCCCCGGTCGATCCAGGCCTGCAGGTTGGGCCGCTCGGCCCCGATGGTGGTGCGTTCTCCGTGGCCGGGCAGCACGATGGTGTCCTTGGCGAGGGTAAAGAGGCGGCGATCCACCGACTCGATGATGGTGGAGAAGTCGCCGCCGTCAAAGGTGGCGTTTCCCGGGCCACCGGGGAAGAGCGTGTCGCCGCTGAAGAGCACGGGGTGCCCTTCGAGCCGGAAACACATCGACCCGGGGGTGTGGCCGGGGGTGGCGATGGTGTGGAGGCGCAGGCGGCCCACCTCGATCACCGAGTCGTCCTCGAGCACTTCGTCATACGACGGGAGCATCGCCGCATCCGCCGCCGTGACCGCCACGGAGTACCCGGCGTCTCGCAGCGCCGGTACCGCCTGGATGTGGTCCCAGTGGCCGTGGGTTTCCAGCACCCGCCGCACGCCGAGCTGTTCGCAGAGACCCAACAGCAACTCATGTTCGTTGGCGGCATCGAGCAGGACTGCCTCGCCGGTCTGGGTGCAGCGGAGCACTAAGACATTGTTATCCACCGGGCCCACCACCACTTGGTGGATCTCCACCCCGGTGGTGTTGAAGATCAGCGTGTCGCTCATGGTCTCAGGCTAGGGGGCTGAGCACTTCGAAGCCGAGGGCATCGGCGGCGGGGATCTGCTGGGGGTCGAAGGTCAAGAAGCGCACCGGGTTGGGTAGGCGGTCGGCGGCGGCGAGGTGGATGGCATCCACCAGGGGCACGCCGTAGGTGGCGCCGATCTCCACCGCTCGGGCCAAGCCACGATCATCCAGGGGAACCACCCAGAAGGCATCCCATTCCCGGCGCAGGGTGCGCCACAACTCCGCCTGTTGGCGCCCGGATATCGCCGCCCGGTGCAGCACCAGTTGCGCTTCGGTGCGCACCAGGGCCGAGGCGCACCATGCGTCATCGCCGGCCATGGTCTCCATCACGATCCGCCGGTGGCGGTCTTGCAGGTAGCGCCGCACTAAGGCCGAGGTATCCACGTACAAACTCATCCGCCGCGCACCTCGCTCAGCACCCGCTCAAGGCGCACATCCACGGCGGTGTCCACGGCGCGCGGCGGGGTGGGGCGGTGGGGGGAATGGGGCGCTTCGAGCAGGCCGGCGGCGGCGAGTTCGGGGAGTGAGGGTGCTCCACTCGCTTCGATGGGGCCGAGTTGTGCCACCGGTCGGCCGTCGATGGTGATGATGACCCGTTCCCCGGACCCGGCTTGGCGCACCGTGGCCGCGAGGTTGGCCCGCAGTTCCCGGGCACCGATCTGATCCATGGGTCTAGTGTACGCATGTGTACGCAATCGTGTTGGCACCCGTTGGGGCCAAGCAGTAGACCCGTACCTATGAACTTCGCCTTTTCCGAGGAGCAAGAAGAGCTCCGCCGCATCACCCGCCAGTTCTTGGAGAGCAAGTCTCCCGAGGCCGAGGTCCGTCGTTTGATGGATACCGACGAGGGCTATGACGCCGCCGTGTGGAGTCAGATGGCCAACGAGTTGGGCCTGCAGAGCATGATCATTCCCGAGGAGTTTGGCGGCCAGGGCTTCACGTTCGTGGAACTCACCGTGGTGCTTGAGGAAATGGGGCGGGCCCTGTTGTGCGCCCCCTACTTCTCCTCGTGCGTGCTGGCCACCAGCGCCCTGTTGCATGCCGGCGACGATGCCGCCAAGAAGGAGTACCTCCCGGGCATCGCGTCGGGCGAGACGATCGCCACGCTGGCCTTCACCGAGACCAACGGCCGATGGGACGAAGCTGGGATCACCGCCACCGCCGTCCCTGCCGGCAATGGTTACGCCATTACCGGCGAGAAGATGTTTGTGCTCGACGGTGCCCAAGCCACGTTGTTGATCGTGGCCGCCCGTACCGCCGCCGGGGTGTCGCTCTTCGCCGTGGATCCTTCCGCCGCCGGTGTCACCCGCACGAACCTCGCCACCATGGATCAGACTCGCAAGCAAGCCAAGATCGACTTCGTGGACACGCCCGGTACCCTCATCGGCTCCGACGGTGCCGGGTGGGTCACCCTTGATCGGGTGCTCGATCTCGCCGCCGTGGCTCTGGCGGCCGAGCAGGTGGGTGGGGCCCAGAAGGTGCTCGAGACCGCCGTGCAGTACGCCAAGGATCGCGTGCAGTTCGGCCGTCCGATCGGGTCGTTCCAGGCCATCAAGCACAAGTGCGCCGACATGCTGCTGGAGGTCGAGTCGGCCAAGTCGGCGGCCTACTACGCCGCCTGGTGCGCCGCTGAGCTGAACGACGAACTTCCCTCGGTGGCGAGCCTGGCCAAGGCGTACTGCTCCGAGGCCTATTTCCACGCCGCCGCAGAGAACATCCAGATCCACGGCGGCATCGGATTCACTTGGGAGCATCCGGCCCACCTCTACTTCAAGCGGGCCAAGAGTTCCGAGCTCCTCTTCGGTGATCCCACCTATCACCGTGAGTTGCTTGCGCAGCGCATCGGGATCTAAGGCTCGCGGGCACGGCAGAGCTCGTCGGTCGAGCTCTCCTGCGCTCTAGCCTCGTCGGATGGGTTGGGTCTTTGTCGTAGTGGCTGGTGTGCTCGTGTTGGCGATCGCGGCGGCGTTGGTGGGAACAGAGACATTCCGGTTGGGGCATGAGACGCCCTCGGCCATCCTCGATGTAGAAGAAGCCGTGCGGACGGTGGGCGATGGGCTCCCCGCCGAGGTGCAAGCGCGCGTGAGCTACCCAGAGGTACGCCGGGTGATCCTCGCCGCCCTGGCCCACCTTGAGGCCAAGGGCCTCAGCGCTCCCCCCGGGCGCGACGTGCGCGTGATCGGCGAGCGGCCGGAGGTGGTGGTGGCCGACGATGAGGCCCTGGCGACGGTGCTCGGTGCCCTGGAGGAAGACGGGCTGGAGATCGGTGACGCCGACGCCTACGCCATCATTACGGGGCTGCTCGGCCATCTCGGGCGCATCGGGGCGTTGGGCCCGCCGGCTGGATAAGAAATGGGTGCGTGAAACCGCCGATGACGTGGTTCACTGGGGGTACCAGAGAGAGGAGGTGGTCCGTCCAATGAACGACTGTTCTTGCGGGACCCTGGAGGTGGCTGGCCGCTAGCGCGGCTTGCTGGACCAGCTGGCGAAACCAAGCCAGCCGCCGCCGGAGAGGTGTTGGGAACGTGGTCCCACCCCTCA
>CAMDIH010000112.1 GCA_945898515.1 Candidatus Neomicrothrix parvicella RN1 | reverse complement strand
GCCCGCCCCCAATGCGCCCTCCGAGGTGGAGTTCATCGCCGCCCGCCTGTTCGGCTCCCGCGCCAACGAAGACGTTGAGCGCATCTCCTACGGCCACGCCGTTTTGGGCACTTACACCTCCGCCGCCGGCGGTGTCGCCATTACCTCCGGCAGCACCGACTGGGCCCACGGCCTCGACGGCCGCGACCCGCAGATCGAACAAATCACGAGCAACATCCTCACCCGTCTCGGGACCTGACCCCCCGAGGGGGGTTAGGGGCACTGGCGGTTGCTGAACGACGGTGGCTCCCCCGAACCCGGTCGCAGCCAGGGGTTGCGCTACCCGCTCCCGCCAGGCCGGGTGTCGGATGTGTCCGCCGGCGGAGCCACCTCCACGATGCGTTCGTCTACGTCGTCGAACTCCGTGCGCAACGCCCTCGCCATCACCGCGTGCTGGAGGTAGAGCGCCGTGATGTAGGTGAGTTCGAGCAACTCAACATCGTCGAAGTGCTCCCGCAGGGCGGCAAAGAGACCATCGGGCACGCGGCCGAGGTCGTAGACAAGGCAGTCGGTGTAGGCCAGTACCAAACGCTCAACGGGGGTAAAGCAGGTCGCGGCGGCCCAGTGCGCGATGGCCGCGATGCGTTCCTCGGATACGTCGAGCTCGCGCAACGATTTGCAATGCTGGGAGAAGACGAACTGGCTCTGAGCTGCCCAACCCGCTCGTGTCTGCGCCAGTTCGCGTAGCACTGGGTCGAGGTGCCGCTGGGGGCTCCGGTAGAGACCAAAACCCTGCACCGCATGCTCGAACACGTCGGGCACATTGGCGAAGGCCGTCCACCAGTCGCCCGGGGCGCCGGTTTCAGTCCCCGGATCCGCCACGGGATCGCGGTCGCCAAACAGCAAGCCGTACATGGTGGCGATCAACGGTGTTTCCACCTCGGCCCGAGGCACCTGGCGCAAGCGGGGCATCAGATCAACGGGCGGAGGTCGCCGCGGGGGCGGTGGCCGGTTCGTGCGCTACGTCGTCAGCCGTGAGGGCCCGTTGCCAGCAGGCGAACTCGAGGAGAATGCCATCGGGATCCTGGAAATAGATCGACCGGACGAACACCCCCGGGTGGAGTTCCGCAGTTACACCAAACTCGCTGTCATCGTGGTTTGCCACATCGCTGCAGGCCACCCCCGCCGCCCGCAGGCGCTCGGCGTAGCCATCGATCGCCTCGGCGGGCACGTTGAAAGCCACATGGTTCATCGAGCCGTGGGCCGACAAGAGTTCCCCCGTGTCGGGCCGATGGGCCGGAGCGGCTACACCCGGAGCGGCAGGCGGTGCATCGGGAAACCAGAAAAAGGCCAGGGCATTGTTGCCCCCGCAGTCGAAGAAGAAATGCTGCCCCATCCCCATCGGCAACTCAATCGTCTTGATGAGCCGCATCCCCAACACGTCCCGGTAGAACGCCACGGTGCGCTCCATGTCCTTGCACACCAGGGCCAGATGATTGATCCCCTGGAACTCAAACGGCGACTCAGACACGGCCACACCCCTCAAACAACGCGGTGCGCCCGGTGGCCACACGGGTTAAATCTACCATGACCCCCTGCCGTTCAGTCGGGCCGGCCCGCAGCGGGGGGCTGCTACCGAGACGGCGGTGCCCGGCCCGACCGCACCCCCCAGCGCCTCGACCGGCGGGCGGCGCGGGCTTAGTCGAGGGTGGCATACGTGGTGGACCGGTCGGTGAGACGGGTGCCCCCAACCTCCCCCACACAGATCGCCAGATCGGCCAGGTACTCCTCGATCACCGCCGCATTTCCGGCGCTGACAGTGGCGTGCAGCGAGTCCGGCGGCGTCTGCCGATCATGGAACCAACCTTTGGCCTGGAGAGCATCACCCACGGCAAAGACATCCAGGGCGTCTTCGTAGCCCGGGGCAATCGCCATCGCCACGAGATGCGCCTCGGGCTCGCCCAGCACCGCCAGGCCAGGGATGTCTCGTATGCCAGCCACCATGCGCTGATGCGTGTCGATGGTGACCTGAGCCAAACGCTGATAGCCCTCGGTTCCGAGATAGTGCAGAATCGCCCAGGCGCAGGCCATCGGTAACCCAGATCGCGTTCCCTGCAAACCAGGCGAGGCGTAAAAACCGCCAAGCCAATCGTCGAAGACGAACGTCTGATGCTTACGTAATGCCTTGGTGCGATGCAGGATCACCGATGCCCCCTTGGGCGCGTACCCAAGTTTGTGGATGTCGGCCGAAATGGTGGTGACCCCATCCACCCGGAAGTCCCAGGGCGCCACCTCCATACCCAATTGCTCCATGAAAGGCAGGAGGAAGCCGCCCATGCACGCGTCGGTGTGGAAGTTGGCCCCCACCGAGGCCGCCAGGGCCGCCAGCTCCGGGATCGGATCGATCACGCCCTGCGGATACTGCGGTGCCGATCCCACCACCAACACCGTGTTCTCGTTCACAACCTCAGCGGCGGCGGCCACATCAGCCCGCCAGTCGGCTAGGACCGGAACCCGACGCACCGTAAGTCCGAAGTAGTGGGCTGCCTTGTGGAACGCGGCGTGGGCGCTCACTGGCAACACCATCTCCGGAGCCGTGATGCCCCGCTCCTGTCGGCACCGCTCACGCGCTGCCTTCACGGCCAGCAGAATGCTCTCGGTGCCGCCGGAGGTCATGAAGCCTGAGGCCTCCGGTCCGTGGAGAAGATCGGCCGTGATGCCCACCACCTCCGACTGGATACGGGCCAGGCTCGGGAACGCCATCGTGTTGAGGGCGTTGTCGTGCAGGAACATCGCCGCCACGGTCTCAAGCATCTCATGGGCCTCAGGGCCAGCGTCATAGACCATGCCGAACGTGCGACCGTCCTGCCAACGAGCATCGTTGCTCCGCATTCCGGTGAGGGCCGCCACGATTTCCTGCGGTGATTGTCCCGACGGGGTAAGCAGCATGCCCACCAGCGTAAAGCACCTGCTCCCATCCCGGGCGAGTACCCGCCCCCGGTGACCTCAGGCCCCCGGCGGAGGCGGCGGCGGTGAGAGGTGTCGGCCGAGAAGGGCGGTGGCGGGACTGGAGCAGCCCGCGGACCACCAGGAACCCCATCGCCGCATCACGGCGGACGAATCAGGCGGCCGAGATGCGCTCCACTGCTCGGCCAAACAGTCCGAGGGTGGTGGCGTGCAGCAGGTCTCCGATCGCCACGGGGGCCTGCCCGGCGCAGGCCCGGGCGTGGGTGCCTTCGAGAATGATGCCGAGTTTGAAACAGGCCAGCACCTCGTACCAGACGATCGCCGACACGTCGCGGGTGGTGCCCTCGGCGTAGCGAGCCACCAGTTCTCCCGCCGTGGGCAAGCCCCCGTCGGTACTGAGCGGCCCCCCACCGATTCCCCCTTGGTCTCCGGTGGGCCAGGTGGCCAACAACCAACCCAGATCCAGGAGTGGGTCGCCAATGGTGCACATTTCCCAGTCCACGATGGCGGCCACCTCGGGGCCATCAGGCCGGTACAACAAGTTGGCCAGGTGGTAATCGCCGTGCGACAAGCCGGGGGTGAAGCGCTCCGGTCGGTGCCGATCGAGCCAGGTCGCCACCTCGTGCAGGCCAGGAATACTCGGCCCGGGGTACCCCCGATGCGCCCCGTAAGAATCCAGTTCGGACAGCCAACGAGGTACCTGGCGTTCGAGGAACCCCGCCGGGGAACCCATGTCGCCCAGGCCCACCGCAACGTGATCAACCGCCCCCAGGGTCGCCAGAGCATCGACCGCCGCCAAGCCCATCGCGTGACGAACCTCGCTATCTCCGGCGTGCAGGGCCGGGAGGCTCACCGTGGGGTTGAAACCATCGACCGCCTCCATCAGATAAAACACCGCGTCCCCACCGAGTACCGACTCGTCGGGACAGGCCGCCAGCAGTTCAGGATGCGGAACCGCACTCCCCGCCAACGCGGCCAGCACCCGCATCTCGCGTCGCAACGCGTCGTTGCTGGTGCGCCGCAAGTGCCACGGGCCGCGGCGCAACACGAAGGTGGTGCCACCCCGCTCAAAGCGCAGAAGCACATTTTGGGTGCCACCCACCAACGGCTCCACCGCCTTGATAGGACCGGCCGGAAGATCCTGGCTGTCCATCCATGCCGCCAGGGCCACCAAGTCGATCGATGGCG
>CAMDIH010000111.1 GCA_945898515.1 Candidatus Neomicrothrix parvicella RN1 | reverse complement strand
GCGGGCATCGGGGACGAGCGAGCCGACGAGCGTGCGGAACAGATCGTCTTGACGCCACATCACCCCCTTGGGCATCCCGGTGGTACCGCCGGTGTAGAGCAGGAGAAGGTGGTCGCCGTTGCGTCCCCACGGCCCCTCCACCGCTTCGGTGGTTCCGGCTTCGGCGGCGGTTTCATAGGGCGTGGCCCAGGCCGGACAACCGCCGGCCCCGTCGTCTACCCACAGCCACAGTCGCACCATCGGCACTCGCGCGCGGATGCCCTCGATGCGATCGGAGAAACTGCCGTGGAACACCACCGCCACCACGTCGCCGTTTTCCCACAGGTAGACGAGTTCGTCGTCGAGATAGCGATAGTTCGTGTTGATGGGGGCCAGGCCTGCCTTGAAGGTGCCGAACATGGACTCGAGGTACTCGACTCCGTTGTAGAGGTATTGAGCGACCTTGTCCTGTTCCTCCACGCCCGCATCGATCAGGGCGCGGGCAATGCCGTTGGCTCGTCGGTCGAACTCGGCCCAGGTAATCCGGCGGTCGCCATGCACCTGGGCCAGCGCGTTGGGCACCTGTTGGGCCACGGTTTCCCAGACATTGGCAAAGTTCCAACCCGGCATAGATCCCCCTCAAGCGGTGGTAACGACTGCGGACTCTACCGTGACGGTCGTTCTTGAGGACTCAGTTGCGAGCAGGGATAGGTTGCGATCGTGGATTTCGAACTCCCCGCCGCCAACGACTCCCGCCGAATCGAGGTGCGGGCCTGGCTCGACGCGCACCCGCAACCCAGTGCCCGGCAGTTGGCCGAGGCGGGCTATGTGGCGCCCCACTGGCCGAAGCCGTGGGGCCTCGATGCCGATCCGATCCAGCAGATCGTGATCGACGAGGAACTGGCGGCCGCCGGCATTCAACGACCGTCCAACGTCATTGGGATCGGCTGGGCTGGACCCACCCTGTTGCACGGCGGCACCCAGGCCCAACAGGACCGCTACTTGTTTCCGTTGTTGGCCGGCGAGGAGATCTGGTGCCAACTCTTCAGCGAACCGGGGTCGGGGTCTGACCTTGCTTCGTTGTCCACCCGGGCCGTGCGCGATGGCGATGAGTGGGTGGTGACCGGCCAGAAGATTTGGACCTCGCTGGCCCAGTTTTCCAAGTTTGGCATCCTCATTGCCCGCACGGATCCCGACGCTCCCAAACATGAGGGGATTTCCTATTTCGTCTGCCCGATGGACGCTCCCGGCGTGGAGATCCGTCCGATCATCGAGATGACCGGGGCGCACATGTTCAATGAGGTGTTTCTCAACGAGGTGCGCCTGCCTGCCGAGAACGTGGTGGGCGAGATGAACCGTGGATGGGGCCTGGCCAAGGTGACCCTTGGGAATGAGCGCGTGTCGCTGTCCTCGGGCGGGGCGCTGTGGGGAATGGGGCCTACCGCGCAGGACCTCATCGAGCTGGTGAGGGCCGCCGGCGGCACTACCGATGCGGTGCTCCGCCAACGTCTGGCGACGTTGCACATCGAACACGAATTGCTCCGACTCATCCGACTGCGAACGGTCACCGCCCGAATCAACGGGCAGCCGCCGGGGGCGGAGGCCTCGGTGCGCAAGATCATGGCTGACGAGCACGGGCAGGCGATCATGGGTCTCGCCAAAGACCTGGCGGGGGCCGGGGGGATGCTCGCCGATCGCGGCCCACAAGGGGCCGAAGCCGAACTGTGGCACTACGGCTTTCTCTTTTCGCCTGCGCTCACCGTGGGCGGCGGAACCGGCGAGGTGCAGCGCAACATCGTGGCTGAACGGGTCCTGGGCTTACCCCATGATGTCGATGTGGAGCAGGGTCAGACCTGGTCTGAATCGCGGCGCTGAGATGGGTGGCCGGCGCCAGCGTGGCCCGTCGGTTTGCGGCGCGGTTCCCGGTGCGTGGCAGGCTGTCGGTTATGAACTCGGTGCTCGTTCCGGTGGACCTGAAACGCCACGAAAAGGTGCGGGCGTGGGCCGACCTCCCCGGGGTACCCGTGGGCGAGTGCGGCAAGGTGCTGGTGGTCTCGGGGTTCACCTGGGTCCGCTACCGGGTGCTGTTCGACAACGGGGTGGAGATGGGCCTCCTCGACGGCCGCCACATCGTGGCTACCAAAGGGTTCATCCCGGTTGAAGACCGCGTTGAACTGGAGCCTGTTGAGGCGAGTGACGGCGGTGCCGCCGTCGGTGAGGCGCAGGCCAGTGCCGCCGATAGCAACGTATTTGGAGTGCCGAGCCACCTGCTCGAGCGTTCCGCCAAGGCTCGCCTCCGCCACGGCGGGGGTTGAACCAATCCACCCACCAGAAGGGGAATGTTATGAAGCTTTCTACGTCGCTGAACTACGCCGGTGGATTCAAGCAAGGCACCGACCAGGTAGTCGAAATGGAAAAGGCCGGCCTCGACATGGTGTGGGTGGCCGAGGCTTACAGCTTCGACGCCGTCAGCAGCATGGGGTACTTGGCGGCCAAGACCTCCACGGTGGAGATCGCTGCCGGAATTTTGCCGATCTACACCCGCACCCCCACCCTGATCGCGATGACCGCCGCCGGTATCGATGCTCTCTCCGATGGCCGGTGCATCCTCGGCCTCGGGGCCTCGGGCCCGCAGGTCATCGAAGGGTTCCACGGTGTTGTCTACGATCGGCCCCTGGGGCGCACTCGCGAGATCATCGACGTGTGTCGGCAGGTGTGGCGCCGGGAAAAGGTAGAGCACTCCGGCGTGAGCTACCAGATTCCTGTTCCGGCGGGCCAGGGGAGCGGGCTCGGTAAGCCCCTCAAGCTCATCAACCACCCCGTGCGCTCGGAGATTCCGATTTACGTGGCATCACTCGGCCCCAAGAACGTGGAGATGACCGCCGAGAAGGCCGACGGGTGGCTCCCGTTGTTTTACTTGCCCGAAAGAGCTCAGGATGTGTGGGGGAAGGATCTGGCCGCCGGGGCCGCCAAACGCGACGACGAGCTCGCCCCGATGGATGTCGTGGCGGGGGGCCTGTTGGCGGTGGGTGAGGGGGCGGAGGCTATGCGCGAGTACTCCCGGCCGATGGTGGCGCTCTACGTGGGCGGCATGGGCGCGAAGGGAAAGAACTTCTACAACGACCTCATTTGCCGTTATGGATTTGAAGCCGAGGCAGAAGCCATCCAGGACCTCTATCTCCAGGGGAAAAAGGACGAAGCCGCCCAGATGGTGCCCGATGCGTTGTTGGAGGCCACCTCGCTGTGCGGTAGCGAAGGGTATGTGAAAGAGCGACTCGCCGCTTACCAGGAGAGTGGCGTCACGGTCCTCAACATCACGCCGATCGGCAAAGATCCCGTAAAGATGATCGAGCAGGTAAAGGGCTGGATCGAAGACCTCTAGGCCCCCAGCCGGGGCGGAATATCAGCAGGTGGGGCTCCCCGACGGGCGATAGCGGGCACGGAACCTGTCGTCGGCGGTGCGCCCATCGGGGTAGGTGATGGTCCGGGTGGTAGTGACGGCGGTGCACCGGCCGGCAGGCGCTTCCACGATGTTGGTTTGGGCAGCGTTGGCGTAGGGCGTGGAGTAGAGCGTGACCGTGACGCTGGTTCCGGTATAGGAGGTCCAGATCATGATCCCGTAGGGCGTGTCGTTGGTGAACACGAGATCAGGATTCGGAAACCCCATCGTTGCTTCGCGACCGCGCGGGTAGCGGTCGAAATACTCCGAGTGGGCTTGGGATGTGGTGATGGGAAGGCCAGCGAAATAGGCGGCGTTGAAAACGGTGGTGGCGAACTGTGAGATGCCCCCGCCGATTTCGTTCACCGTGCGACCGTTACTAATGGCCCCGGCTTCCACGAACCCATCGGCGGCGGTGCGCTTCCCCACGTGGTCGTTGATCGAGAAACTGGCGCCGGGCGCAATCACCGCCCCCCGCACGCGATCGGCGATGAGGTGGATGTTGGTGATCCGTGCCCCGGTGGGGGCGTGGTAGGTCGTGAAGCCGGGCCCCGCCGTGGTCGGGGCGCCGTCTCGCCAGGCGTTATTGCCGCCGACCGCCCGCACAATTCCGTAGGCCTTCGCATCGGCCACCGTGAACAGGGCCGGTCCGTCCACGAGTTGGAGGTCGACTGTTCGGGTGTTGTTGGTGAGAGCGGCGAGGATGGTGGTACTCGCACCCTCCCCGCAGCAGATGGTGCCCGGCTGGTCAGCCACGAT
>CAMDIH010000110.1 GCA_945898515.1 Candidatus Neomicrothrix parvicella RN1 | reverse complement strand
CTCGCCCCGCTCCTGGCGGTGGGCGGCGCAGTGGCAGTGCTCGCGCCAGTGAGCCCCGCCTCCGCCGCGGTGATCAAGCCCATTGTCTTCCCGGTGGATGGCCCGGTCACCTACACAAGCGACTTTGGCGCCCCCCGGGTGGGCCACACCCACGAGGGCAACGACCTCATGGGCAAAAAGATGCAACCGGAGTTGGCGACGGTGGATGGGGTGGTCTCCCGCCTCACTTTCAGCAACCTCTCGAGCGGAGGTAACTCCGTCACCATCCGGGGGACCGACGGGTGGACGTACCACTACCTGCATGTGAATAACGACACCCCCGGAACCGACGACGCGGCCGCCACGCGCGAGCACGCCTTCCCCAGCGACATCGTGGTGGGCGCCCCGGTCACCCAGGGTCAGGTCATCGCCTACCTGGGCGACTCCGGCAATGCGGAAACCACCGCCCCGCACCTTCATTTCGAGATCCGCCAGCCCGCCGCCGTCGGTACCTATTCCGGCACGCCGATCGACCCCTACGCCTCCCTGGGGGCGGCGACCCACTGGGCTATGTCCCAACGATGGGAACTGCGCCGCACCCCTACCGCGGGACCGACCCAGGACATCGTCTCCTACGGCCTGCAGCCCGGCGATCGGGTGCTGCTGTGCGATTGGGATGGCGATGGGATCGATGAGGCCACCGTGTTCCGGGCGGGCATCTGGCACCTGCGCAACGGGGTGATCAGTGGGGTCACCGTGCGTCAGATCTCCTTCGGCATCACCGCCGACGTTCCGCTGTGCGGCAACATTGATGGCGACGCCGCCGACGAACCGATGCTGTTCAACTCCGGCACCTGGACGATGCGAGCGGGCTTCGAGACAACCGACCCGGCGGTAGGGACGGTGCGCTACGGCATCAGCCCGGGTGATGTCCCGGTGCTGGGCGATTGGGACGGCAACGGCCAGGACGACCTCGCTATCTTCCGGCTAGGGGGCACGTGGCACATCCGTAGTTCGGCCGGGCCCGTCGGTTCCACGCTGCGGACCTTCACCTACGGCCTGGTGGCCGGCGACCGCCCCGTGGCCGGCGACTGGAACGGAGACGGTCGCGACGACGCCGCTATCTACCGGAAGGGCCAGTGGCATCTGCGCAGTACCGCTGACACGGCCGGGTTCACCGCCTCCACCTTCCCCTACGGGACGGCCCTGGACCAGCCCGTGTCGGGCCGCTGGAACGCCGCCGCCGCCTCGGGTTTAGGGGTCTTCCGGCCGAAACCAGCCTGATTTCCCCTAGCGCCGGAGCAGATCCTTGGCGATGTGGGTGATTTGGATCTCGTCGGTTCCGGCGTAGATCTGAAGGACCTTGGCGTCGCGGGCCAACTGCTCCACCTGATACTCGGCCATGTAGCCGTTGCCACCATGGAGTTGCACGGCTTCCATCGCTACCTCGGTGGCTGCCCGAGCGGCGTAGAGCTTCATGGCGGAGGCCTCCGCCAGGGACAGCGGGGCACCCGCCGCGCTCATCTCGATGAACCGAAAAACCAAGTTCTGCACGTTGAGGCGGGCCACCTCCATGCGGGCGAGTTTGTCCTGGATCAGTTGGAACTCACCGATGGGCTTTCCGAACTGCACCCGATCCTTGGCGTACTGCACCGACAATTCGAGGCAACGCTCGATGATGCCCAGGGCCATAGCCGCCACCCCGGAACGCTCCATGGAGAAGGTGTCTTTGGCCCCGGCGCGGCCACCACTGGCCACGTCTTCGGTCTCACCGATCAGGCGATCTCGACCCACCCGCACATCGGTCAAGAACAACTCGCCGGTGGGCGAGGAGTGCATCCCCATCTTGCGCAATGGCTTCGACTGTTCGAGTCCGGGCATGCCGCGATCCAACACGAACGACAAGATCTTGCGGTCCTCCATCGGATTGCCCTCGTCGAGTTTGCAGATGAACACGATGGTGTCGGCGTGGGGTCCGTTGGTGATGAAGGTCTTCGACCCGTTGAGCAGGTATTCCTCACCATCGCGACGGGCACTCGACCGCATCGAACCAAAGGCGTCCGATCCCGAGCCCGGCTCGGTGATCGCCCATGCCCCTACCTTGTCCAGGGTGAGTAGATCCAGGGCCCAGCGCTCCTTTTGAGCGATGGTTCCCTTGCTCATGATGGCGGCCGAGGTGAGCCCCATCGACACCCCCATGGCGGTGACCATGCCCGGCGAATGGCGGCAGATCTCGATGATCGGCAGCATCGTCATGGCGATGGAGTTGGGGTCTCCTCCCCCACGACGCGCTTTGGTTGTGGGGGTGGCTTCCTCGCCGGCGGCCACGCGCTTCTCACGTTCGATCTGATGCTTGAAGCGCTCCCGCGCCATGGCATCCATGCCAAAGGTGGCGAACAACTTTCGCAGGATGTCGTAGGGCGGCAGGTCGCCGTGCTCCAACTCCTCGCGCTTCGGCGCGATCTCCGCCTGCACGAACTGACGTACCGCGTCACGGATCATCAGTTGCTCTTCGGACCACTCAAACATGTCGTCCCCCTGGGGAGAAGTCGTTGCACCGGACGAGACAAGGCTAGGGGGCCACCGGATTACTGTCACCTCGGCCGCCGCCCCACCGGGTCACTCCGGCGGCCCGGTGGGGCGGCGACGACAGGCCGGAGGCGCCCCAGTCGCAGCCAAACACGGCGCCGAATGTCGCTGGAGGCCTCCGAAGTGGCATCCTTGTGGGTCCTCAGACCGCTAGCAGGAGTAACCACGTGCCCTTCAAGGTCGGAGACAAGGTCGTCTATCCCCATCACGGGGCTGCGATCATCGAGGGAACAGACACCATCAACCTCCTCGAGGGCGGCAAGACGAAGTACTTCGTGCTGCGCATGACCCATGGGGATCTTCTGCTGAAGGTTCCGGCCGACCGCGCCGAGGAGATCGGGATGCGGTATCCGATTTCGAAGGAAGACGTGGAAGACGTGTTCCAGGTCCTGGGCAAGAAGGACGTGCGCGAGCCCACCAACTGGTCGCGCCGCTTCAAGAACCACCAGGAGAAGCTGAAATCGGGTGACGTGTACCAGGTGGCGGAGGTTGTCCGTAACCTCGCCCTGCGCGATGCCGACAAGGGCCTCTCGGCCGGTGAGAAGTCCATGTTTGTGAAGGCCCGCCAGGTGCTGGTGAGTGAGTTGGCGTTCGCTCTCAACATCTCTGAGGACACCGCTCTTACCCGCCTCACCAAAACGCTGTCCTAGTCAACGGCGGTGCCCGGATAATCCCGCCGCTATCTGCCAGGCTCTTGCCCCATCTCCAACCACAAGGATCGTTACTGTGCGCCGTACTCTCCTCTCATTCCTGGCTGTTGTGGCAATCATCACCGGCCTCAGCGCGTGCGGGGAGGACCAACTGGCGTCGCCCCTGGATTCCGTCAAGGTCACCCAGATCGGCGATGAGCAGCCCAAACTCGAGTTCGACGAACCCTTCTCGGTGGAAGAAACCGAGGTGCGGGTGATCGAAGAAGGCGATGGAAAAGCCGTGACCCCCGAGGACGTCATCACGTTCAACTTCATCGTGGTCAATGGCGTCGATGGAAAGGTGCTGGGCAGCTCCTACGAGTCCGCTCCGGCCGCCATCAAACTTTCCGAGGACATCATGCCCGGTATCGCCAAGGGCCTCGAGGGTCAGAAGGTAGGCTCTCAGGTGCTCGTGGCCATTGCCCCGGGCGACAGTTTTGGGGCGGAAGGCTTCGAAAGTGGCGTAACCGACGACGACACCCTGCTGTTCCTGGCGGAGATTCTGAGCGCCAGCAGGCCCCTCGCCCGGGCCGAGGGGGCGGCGGTGGCCCCGGTGCCGGGCCTGCCTACTGTCACCTTGAGCGAAACCGGCGTCCCCACCATTGCCCTGGGTGATGGCGCGGCGGTGACAACGCTGGTGGTGCAACCTCTCATCAAGGGCACCGGAGCGGAAGTGGAGGAAGGGCAGTCGGTCACCGTGCACTACACCGGCGCGCTCTACTCCGACGGCAAAGTGTTCCAGTCGTCTTGGGATCGAGATGAGCCCTTGCCCTTCACCGTGGGAACGGGCAAGGTCATCTCCGGATGGGACAAAGCCCTTGTGGGCCAGACCGTGGGGTCGCAATTGCTTCTGGTCATCCCGGCGGCGGATGCCTACGGGGATGCCGGCCAGGGAAAGATACCCGCCGGGGCCACGCTGATCTTCGTAGTGGACATTCTCGCAGCAACCTGACCTGCCGATTGTCAGGCTTCAGGACCGGCCGGTAGTTCCGCGTACTCGTACACGACCTCGTCGAAACTGTCGACGGGAAAGACGTACAACACCCGGAGCGGGTCGTTGCCTACGTTCGTCACGTAGTGCCACGCGTTGCTCGGTATGAACAGGGTGGTTCCCGCCTCCACGGCATGGGCTTGATCATCGATGTGCACAAGACCGGTGCCGGAGGTGATGTAGTACACCTCGGCCACGGGATGCCGATGGCGGGCA
>CAMDIH010000109.1 GCA_945898515.1 Candidatus Neomicrothrix parvicella RN1 | reverse complement strand
GGCGACGACATCAGCGGCCTCACCCCCGACCGTCGCGCCCGGCTCGGCCTGGGCCGCTCCTTCCAAGACGGTCGGCTCTTCCCCGCCCTCACCGTGACGGAAACCATCGCGGTGGCCTGCGAGCGGGAAGTGGAGGTCCGTGACCCGGTGGCCGCCGCCTTGCACCTGCCCGCCGTGGTGGATTCGGAACAGAAAGTGCGCGAGCGCGTCGACGAGCTCATCGAAGTACTCGGCCTGGGGGCGTACGCCGACAAGTACGTCCGGGAGTTGTCCACCGGCAGCCGCCGGGTGGTGGACTTGGCCTGCGTGCTGGCCCATCGCCCTCGGGTGCTGCTGCTCGACGAACCTTCCTCGGGCATTGCCCAGCGGGAGGCCGAGGCGCTGGGACCGCTACTCCTGCGCATCCGCGAACTCACCGGGGCCAGCGTTTTGGTGATCGAACACGACGTGCCGCTTCTTACTGCCATCACTGATCGTATGCTCGCCCTAGACCTCGGCAGTGTTGTCACCATTGGCACCGCCACCGAGGTAATCCATCATCCTGCTGTGGTGGCCTCGTATCTGGGGGATTCCACCGCCGCAGTAGCCCGCAGCGGACCGCAACAACCGGCGAAGTGATCCAGGAGGCTTTCCCATGACAGACCCCAGCCCCAAGGGCCCATCAGCAGCGCTCAAGCGGTACGGGCCCTTCCTTGGCGTAGCGGTGGTGGTAATCGTGGCAATCGTCGTCTTTGGCGGGGGTGGCGACGACAAAACCGATGCTCCCGCGGATGATTCGCAACAAGCCCGCGAGGATCTGCCCCTCACCTTTCAGGAGGCCGAGGCCGACGGGATCGAGGGAATCGACTGGGGCGCCGCTTGCGACACCGACAAAGGTCGCATCGCCATACCGATCCACAACGCGGCGCCCTGCGTGGAGCCGCCGAAAGCCTCGGACAAGGGCAGTGGGCTCGCCACTGCACCAGGCGTAACCCCCGACAGCATCAAGGTGATCGTCTACGAAGGGGTCCCCGATCCGCTGCAACAGGTCATCGTGGGCGCAGCCGGAGCCGACACCAGCCCCGCCGACACCAGCGGGGCCACCGTCGACTATCTCCGCCTGCTCGAAGACACCTACGAAACCTACGGCCGGACCCTCGACATTGAGGTCGTTACCGCCACCGGTGGGGCTGCGGATTCCACTGCGGCCCTCGCCGATGCCCGCACCATCATCGACAAGAAGCCGTTCGCCGTCATCGGCGGACCCGCCCAAACGCCCGTCTACTGGCAGGAACTTACCGATGCCAAGATCCTCTGCATCGGAGGCTGTTCCCTGGCCGAAACCTGGGACAACGTGGACAGCGCCGCCCCCTACCTCTGGCCCAGCGCTATCGCGCCGGAGCAAGCCGATCAGCACCTCCTCGAACTGGTGGGCAAGCAACTCGTCGGCAAGCCGGCCAAATACGCCGGCGATACAGCCCTGCAGAAGAAGGAGCGGGTGTTCGGTTGGATTCAGGCCGAAACCGAGACCGGCGAGTACAAAGCCCGCAACGACGAATTCGACCGCCTCCTGGAGAAGGACTACGGCGGCAAGGTCGCTACTCGATCCACGTACCTCTTCGATCTCGCCGCCGCCCAGGAGACAGCCACCAGCGTGGTGACCCGCATGAAAGACGCGGGAGTTACCACAGTGCTGCTGAGCGTGGACCCGTTGATCCCGGCCACGATCACCCGGGAGGCCACCAAACAGGGGTACTTCCCGGAGTGGGTGATCGGCCCTTCGGTGCTGGCCGACACCACCATCTTCGGTCGGACATTCGACCAAGAGCAGTGGGCGCATGCCTTTGGTATCTCCCTACCGGCGGCCCGGGCCGACAATGATCTCTCCGATGCCTTCGGGCTCTACGAGTGGTACTACGGCAAAAAAGCCCCGGTGAACACCGTCGACGTCATCCTCCCGGGGCCGGCCCAACTCATGCTCGGTATCCATCTCGCCGGGGCCAACCTCACCCCCACCTCATTCGAGCAAGGGCTGTTTCGGTACCCGCCCAACGCGGGCGGCAAGACCTACACCCACGTGTCCTGGGGCGATACCCTCTGGGACCGCCCCGACCACAACTCCAGCGACGATGCCGGGGTGATCTGGTGGGATCCTGCCGCCACCGGGGAGGACGAGCCTGGTAATCCTGGGATAGGCATGATCACCTATGTCGACGGGGGCACCCGGTACCTGCCCGGCGAGTGGCCCACTGATCCCCTCCCCCTGTTTGAGAAGGAAGGGGCCGTCACCTTGTACACCACCGTTCCCCCGGGGGAAGCCCTGCCCGACTACCCGGCCTGGCCAGACTCGCCTGCCGCCAAGGGCTGAGCCCCTCCGGCGCGGGGATTACCGCAGGAGAGGCAACACGAGATCGAGTGAATCGGGACACACATCGTGCGCCGCCAGCCAGCGGTCCCAGCCGGGTCGCGGCACGGTGGCCACCTCCACCACCTCGCCATCAGGACAGGTAAAGGGCCCATCGACCCGAGCCAGATAGACCCGGGCATTCAGCCGAACGCCCGGGCCTCCCACCGATTGATTCCCAACAACTCCAGCGACGCCGCCACCCCAGCTTCCTCAAGGAGTTCGCGATGGGCCGCATCGTCCCAGGCCTCCCCGGCCCCCAACACCCCACCAAAACAAATGTCCCACCAACCGGGGTTCACGTCTTTCCAATCTGCCCGCCGATGAACCACTAATTCGTCGGCCGTGTTCAGCACGGCCACGTAGCAAGCCCGGTGACGCGCCTCTTCACCGCGAGCTCGCATTTCGCTCCTCGTCACCACCTCAAGGACGCGATCATCCGTATCAACGAGGTCAACTAACTCCTCGGCCACCCTCACGCGTAGGTGGGCTCAACCCCGATGGATTCGTACACCGCCTTCACGAGACCCCCCGACCGGGGGTCGCCATTGAGGCTCATGCTCATCTTGTTCATCACGTACCCGAAGCCAATGGCGTTCTCCGGATCCGTGAAACCCACCGAACCCCCGGCCCCGGCATGGCCGAAGGCCTTTGGTCCCCCGTAAAGAGCAAACGGTGACGCCACGAAGAACCCGAGACCCAACGTGGTCTCGAACATCAGACACTTATCGGATCCGAATGTCTGCCGCTCGGAGGCCTTGGCAACCTGTTCCGGTCCGAGTATCGCTTGCGACGGGCCTCCCGCCAGCGGGCCGGTGAGGCCGGCGTAGAAGCGGGCCAGTGATCGAGCATTGGTGACGCCGTTGGCGGCGGGGATCTCCGCGGCGCGCACCGCCGGGTTGTTAAACCCTCCTTCGGCGGTGGCCAGCACTCCACTGGGTGCGGTCAGGGCCTTCCCCAGCATGGTGTCTGGACCCATGAACTGCGCAATGACGGCGGCGAGTTCCGGATCCGCCGCCGCGCCGTTGTCAGCGCCCGATCCGCCGAAAACATCCCATTGGATCAGGGGCGCAACGCGATGCTGCTGCTCATCCGGCAGACCGATCCAGAACTCCAAATCGAGGGGGACAGAAAACTCATCGTGGAAAAACGCGCCGAGACTTTTTCCCGAAATTCGCTTCACAACCTCCCCCACGAGCCACCCAAAGGTGGTGGCGTGATAACCGTGGGCCGTGCCGGGCTCCCACGCCGGGGCTTGGCGCTCGAGGGCACGAATCATCGGCTCCCAGGCCAGGGCCTCCTCGAGGGTGAGCACGGCATCGACATAAGGAAGCCCCGCCTGGTGGGTAAGGAGCCAGCGAACCGGGATGTTTTCCTTCCCGGCGGCTTTGAACTCGGGCCAGTACTCAGCCACCGGGGCGTCGATATCGAGCTCACCTCGTTGGGCAAGCAGGTTGGCGCAGGCGGCGGTGGCGCCCTTGGTGGTGGAGAACACCAACTGCAGCGTGTCGGCGGTGTAAGGAGTGCCAGCCTCCTCGTCGGCAATACCGCCCCAGAGGTCTACGACCTTCTCCCCACCGACATAGACCGCCGTGCCCGCCCCTATTTCCCCATGCTCAGCGAAGTTCAGGGCAAAGGCTTCCGCCACTGCCTCGAACCCCGGCTTGCACTCACCACTGATCTCTGTCATGTCGTTCCCTCACATCCTTTGTCGGCTCATCCCCGAAATTCCCCCCGTTGATCAATCTCCAAAAGCGGCGTGCTCCATCGTCACCCTCGGGCCGCGATCCATGACGCCACCTGATCAGCCGGTAACGCCGGTGTGTACAGGAACCCTTGAACCATCTCACACCCCATCTCCAGAAGCACCTCCAATTGACGAGGGGTTTCAACCCCCTCGGCCACCACGGTCAATCCCAGGGCAGCGGCCATACCCATCACCGCCGATGCGATGGCCTCGTCATCCCTATCGTGGCCCAGTCCGCTGACGAAACTCTGGTCGAGCTTCAGCATGTCGACCGGCAACCGCTTCAGGTAGGCCAGCGACGAGTACCCGGTACCGAAGTCGTCAATACTGATGCCCAGTCCCCGCCGGCGAATCGCTTCGATCACGCCCAGCGCCAGGTGGGA
>CAMDIH010000108.1 GCA_945898515.1 Candidatus Neomicrothrix parvicella RN1 | reverse complement strand
GCCGGATCAGACATCTACCCCATCGTAAGGGCGGCCAAGCCGGCCCTGGTGCCCGCCGTCAGAGCGTCGTCTTGGGAACCACATACTTGTAGCCGAGCCCGCGAATCGTGACGATCCTCGTTGGCGAGGAGGGGTTGATCTCCACCTTGGCGCGCAACCGCTTGATGTGCACGTCCAATGTCTTGGTGTCGCCCACGTAGTCGAAACCCCAGATCCGATCGATCAGCACTTCCCGCGTGAGCACCCGGCCAGCATTGGCCAACAAGATTTCCAGCAACTCAAACTCTTTGAGCGGCAGGCTCACCACCTCCGTGCGAATCACCACTTCGTGGCGGTCGGTATCGAGCGCGACATCGCCCACCCGCAAGGAGGCTTCGCTGAGCAGGACATCGGTTGCATCCCCCCCGTTGCGCCGCAGAACGGCCCGCACCCGAGCCACCAACTCGCGCAGTCGATACGGCTTGGCGATGTAGTCATCCGCGCCCACCTCGAGCCCCACGACCGTATCGATCTCACTGGACTTCGCCGTCACCATGATGATCGGCACGAGAGAACGCCGCCGCAGTTCACGACACACATCAATGCCCGACAGTGTCGGGAGCATCAGATCGAGGAGAACTAGATCCGGCGTGACCGCATCGAACATGGTGAGGGCCTCAAGGCCATCTCGGGCCACCCGAACCTGGAATCCTTCGCGTGTCAGGCCCACCGTGAGGGCATCCACATAGGATTCCTCATCCTCCACCACCAGAATGATCGCTCCGGACGCGCTCACGCTACGCCCTCGCCGGCCCACGCCGGAAGACTCAATGTGACCACAGTGCCCTCGCCTTCCATGGATTCGGCTAACACTCGACCATGATGGTTGTCGGCCACATGACGCACAATCGCAAGCCCTAGGCCGGTGCCCCCCGTGTCCCGGCTGCGGCCGCTGTCGACCCGGTAGAACCGCTCGAATACACGCTCGAGGTCGCGGCGCGGAATCCCGATCCCGTGATCTTCCACGCTGATGCTCATCCAGCCATCCTCTGTCCGAGCCTCGACCTGCACCGCGCACCCCTCATCGGAATACTTCACCGCGTTCTCCAAAAGGTTGTAGACGGCCGAAACCAGTTGACGGCGATCGCCCGAGACGCGCAGCGCGGGGTCGATCTCCGCCACTTCAATCATTACCCCCTGCTGCTCGGCGGCAGGCCCCACGCGTCTCGCGGCCTCGGCGATGAACAGGCCGACCACAACCTCGTCCCGCTTGGGCTCGTCGTCCCCCTCGATCCGGGAGAGTTCCAGGAGGTCATCGATGGTGTGGCTCACCCGAAAGGCCTCTTCCAGCAACCGTTCCGCCAGGCGTTGAGAGACCACCGGGTCCTCCTCGGTGAGCAGGGTGTCGGCCAGGAGGGCGAGGGCACCCACCGGGGTCTTCAGTTCATGACTGATGTTCGCCACAAAATCGCGTCGAACCGCCTCCAGCCGTCGGCGATCAGTGAAATCATCGATGACCACCAGCACCCCGGTGAGGCGGTCACCCTCCAGGAGACGCCAGGCCTGGAGCACCACGATGCGTCGCGGAGGGCCGAAAAGGTCGACGGTGCGCCGCAGGAGGACCTCGGGGTCGGGCCCGATGGCAGCGGCGGCCAGCGACGTGATGGCTTCTTCCACCAGCGTATTGCCTTGATGAATGACGAGGTACTGCGCCGCAACCTCATTTCGGAACACGGCGGTCCCGGCCCCATCGAATATCGCCACTCCCTGCGGGATGCAGGCCAAGGCGCGCAGCAATCGAGTTTCGCCCGCGACGGCCTCCTGGATCCGCAGCCGCGTGTGATCCGCAACTCGCTCGATCGCCGACGTCGCCCCCGCTAAGCCGCTGCCCGTGGTGGGGGGTTCCTCCGAGAGCACCTCGGCAACCCGAAGGAGGCGTTCGGCGAGACGCCGCTCCTTCAGCAGTACCTGCCCCAGCGCGCCCACCAGCATCACGACACTGAGCCCCAGTAGCACCATCACCCAAATCGCCCCGTGACGTAGTTCTCGGTGCGCTCGTCACTGGGTTTCGAGAATATTTTGTCGGTTTCATCAACCTCTACGAGCAGACCCGTGCGGGTGTCACTCTCAGAGTTCACTTCGGTGGTGAAGAACGCGGTGCGATCGCTTACCCGGGCGGCCTGCTGCATGTTGTGAGTGACGATGACAATCGTGAACTCATTCTTGATCTGCTGCATGAGGTCCTCGATCCGAGCCGTGGCGATGGGGTCGAGGGCCGAGCACGGCTCGTCCATCAGCAGCACCTCTGGCTCGGTAGCGATGGCCCGGGCGATGCAAAGCCGCTGCTGCTGTCCACCCGAGAGGCTCATGCCCGAAACCTTCAGACGCGACTTCACCTCATCCCAAAGCCCCGCCGAACGCAACGCTTTTTCAACGATGTCGTCCATGTTCCCTTTGATCCCCGCCACCTTCGGGCCGTAAGCCACGTTCTCGTAGATCGACTTCGGGAACGGATTGGGCTTCTGGAACACCATTCCAATGCGCCGCCGCACCTCCACGGGGTTCACATCCCGGTGGTAGAGGTCGACGCCGCGGTACGTCACCGAGCCCTCCACCCGGGCGGCATCGATCAAGTCGTTCATGCGGTTGAAACAGCGGAGCACGGTGGTCTTGCCGCACCCCGACGGCCCAATAAACGCGGTGATCTGGTGCTCATAGACGTCGACGTTGACATCCCGCACCGCCCGGAAGTCGCCGTAGTACACCGACACATCTCGGGCCCCAAAGACCACCTTGGGTAGGGGCGCCGCCGGGGTGACAACTATCGAACTGGGGAGGCTGATTTCTTCCACAGGGCCACACTCTACGGGCTTGGCCGTCATCACCATTGATTAGTTCCTCTTCCTCTCAAAGTGACTTCGCAGGATGATGGCGAAAGTGTTCATGGCCATCACCAGCACCAACATGACGATGATGGCGGCGGCGGCCAACTCGTCAAAGCCAGCCCGAGGGGTACGGGCCCAGTCGGCGATCACCACCGGCAGGGCAGTGAAGCGCTCGGTGAGTTGCGACGGGTCCAACAGACCCTCCTGCCCGGGCAGAAGCCCCGTCACGGCCCCGATGAGCAGGATCGGAGCCGCCTCACCGATCGCCCGAGCGAGGGCCAAGACCGTTCCGGTAATGATTCCGGGCAGCGCGTAGGGCAACACGAGCGTGCGGCAGACCTCCCACCGGGTGGCCCCCACGCCAAAGCCAGCCTCTCGCAGCGTCCCCGGCACGGCGCGCAGGGCTTCGGCGGAGGTGATGATCACAATCGGAAGCACGAGGATTGCCAGGGTGATCCCAGCCGAAATCGGGGTGGCGCCCCCCGTAAAGGACTTCAGGTGCTTCACGAAAATCGTCAGTCCGAGGATGCCGTACACAATCGAGGGCACCCCGGCGAGGTTCCGAATGTTGAGGTCGAGGAAGCGGGTCAGGCGACCCTTGTGGGCGTACTCCTCCAAATAGACCGCCGTCGCAACCCCAATCGGAAAGGCGAGGACTACCGTGAATACGGCGATCCAAAACGTGCCCCGAATGGCCTGGAAGACCCCCGCTGAGTCTGCTTTGGTGCGCAGACCACCCGAGAGGAAGCTCTCGGCTCGGGTGGTGAACACCCCAATGCCAGCGCCGAACACATCGGCAAAGAGAACCACCAGCACGAGCAGAGCCAGCGCGAGGGAGGAGAACAACATGGCCGCGAACATCCGCCCACCGAAATCGATTCGGCCGCTCTTGATCTGGCGGTCGATGCGTTCGGTGGCCTCGCGGCCGCCAACCCCGAGCGTCGTGAGGGGCATGAGGCGCCTAGTAACTCTGCCGCACGCGGCGCACGAAGCGGCCGGCGAGGACGTTGAGGGCGAGGGTCACCAGGAACAACACGGCAGCCACGAAATAGAGGCTCTGGAAGGTAAGGCCTGCGCCGAACACTTGATCGGTTCCCTGGGCCTGGGTGGCCATCGCCGCCGTCATGGTCAGCCCCGGCTTGAGTGGATCGAGTGAAAAGCTCTGGTTCCCGGCCGCCCCACCGACGATGAACACGATCATCGTCTCGCCGATGGCCCTCGATACCGCCAAAATCCCGGCCGCCACGAGGCCGGATACGGCGGCGGGGACAACCACCCGGATCACCGTGGTGGAACGACGGGCCCCCATCCCGTAACTAGCTTCACGAAGGGCGTCGGGTACCGCCCGCAAGGCATCCTCGGACACCGAGGCGATGAGGGGAACCGACAGGATCCCCACCGCGATCCCGGCCGCCGTGAGGTTGAACAAACTGGCGCCGTCGAACAACCGGCGAACGATGGAAGGGGAGATCACCGAAATGGCAAAGAACCCCAACACCACGCTGGGGAGGCCGGCCAACACCTCAAGGCTGGGCTTCAGCAATCGCCGTACGCTGGGCCGGGCGTATTCCGACAGGTAGATGGCCGAACCGAAGCCCACCGGGAGCGCCACGATCATCGCGATCACCGTGACCAACAGACTGCCCACGAGCAAGGTACGAAGGTCGTAGACACCCTGGCGCGGG
>CAMDIH010000107.1 GCA_945898515.1 Candidatus Neomicrothrix parvicella RN1 | reverse complement strand
GCGCGGGTGGTGACGCGCCACCCCCTCCCGGCGCTGCGCTCACTCAACTTCGTGATCGTGGGCCTGCTGCAAGAGGGTGTGGCGGCCTCCACCCGCCAGGACGGCCAGGCCAAGAGCCTGGGCGAGTGGCTGCGGGCTCGCGTCGTTGAGGCGCCTGCGTCGCTGCTGCGATGACCAACCTCGACGACCGGATACGAGCGGTGCCCCGACCCGTGCCCGTGTTGAGCCGCCAACGCGAACGCTCCCTTACGAGTCGCCAACGCGAGATTCTCGATGCCCTCAGCGCGTTGGTGGATGACGGCTTCGCCGATCTCACCATGGTCGGGCTGGCCGCGACATTGAGTTGTTCGCTGCGCACGCTCTACGAACTGGCCCCCAGTCGGGATGAACTCGTGCTGGTGGTGGTAGACCGCAACCTCTGGCGTATCGGCCGCACCGCCGCCGGTGCCCTCCACAACGACATGGCCCCCCTCGATGCCCTGCGGGCCTACCTTCGGGCGGCCACGGTGGCGGTGGCCGGCACCACCGCCGCCTTCGCTCGCGATATGGCCACGGTGCCCGCCGCCCAGCGCCTCAACGACGCCCACTCCAACTATCTCGTAGCGGTGGCCCGATGCCTTCTGGACCTCGCCGTGGCGCGAGGGGAAATGGCCAACGTGGACACGGGCGCGGTGGCCCGGGTGATAGCCGGTCTCGGCCGCGACCTGGCCCGCCCCGAAGTGATCTCCACCCTGCGGTCCTCCCCCAAAGACGCCGCCGACGCGGTGGTCGACGTGATTCTTCGAGGTCTGGCGGTGGCCTGAGGCCCCTTCGGCGCCACGGCGGTGGACATTTCCCATAACCTGAGGCCGTGATTGCGGGTCCGGCGTTACACGTACCCACCCACCCGGTGCGGATTGTCACCGCCGCCAGCCTGTTCGACGGACACGACGCCGCCATCAACATCATGCGCCGCATCCTGCAGGGGCAAGGGTGCGAGGTCATTCATCTCGGGCACAACCGCTCGGTGCAGGAGGTGCTCACCGCGGTGATCCAGGAAGACGCGCAGGGCGTAGCGGTGTCGTCCTACCAGGGCGGCCACTGCGAGTACTTCCGCTACCTCGTCGACGAACTCCGCCAGGCGGGCCGGGAGCAGGTGCAAGTCTTCGGCGGCGGGGGCGGGGTGATCATCCCGAGTGAGATCGCTGATCTCCAGGCCTATGGCATCGCCCGAATTTTTTCTCCAGCCGACGGACAAGAACTTGGTCTGGCCCGCATGATCAACGTCATCGTGCGCGCCTGCGACCAGGATCCCCTGGCCCAACCCCTTACCTCGGTCGATGCCGTGCTCGCCGGAGACCAGAGCGCCCTGGCCCAAGCGATCACCGCGCTGGAACTCGGCCGGATGTCCCCGGCGCTCCGGGACCAACTCCGCGCCGCTGCCGCCGCTCGCCCGGCTCCTCGGTTGGGCATCACCGGCACCGGCGGATCAGGGAAGTCCTCCCTCACCGATGAGTTGGTACGAAGATTCCGGCTCGACCAGCAGGACAAACTGCGCATCGCCGTGCTGGCCGTCGACCCCACCCGTCGCCGCGGTGGCGGTGCGCTGTTGGGTGACCGCATCCGCATGAACGCCATCGATCCGCCCACCGTGTTCTTCCGATCCCTGGCAACGCGTGGCGCCAGTGAAGTGCCCGAAGCCCTCGACGACATCATCGGTGCCTGCCGGGCCGCGGGCTACGACCTGATCATCGTGGAAACCCCCGGTATCGGGCAGGGCGACGCCGGCATCGTGGGCCATGTCGAGGTGCCGATCTATGTGATGACTCCCGAGTTCGGCGCCGCCAGCCAACTCGAGAAGATCGACATGCTCGACTTCGCGGAAGCGGTGGTGATCAACAAGTTCGAGCGCCGGGGGGCCGAGGACGCCCTGCGGGATGTGCGGCGTCAGATGGCCCGCAACCAAGAACGCTTCGACACCCCCGTGGCCGACCTCCCGGTCTTCGGCACCATCGCCTCCCGCTTCAACGACGACGGTGTGACCGCCCTCTACCACTACCTGAGCGATCGCCTCCATCAGCATGGCCTGCCGATGGTGGCGGGCACCCTGGCCTCGGCCACCGGCCGAACCAGCAGCCGCATCGCCGCCATCGTGCCCCCCGAGCGCAGTCGCTACCTCGCCGAGATTGCCGAGGTCGTGCGCTCGTACCACGCCCACACCGAGACCCAGGGGCGCGCCGCGCGCACCATCGCCCACCTCCAGGGAGCGGCGGCCACCCTGGCCGAGCAAGGCCGGGACACCGGGGAAATCGACGCTGCCCTGCTGCACTCCGCCACCGCGCTCGACGCGGAATGTCGAGCCTTGCTCGACGCCTGGCCCGCCCGGGTGGCCGAGATCACCGGCGCCACTAACACCGCCGGGGTGGCCCTGGTACGCACGTCATTGTCGGGATCGCTGGTACCCCGGATAGCGCTGCCCCGCTACGCCGACCCCGGCGATCTGCTGCGCTTCCTGCGGGCGGAAAACCTGCCAGGGTCCTTTCCGTTTGCCGGTGGGGTTTTTCCTCTCAAACGCGACGACGAAGACCCCGCCCGCATGTTCGCCGGTGAAGGCGATGCCTTCCGCACCAATCGGCGCTTCCACCTCCTCGCCGAAGGCCAACCAGCCACCCGCTTGTCCACCGCCTTCGACTCGGTGACCCTCTACGGCTTCAACCCCGATGAGCGGCCCGACATCTACGGGAAAGTGGGCAACGCCGGCGTCTCCATCGCCACCTTCGACGACATGCGGGCACTCTACGACGGCTTCGACTTGTGCGACCCCACCACCTCGGTCTCCATGACCATCAACGGTCCCGCCCCCACCGTCTTGGCCATGTTCCTCAACGCTGCCATCGACCAGCACCCTGAACTCGAACCCGCCGAAGTGCTGAAGCGGGTTCGGGGCACGGTGCAGGCCGACATCTTGAAGGAGGACCAGGGTCAGAACACCTGCATCTTCTCCACCGAGTTCAGCCTGGGGGTGATGGCCGATATCCAGGAGTGGTTCGTTGAGCATGAGGTGCGCAGTTTCTACAGCGTGTCGATTTCCGGCTACCACATCGCCGAAGCGGGCGCGAACCCGGTGAGCCAACTCGCTTTCACCCTGGCCAACGGCTTCACCTACGTAGAGAGTTACCTGGCCCGTGGACTCGCCATCGACGACTTCGCCCCCAACCTCTCGTTCTTCTTCTCCAACGGCATGGACCCAGAGTTCACGGTGCTGGGTCGGGTGGCTCGTCGGATCTGGGCCATCGCCATGCGGGATCGTTACGGAGCTGGCGAGCTCAGCCAGAAACTCAAGTACCACGTGCAGACATCAGGCCGGTCGCTACACGCCCAAGAGATGGACTTCAACGACATCCGCACCACCCTGCAGGCCCTCATTGCGCTCTACGACAACGCCAACAGCCTCCACACCAACGCCTACGACGAAGCCGTCACCACCCCCACCACCGAATCGGTGCGGCGAGCGCTGGCTATCCAGATGATCATCAACCGTGAGTGGGGGCTTTCGATGAACGAGAACCCCAACCAGGGCAGCTTCATCATCGAACACCTCACCGACCTCGTGGAAACCGCCGTTCTCGACGAACTCGAACGCATCTCTGAACGCGGCGGAGTGCTTGGCGCGATGGAGACGGGCTACCAGCGAGGCCGGATCCAGGATGAGTCGATGCGCTATGAACACGCCAAACACGACGGTTCACTGCCCATCGTGGGGGTAAACACGTTCCTCGCCCCCGACGCGGTAGTGGCGGCCCCCGTGGTGGAGTTGGCGCGCTCCACCGAGGCAGAGAAACAGAGCCAACTCGCTCGTCTGCACGCCTTCCACGCCGCCCATGCCCACGAAGCGCCTCCCATGCTCGCCCGCCTACGCGACGCCGCTCTCGCCGGCGACAATCTCTTTGCCGTGCTGATGGAGGCGGCGCGTGTGTGCAGCCTCGGACAGATCACCGACGCCCTTTTTGAGGTAGGCGGTCGCTACCGCCGCAACGTCTAGCCCGGGGTCACTCCACTGAGATGCGGGCCATGAGGTCCGCTTTTTGCTCCTCGAAGTCTTCGAAGGACAGCTTCTTGTCCTCGAACAGGCGATGAATCTCTTCCACCCGGGCCAGTAGTTCACTGGCCGACATCTCCGTGCCGGGTTCGGCGGGAGCAAGCGGTTCGAGCGTGTCGCTCTCTTCGTCGGTGCCCTTATCGAGACGCTTCTCGCGCTTCGCGGCAGCCTTAGCCTTCTTGGCGCGATCGCGCTGGAGCTTCTCGAAGCTCGTTCGCTGTGCAGCCATCGGTACTCCCTTTCCTCAAACTTCCCCGAAGCATGACGAAGCCGCCGGCACGAGTGCCGGCGGCTTCAATCAAACCAATGCGGGGTTAGACGACTCGGACGTTCTGGGCTTCCTCGCCCTTGCGTCCCGGAGCGACGTCGAACTCAACGCGCTGACCCTCATCGAGGGACTTGTAGCCATCGCCTTGGATGTTGGAGAAGTGAACGAAGACATCGTCGCCTTGCTCACGTGAGATGAAGCCGAAGCCCTTCTCGTTGTTGAAGAACTTCACGGTTCCAGTTGCCACTGTGTTTCTACCTATCTGCATTGC
>CAMDIH010000106.1 GCA_945898515.1 Candidatus Neomicrothrix parvicella RN1 | reverse complement strand
GTTCGCGCTCCGGGCGATCGAGGTCGTAGCGGTCGGCCTGCGCAAAGACCCGCTCGTCGCGGTTGGCTGATCCGACGACCAGCAGCACGCGGTCACCGGCAGGAATAGTGGTGTTGTGCAGGGTCACATCCTCGATGGCGGTCCGGGCCAGCATCTGCGTCGACGTGTCGTACCGCAGTGTCTCTTCGATCCAGGTTGGCACCCGCGCCGGATCCCGGAAGGGTTTAGCCCGCTGATCGGGGTTTTTCCACGCCCAGTACCAGGCGTTGCCGAGCAGTTTGGTGGTGGTCTCGTTCCCGGCCACCACCATGAGAAACAGGAAGCCCATGATCTCATCGTCGGTCAGATGGTCGCCGTCTACCTCGGCGGCGAGGAGGGCCGAGGTGAGGTCGGTGGTGGGCGCCATCCGCCGCTGCCTGAGCATGTCGGCGTAGTAGGCCACCAGGGCGAAAGCGGCATCCACCCCGGCGGGGGGCACGTCGTCCATGCCTTCCTCCCGGTGCACCAACAGGTCCGACAGGCGGCGCAGTTCGTCGCGGTCGGCCACGGGCACGCCGATCAGTTCGCTGATCACATCCATCGGAAGTTTGCCGGCCAGATCATCCACGAAATCGAAGGTTCCCTGTTCGATCGCCACCGCGAGGTACGAGCGGGTGAGTTCACGAATACGGGGTTCGAGTTCGGCGACTCGGCGCGGCGTGAAGCCTCGCGATACGAGCCCCCGCATCCGCCCATGCCCGGGCGGGTCCATCGCCAGAAAAGACATCGTTCGGTGGGCATGCGGCCCGGAGGCCGCCGGATCGAGCGATACCCCGTGGGCGGATGAGAGGCGAGCGCTGTCGCGAAAACCGTCCACCACGTCGGCGTGTCGCGAGAGTGCCCAAAAACCGCCACTGTCGCTCTCGTTGCGATACACCGGGGCTTCGTCGCGCAGACGTTGGTAGGTAGGGAAGGGGTCCTCGTGCATCTCGTAGTGGTACGGGTTGTAGACCAGCGCCGTCATGCCGCCCCCCGCAGAACCAACACGGCCACTTCGTCCATCCGGTCGGCTAGTTCGGAGTAGGTGAAATACCCCATGCCCGCCTGCAACAATGCACCCGCCAGGGCCAGGTTCAGCGTCCGCAACACAGCGGGGTTGGCGTTCGTCCCGAGCGCACTGGCGAGGTAGTCGTTGAAGGCGGCCCCGATGCGACCGCGTAGCCGACCCACGTTGGGATCGGCGGCGAGCACGGCGGTGGTGGAGGCGGCGGCGAGGGCGGGTTCCTCGGCGATGAGCAACGACAGGTTGGCGAGAGCACACGACAATCGTTCGCCCACCGAACCGTTACTGGGCGGCGCCGGTAGCCGTTGCAGGCGCCGCCAGAACACTTCGGCCACCAGGTGATCCTTGGAGGCGAAATAGGTGTAGGCACTGGCGGGTGACACTTGGGCTCGGCGCGCCACGTTGCGCACGGTGAGGCCGTCGTAGCCGTGCTGGCGGAGTTCGGTCATGGCTGCGTCCACGAGGGCGTCAACCCGATCTGATCTTTGGCCGGCCGCGGCGCGGCGGGCCGGGACTGGAACCGCCGTACTGGACATGTGTCCAGACAGTAGTCTCGCCTCATGCCGTCTAGCAATCACCCTGAGAACCTCTACGACCGAGCCGATTACAGCGGGCCCTTCGACCCCGACTTCCGCTACGAAGACCTGTCCAAGGAGGCCCTCGTGCGCCTGGTGCGCGAGTACGCCATGATCGTGCACCTGCTCGATCGCTCCATGTGCGCCGCCATCGGCATCAAATACGGGCAAGAGGTAGTGGAGGAACTGGCCATCGAAGAGTGGCGCGGTGCATCACCTATCTACAACGAGCGACTGCGAGCGGCGCTGGGCATTCAGGGCGACGGCGTGGAGGCCATCTTCAAATCGCTGCAACTAGATCCCGGCTTCCCGCACCACTATCTCGACGTGCGCTACGAGGTAGTGGACGACACGCACGGGTTCTTCGAACTGCGGTCGTGCGGGGCGCTGATGGACGTGGAGCCCTGGGGAGAGCGGGCGATCACCGGCATGTGCCACACCATCGAAGACGCCACCTTCGACCCCACTGCGCAGGCCGTGAACCCCAAAGCCCACATCACTCATGTGCACCGCCCGCCCCGTCTGCCGGCTGATCGCGTGCCGCACTGTCGCTGGGAAATCACCATCGACGACGACAACGTGACGCTCGAGGAACCACCCATCACCACCATGACCCGCGCCACCACGGCGGCAACCTTCCAGTTCCCCCCCATGCGAGACGGCACCCCCCACCTGCCTCCGTCTACCACCAACGTGCAGATCAGCTAACCGCTGAGGACAGGGGGAAGTTCACTCGGCGGCGCGCGTGGCGGCGGTGGCGATGAGGGTCTCGACGGCGCTGTTCATCTTGGCCCCGCTGGGCCAACCGGCGTAGTGCGTGAGGAAGATCACGATCTCCCGCAGTTCGTGAGCCGACAACTCCTCGTTGCCCAAGCCCGCCTCGAGTTGCAAACCGAGTACGTCGTCCATTCCCCGACCCACCAGCAGCCCGATCAACAGCAGGCGACGGTCGCGATACGACAGCCCTTCTCGCTCCCAGATCTCGGCGAAGAGGTGCTCAACGGTGTACCCGAAGAAGTCTCCCGGGCCGTCGCCCACCCCCGGCCATCCGTAGACCGAAGCCATCACCTCAAGGCCCCGCTGTCGCTTGTCAGGATCGCTGTCCATGTCGTCTCCCATCGGTGGTTCGCTCCCATAGTGGGCCACGCGAGCTCGGTGCCTACGCTAAAGGTTGACGACGCCAAGCGAAGGAGTGCCGGAATCTCGGCCTCGTTTGGCCCAGCGGGCCCGGGAGGCAGGGTCCTTGGGGTGAACCTGGCCCGGCCGGTCGGGGGCGGCTTGCCCGTCGATCAGGCCCACCCAGGCACCCAGGCCAACCCCGAACTCGGCGGGGGTGAAATGTCATCACCGGCGCTCGTCCCCGATACCCTCCGGCATGGCTTGGATCGCGGTTGTGCCCTACCAGCGGTGCCCTGCCCCTCGCGATGTCACCGCCGCATCGGCCCCTGCGGAGGCTCGGTGGACATCAGCGAGTTGATCGAAGCGGCGCTGGCGGCGCGACAGCGAGCCTATGCGCCCTATTCGGGGTTCCGCATGGGCGCGGCGGTGCGGAGCACGAGTGGCACCATCGTCACGGGCGCGCTCGTTGAGAACGTGTCGCTGGGTCTGGCGATGTGCGCCGAGCGAGTGGCGTTGTTCGCCACCATCGCCTCGGGGGAGCGGCCCACGGCTCTGGTGGTGGCATCACCCCGAACAAGCGGAGCGCTCACCTTTCCCTGTGGCGCGTGTCTTCAGGTAGGGCTAGAGCTCGGTGGCGGCGATCTCATGGTCGTAGCTGTCGATCCCGACGGCACGAACGAGCGCGCCGTACTGGGCGACCTCTTACCTCGAGGCCCCCACAAGGCGTGATCTTCGGAGTGCCCACACACACCCACCGCGGTGGTTGTGCCGTGGGCTCGCTGGCTACTTCTGGGCGATCTGCTCGAGCAGTTCGACCATTCGCTCCTCCGGGGTGGGGGGGACGTCTTGTTCCCCAACACCAGCGGAGCGGCGGCTCTTCAGCGCGTTCATCGGGACGACGACCGCGAAGTAGATGACGGCCGCGGTGATCACGAACGTGATCACCGCGCTGAAAAAGGCGCTGTAGTCGAACACCTGCTGGTTGATGGTGAACGTCCCCGCCTTATCGCCGCCACCGGCGACCAGGTTGATCAGAGGGGTTATGAACGACTCGGTGAACTGTTTGATCAGAGCGGCAAAGGCAACACCAATCACAACGCCTATGGCGAGGTCCACCACGTTGCCCTGAATGACAAACTTCCTGAAACCAGCAATCACGAACCGTCTCCTTTGAGAGTCATCGTCCACAATTCTACAAGCCTCCCCATCAGTGCCTGCGGTTTTCGCGCCCTGGGGCGGGCCGAGCGACCCCCCCCGAGGTCAGGCGTTGGGGCGCCCCGGGTAAACCGGGGAGAACGATGATCAGACCTGAAGCGGCATGGACTGCCGAGATGGTTCTTCGACCCGTTTCACCGGTGTGCGCCCACCACCGCCTGGGATTGACTCCCCGGGCGGAATCAGCCCGATCGCCGGGGCCCCAGGAAGGTGTTGACGGGAGTGCCGGAGCCGTCTCCCACCCGCTCGAGCGTGACCACCAAACCACCGCCATCCGGCCTCGTCCACACCATTCGTCCCTCGGCATCGAGCCGTCGTGTTACCTCGAGGCCCGGGAGGCCGACGGGGCGCAGAATGAACGCGTCGTTCTCGTAGGTGGCGATCACGTGGATCGGGGTCGTGAAGTCGAACACCGAAACGTCATGCACCCCGCGCTCCTCCGTGCCATCGGCTCGGGCATCGGCAATGGTTCCGCCCCCCATGTCGATGATTCGGTCCGCACATTGCTCTATACGTTCGACGTAGGTGAGGATTGGATCATCGTGGGCCACCGGGACCCCGGCGCGTTCGGCGCCCACGGCGCGCCACAATCCGCGCAAGTCCGGGGCTCCCTCCACAATCGGCTCGGTGCACCCCTCGAGGACCGGCTCGGGGAAGGTGCCCCCAAATCCACCCGGCGGGGTGTGCGCGACAGGAATCTCATCAACGGTACGCGGGCGACCGGAAGGCATACCTCGATGGTATTCGATCAGTCGTCCCCCCTCGATGCCCTGCACCATCGGGCAACTCATCCGGGGGGTCGAAGTTCCAAGCAAGCTCAGTGGCGAG
>CAMDIH010000105.1 GCA_945898515.1 Candidatus Neomicrothrix parvicella RN1 | reverse complement strand
GACGGCGAAGTGATCGACGACCCCTGGCGCGGTTCCACCGTTACGCCAGCCTTCGGCCCTATCGAGGTGCCCGCTGGGATGGTGCTGGTCCTCGGTGATAACCGGGTCGGATCGGTGGACAGCCGCACCTTCGGGCCGGTCCCCATTGACGCCCTCGCGGGGCAGGTAGAGGTCGTCATCTGGCCACCGAAACGAGCCGGGCGCGTCTGACTCGGCACCGGCCGCAAGGCGTCGCGGGGCGGCGGGCTCAGCCGACTCGACGGCGGGCCGCCCAGGCCAATTGGGCGGCTTCCAACGCGCCCTCCAGTCGTTGGCTGTTCTCCGCCCAGGTGAAGTTCCGCTCCACGAAGACGCGGCCCGCACGGTCCGGAGCGGCGCCCTCACCCGCCGCCACCAGGCGCGCCACCACCTCGGCCGCGAATGCCGTTGGGTCCTCGGCCACCGCTACGGGGGCCTCGCTCCCATCACCGGCCCGCACCCCCTCGGCCGCCAGCGATGAAGCCACCACCGGAACGGTTCACGTCCCGGCTCAAGGCGCGCTGGCTACGACCGTCACCAGCGTCACGATCAGCCCTGGTGATTCCCGGCGTTTCCGCCGCTGATCAATCGCGCCGAAACACGACCATCGACTGATGCAGGGGCACCAGGTCGCGGCGGTACTGACGGTGGGTCTGTTCCACCACCTGCTCGGCTCGATCCCGCTCCACCTGCAGCGCCCGATGGGCGGCGGCTAGTTCAGCCTCGAGGGTAAGAACCCGCTGCACGCCGGCCAGGTTCAAGCCTTCGTTCGTGAGTTCCTGGATCCGGCCGAGGAGCAGAATATCGGCGTCGCTGTAGCGACGGCTCCCCCCGCCGGTTCGCGCAGGATCCACGAGGCCCTTGCGTTCATAGATCCGTAGCGTCTGCGGGTGCAGCCCCGACAGTTCGGCGGCGACCGAGATGATGTAGACGGCTCGTTCGGGAGGCGTGGCCATAGCGATCAGACCCCCAGGTGCTCACGAGGGGAAGCCCCGTCAGAGGCCGCTCGGAAGGCTTCGAGTGCTTTGCGCTCTGCGCTTGACACTTTGGACGGGACCGCCACCTCGACGGTGACGAGGAGATCCCCCGTGCCCTTGGGGGTGCCCACACCCTTGCCCTTGGCCCGGAACGTGCGGCCCGAGCGCGTGCCGGCGGGCACGCGGATGGTGACGGGCGAGCCAGTGAGGGTAGGCACCACAATGTCGGCGCCGAGGACGGCCTCGGGAAAGGTAACCGGCACGGCGATGGTGAGATCGATGCCCTTGCGCTGAAACAGCGGGTGCCGAGCCACATGGGCAATCACGTAGAGATCCCCGGCCGGTCCACCGTTGCGCCCTGGCCCCCCTCGTCCCTTGAGGCGAATGCGTTGGCCCTCATCAACGCCAGCCGGCACTCGGAGCTTCACTTCCCGAAGGCGGCGCTCCACCCCCGTGCCCCGACAGGTGGGACACGGGTCGTCGATGGTTACCCCCCGTCCTGCGCAGGCCGCACAGGGGGTAGAGAAGGAAAACAAGCCCTGGTTATCCGACACCACCCCGTGCCCGCCGCAACTGCCGCAGGGATGGGCGGCCGTGCCGGGTTTGGCGGCGGAGCCGTGGCAGTCATGACACACGGCGTCACTCGTGAGATGCACTGCGGTGGTTACACCGGCGGCGGCATCTTCGAAGGCAAGGTGCAACTCGGTCTCCAAATCTTGACCCCGGTGGGGACCACCACCGCGAGCACCGCGCGCACCCCCTCGGCTCCTCCCCCCAAACAGTCCTCCCAGTATGTCGCCGAGGTCCCCCCCGCCATTGGGAAACCCTGGCGATCCGCCGCCCCCGCCCGGGAACCCAGAAGGGGTCGGTCCGGACCGGCGCACCTCGTCGTACTCCTTGCGCTTGTCAGGGGTGCCGACCACGTCGTAAGCCGCCGATACCTCTTTGAAACGCTCCTCAGCACTGGCATCGCCCGGGTTGGCATCCGGGTGATATTTCCGGGACAACGCCCGGTAGGCGCTCTTGAGCTCTTTGGTCGACGCCGTAGCCGCCACACCAAGCACGCGGTAGTAGTCCTTGTCGAACCACTCACGCTGAGGAGCCATCCGGAATCTCTAATCCGTTACCTTGACCATGGCGGGGCGCAACACGCGACCCTGCCAGGTGTAGCCCGCCCTCATCACCTCGGCCACCACGTGCTCTCCCCCGGCCCCAGGCTCGTGCACGACCGCCTCGGCCACCGTGGGGTCAAATACCTCGCCGAGCGGGTCTACCCGCGCCAGGCCCTCCTTCTCCAAGGCAGTCAGGAGAGCCACCATGATCGGGGCGGCTTCGCCACCGCCATGGGCAAGGGCACCATCGCAGGCATCGAGCACCGGTAACAGGCGCTCCACAAAGCCCCCCAAGGCCCGGGTGACCTCGTCGTCTTGCCGCCGCTGCGTGTTCTTGCGGAAGTTTTCGTAATCGGCCGCCGTTCGCTGATAGGCCTCGCGGAACTGGTCGCGCTCGCTGGTGACGCTCTCGAAGTTGCTCACGAGAGACTCCACCGAAAGCTCCTCCGCCAGCGTTGCCGGGGAGCCGTCATCCATCTCGTCGGGCTCCACGAACACGTCGTCAACGGGTTCCATCGCCGCTAGGCCTGCGGCTCGTCGTCGACGATCTCGGCGTCCACTACGTCGTCATCGGAAGGATTCTCCGCCCCGCCTCCGTCACGATCGGCCGCCGCCGCGGCGTCGTAGAGCTTCTGGGTGAAGCCCTGCGACGAGGTGACGAGCGCCTCCGTGGCGGTCTTGATGGCGTCGTTGTCGCTGCCGCTGACGGCGCTCTTGAGATCGGCGAGGTGGCCCTCAACCGTGGACTTCTCCTCACCCTCGATCTTGTCGCCCTGCTCCTTGAGCAGTTTCTCTGTTTGATACACGAGGGTGTCGGCATTATTCCGTACCTCCGCCTCCTCCCGGCGGAGCCGGTCTTCTTCGGCGTGAGCCTCGGCGTCTTTCACCATCTGGCTGATGGCGTCTTTATCCAGGCTCGACTGGCCCGTGATGGTCATCGACTGCTCTTTGTTGGTGGCTCGGTCCTTGGCCGACACGTGCACAATGCCGTTGGCATCGATGTCGAAGGTGACCTCGATCTGGGGCATGCCCCGTGGGGCAGGGGGCAGGTCCACGAGCTGGAACTTGCCGAGCGTCTTGTTGAACTGCGACATCTCGCGCTCGCCCTGGAGAACGTGGATCTCCACCGACGGCTGCATGTCCTCGGCGGTGGTGAACACTTCGGTTCGGCGAGTGGGGATGGTGGTGTTGCGCTCGATGAGTTTCGTCATCACGCCACCTTTCGTCTCGATGCCGAGCGACAGCGGCGTGACATCGAGCAGCAACACGTCCTTTACCTCACCCTTGAGCACGCCCGCCTGCACCGCCGCTCCGATCGCCACCACCTCATCGGGGTTCACGCTCTTATTGGGCTCCTTGCCGGTGAGGCTGTTCACCATTTCCGCCACGGCTGGCATGCGCGTGGAGCCACCCACGAGAATCACGTGGTCGATCTGGTCTTTGGTGAGGCCAGCGTCCTTGATGGCCTGCTCGAACGGCGTGCGACAGCGCTCGAGGAGATCGGCGGTGAGATCCTGGAACTTGGCCCGGGTGAGCTGCTCGTCGAGGTGAAGCGGACCATCGGCGGTGGCCGTGATGAAGGGCAGATTGATCTGCGTGCTCTGCACCTGACTCAGTTCGATCTTGGCCTTCTCGGCGGCCTCCTTGAGGCGCTGAGTGGCCATGTTGTCCTTGGCCAGATCCACGCCGTGGGCGGCGCGGAACTGCTCAACCAACCAGTCGATGACCTTCTGGTCCCAATCGTCGCCCCCCAATTTCGTGTCACCGTGGGTGCTCTTCACCTCAAACACGCCATCCCCGATTTCAAGAATCGACACATCGAAGGTGCCGCCCCCCAGGTCGAACACCAGAATCGTCTGGTCGGCGTCGCCTTCTTTATCCAGCCCATAGGCCAACGCCGCGGCGGTCGGCTCGTTGATGATGCGCAGCACTTCAAGACCGGCGATCTGGCCGGCTTCCTTCGTGGCGGTGCGCTGGGCATCGTCGAAGTAGGCGGGCACGGTGATGACGGCCTGCGTGACGGTGTCGCCCAGGTAGGCCTCGGCGTCTCGCTTCAGCTTCATCAAGGTGCGGGCACTGATTTCCTGGGCGGTGTATTTCTTGCCGTCGATCTCCGTGGTCCAGCTCGTGCCCATATGACGTTTCACCGAACGGATCGTGCGATCTGGGTTGGTAATGGCCTGGCGCTTGGCCACTTCTCCCATCAGCACCTCGCCACCCTTGGAGAAGGCCACCACGGAAGGGGTCGTACGAGACCCCTCCGAGTTGGGGATAACCACGGGATCGCCGGCCTCCAGGACCGAAACGACGGAGTTGGTCGTGCCGAGATCGATACCGACAGCCTTGGGCATGGGGGGTCCTCCACGAGATGCTACAGAAGTGAGTCGTTGGCCAGCATAGAACCTGAGTCACTCATTAGCAACTTTGGCTCAGCCGGGGGTCGCTGGAGCGGGTGTACGGCGGCGCTGGGCCCCTCCCCGGGGCCTGTTCTCCTCGTCGGTGCAGAGGGCACGTACCATCACCCCCATGACCTACCGGTTGGTGTTGCTCCGCCATGGTGAGAGCGAGTGGAACAAGCTGAATCTCTTCACGGGCTGGTGGGATGCCGCCCTCACCCCATTGGGAGAGCACCAGGCCGCCGCCGGTGGACACCTGATGGCCGGCGCCGGGGTAACCCCTGATGTCGTCCACAC
>CAMDIH010000104.1 GCA_945898515.1 Candidatus Neomicrothrix parvicella RN1 | reverse complement strand
ACGCTGCGAACCCAAGGTGGGGGTATCGGGATCGCCCGACTGGCGGGGAGGTCCTGTGGCGGTTGCCACCTCGGGCTGTCGGCGGTGGAGTTGGATCGCCTGAAGAAACTCGCCGATGATGAGGCAGCGCACTGCGAAGAGTGCGGCCGTCTCCTGGCGCGCTGAGGTGCTGTTTTGGTTTATCGGCCCGTCGATTCTTGTGGTGTGGGCGGTCTTCGGGAGCCCGTCGGTGGACTATCGCTTGGTGGCCCTCGGCAGCATCCTGCCCCTGGCTGAGCTTCCCCTGGGGGGTCCGCGCCTGGCCCATAGCCTGAGCGGGGCGGCCATCGTCTTGGTGGTCGTCATGCTGGGCGCCAGGGGCCAGCGGCGGCGGCAGCGCCGCTGGCTGGGTCTGCCGATCGGGATGCTGCTGCATCTGGTGCTCGACGGCGCCTGGGCCGACACGCAGGCGTTCTGGTGGCCGTTCTTCGGCACGTCGTGGTCGACCGCTTCCCTCGGGGAGGGGGGCCGGGGGTTGGCCCTGAACGGAATGTTTGAACTGGTGGGGTTGGCGGCCTGCGTCTGGGGGTACCGCCGGTTCCGTCTGGAGGAACCGGCGCGCCGACGGGTGTTTCTGCGCTCTGGTCAGATTGGCCGGGACATCGTTCCTCCGTGGTGAAGGCCCCATGCTGATCATCCTTCGCCACGGTCGCACCGAGGCCAACGCGTCGGGGTTGTTGCAGGGGCGGCGAATCAATCCGGGCCTCGATGCCCTGGGGCAGCGCCAGGCGGGGGCCTTGGCGGCGGCGCTCCCCGGCGTGGTTCGGGTGGTGGCGAGCCCCCTCCGACGGGCCCAGGAGACGGCGGCGGCCTTTGGCCTTCCGGTGGAGATCGATGAGCGCTGGATCGAGTTGGATTACGGCACGCTCGACGGCACCCCACTCGCCGAGGTTCCGCCGTCCGTATGGACCGCGTGGCAAGCCGACAGCAACTTTCGCCCGGGGGGAGGGGAGTCCCTGGTTCAACTGGGGGTTCGGGTGCGAGCGGCGGCGGAGGATCTCGCGGCGGCCGCGGCGGGCTCGGATGTGGCGGTGGTCACGCACGTGTCACCGATCAAGGCGGCTATGGCCTGGGCGTTGGGCGTGGGCGACGACGTGGCGTGGCGGTCGTTCGTCGCTCCGGCCTCGATTACCAGGGTGGTTACCTCGCCTCGGGTGTCGCTCCATGGGTTCAACGAAACCGCTCATTTGGAAGGTCACTGACCAGCGCAGAGGCCAACCCGCCTAGGCAAAGGGGGAAGGTGCGATCGAGGCTGGTCTCAACGGCGGCAGGTCCCGTCACCCCGAAAATAGGCCGAACGGCTCTGGCGGCTGGGTGCGTCAACGGTAATCCTTAGGGCAGGTCGTTTCTGCTTCTTCCTCGCTCTCCTCATAAGCGGGGGAGAAGCAGATCGGCCTCTTGCCGTTGTAACCGCTCCCCTTCGAACGGGCCACGAAGGGGTTGAAACCCGGCCAGGGACGCAAGGCGAAGCGCCGCTGATCCGAGTCGGCTCGTGGAGGAGCCCGCGTGGCGAGCCTATCTACGGTGCGGGGGCCCCCTTGGCTGCCCAGTAGTGGTTCAGGGCTCCCTGGCACTTCACGTACCACGGGATCCCAAAGAGCAGGATCCAAAAAGCGGTGGTCGCTCGCACCGGACTTTGGCGACCATCGCGGTGGTACATCTTCTCGATCTCAATCGGGAGCAGGAACAAGGTGATGAACCCGGCCAAGAAGTAGATGAGGGCACCCACGGGCCCCCCGACGCCTTCTCGCGTGTGCGTCTTGATCTCCTCGTGGCACTCGTAGGCCCAGTAGATCCCGTAGAGCCCCAACGTTAGAACCGACCAAAGTATCTGCAAGCCGATGCTTTTCTGCTGGCCCAGTGGCCCAGAGTTGGTCCCGCTCCCGATAGGAGGCGGTTCGCGGCTACCTACGGCGGACTGCGGTGGGTACCACTTGCCGTCTGACGCCAGCCACCAGCCGGCGCCCTGGGATGCATCGCTCACCGTGGGTCCTCCTCCGAAACGATCGGGGCAACTGAGGTGGAAGGGTAACCGAACGCGGCCCCGTGCGCGTGGCGATGGTGCAGGTCGGGGACGTGGGGGTGTGCGTGAACCAGCGGCTCGTGGAGGTGCTGGTGGGTGTGCCGGACCGGTACGGGCGGATGGTGATGCTGGTGGTGGACGTCGTGTTCGTGCTCGTGCGAGTGCTTCACCGGCAGATGGCGGTGTTCGTGCTCGTGGCCTGACCGGAGCACGAGCGACACACCCCCCAGCGCAAGGACCATGGCGACGAGCTGGTTGGGCTCGATGGCTTCACCCAGCACCGACCAGGCAATGAGAGCACCGACGAAGGGCGCTGTGGAGAAGATGAGTTGCCCACGCGCCGCCCCCAGGTGATGGGCGCCGCGAACCCACAGGGTGATCGACGCGCCGTAGCCCACGGCCCCGAGCGCCAGGATGCCCAGCGCGATCCCCATCGGCGGCAGGGCACCGGCGATCGCGATACCCACAAGCAGGTTCGTGGTGCCCGCGACAGCGCCTTTGGCGAGTGTGATCTGGTGCGGAGCGATGGTGTCGAGCTCGGCGGTGACGCAGTTATCGAGGCCCCAACAGATGCACGCACCGACGATGAGGACGGCCCCGAGCCGCAGCTCGGGTGCTCCCGACCACCCGAGCGTGACCCCCGCGACGGCCACCAACGCAGATCCCGTCGCGATCCTGCGCCCGATGTGCTCACCGAAGAACATCGCAGCCAGCACCACGGTGGCAACGAGTTCGAAGTTCAACAACAGCGATGCCGTCGCGCCGGGAGTGCGACTGAGACCCGCCGCCAGCAGCAGCGGCCCCAGAAAGCCGCCCGCGGCTACCGCCACGACTAACGACCGACCGCCGCGGCGCACGACCCCAGCCACCGACCCGCCTCTCAAGGCGAACGGGAACACAGCCAGAGCGGCACCCACGTAGAGAAGCCCCGCCAGGGTCGGGGCGTTCACATCATCGGCAACGCGGGCCGCCAGCGGTACCGTGACGCCGAAGAGCACCGCGGCGAGCCCGCATTCGATCGCTCCCCGGCGCTCCTGCGACCTGGCGTAGTTCACATTGCCATTGTGCCCCTTGGGGACACCTACCACCTGTCCTCCCGAGGGCTGGCGCTGACCTTCGGCGCTTGGGCGGGCTTGGCCGAGGAAGCCCGCCAACGCTGGTGATCGCCCGCATCTGAGCGCGGTGGATTCAGTCTGCTGAGCGTTCGGCGGCCAGCCGGGCGTAAGCGGTGGCGACGGGACGGGCCCGGCGGGCGGCGTCGAAGAGGCCGACCTCGGTGATCTCGCCGACCGGTCGGGTCAACATGGTGTGCCAGTCGTACTGGTCGCCCCGGCTGTACCAGCACAGGCCGTGCACCGGGAGGCCGTTGGCGCGCAGGCGGTCGAGCGCGGCCACGAGTTTGTCGAGCCAGACCGGACCGTCGGCGACATCGAGTCCGAGGTTGGAGGTCTCGGCCACCCAAAACGGGCGTCGATAGCGCGCATGCCAGGCGGTGGCTTCTCGTTCGTAGGCCGCCATGCGTTCGTCGATGGTGAGCGGGTCGGTCCGGTGGCCGTGGACCGTGACGCTCACGGGGTAGAAGTCATGCCCGGCCACGACCCGTTCGGTGGGACCGGCGAGGCTGGCGATGCGCCCGAGGATCGTCGGGTCGACGAGATCCACGTCGGCGACCTCGGGCCGCGGGGTTACGCCAAAGTGCAGGTCCCACACGAGCTGTTGGAGGGCCCGTGCCTGCTCGGCGGCGGGCTCGTCGTCGGGCGTCACCGCGATGTGGCAGCCAAAGCCTTCGGCGCCGATCCACCATGCGGGCCGATCGGCGTTGATCCGGGCGAGTGCCTCGAGGTTGGCCAGGGTCACATGGGCCAGGGCGGTCATGTAGTCGGCCCGTGAGGTCCGCCGGTCGTTCCAGACACCGAGGAACCCGGATGACATCGCGGTGATCATCGGCTCGTTCACCGGCGTGAAAAACAGTGGGTCGGGGTAGCGAGCGACGAAAGCGTCGACGTAGCGGCCGAAGCCTTCTACCCAGGCCGAGTCGCAGAACCCCTGGTAGTGGTCGGGGAGCCCGAAGTGGCAGAGATCGATCACGGGCACCAACCCATGGCGGGAGCACGACTCAAGAGCGCGGTCCCAAAGCGTCCAGTCGTAGTGGCCGGGTTCAGGTTCGCTGAGGCGCCAGGGCATGCCGTAGCGCCAAATCTTCACCCCGAGGTGGCGTACCGCCGCCAGGTCATTGTCTTGATGATCGAGATGGCCGCTGGCGGCGAACTCGTCCACGCGTACGACCGCGCCATCGTGCAGGACGGTCGGATCCGAGCCCTCCTCGCCACAGGCGACCGCGAAGTCGGGGAACAAGGTCATGGGGTCATCTTTCGGAGGCGGTAGGAAGAACACAGGGGGCGACAAGCCGGACCTGGGTGACCTTAGGATCTGGCGGCGCGCTCAGGACATCTGAGTGGGTAGTTGGCGGAACTTCATGTGCCTCGGGGTCAGTGACGACGCAAGGGCCGGGGTGACCACTGGTAGTTGTCCTCGGCGACGAACTCCACACCATCGACGCGGAAGCCCCCATCTGTCATGACCTGACCCCACGCAATCGAGACACCGTGGAGCCGCCCGATTCTGCGCGGGGCCTCTCTGGTGTCCCGGGCGTATCCCAGAGCGAGGCGCTCTAGGCGTTTTCCCTGGTCAGAGCTGGTGGTGACGGTAAGTCGGCTTGTAGGCGGGGTTCTGTCCCTCGGCTTGCGCCTCAGGGGTGGCCATCCATCTGTGCGGTCTACCTGGGGAGATCGGCCGGACCGGCCCTCCCACGTTTGACCTTGCTCCGG
>CAMDIH010000103.1 GCA_945898515.1 Candidatus Neomicrothrix parvicella RN1 | reverse complement strand
TGCTCGAACCCCATCTGTCCGACATGCTGCAACTCAAGCCCACCATGGTGGAAGCCGCCGAAGCCGTCGTCGCCGCCGCCGGCGCCGGAAAGTAGGAGATGATTCATGGCTATTTTCGTAGATGACAAGACCAAGGTCGTGTACCAGGGTCTTACGGGGGCCCAGGGAAAGTTCTATGGCCTGCTGAACCGTGACTACGGCACCCAGGTGGTGGCCGGCACCAACCCCAAGAAGGCGGGCTCAGACGTCGACGGCATCCCCGTGTATGCGTCGGTGGCCGAGGCGGTGGCGGCGACGGGGGCAACTGCGTCGTGCATTTTCATCCCGGCCCCGGGGGTGAGGGATGCCGTGATGGAGGCCGCCGAGGGCGGCGTGAAGCTCATCGTGGCGATCACCGAGGGCGTACCGGCCCAGGATGAGGCCTGGTTCTTCAACAAACTGGCCCAGGACTTCCCCGACGTTCGGCTCCTCGGGCCCAACTGCCCCGGCATCATCAGCCCCGGCAAGGCCAACATCGGTATCACCGCCGGCCACATCGCCAAGGCCCCGGTGGAGGGTCAGCCCAACGTGGGGATCGTGAGCCGCTCGGGCACGCTCACCTACCAAGCCCTCTACGAGTTGAAGTTGAACGACATCGGTGTGACCACCTGTGTGGGCATCGGGGGCGATCCGGTGCCGGGCACCAGTTTCATCGACTGTCTGGCGGCTTTCGAGGCCGATCCGGACACGAAAGCGGTGATGATGATCGGTGAGATCGGCGGATCCGCAGAAGAAGAAGCTGCGGCCTTTATCGCCGACAAGATGACCAAACCGGTGGTTTCCTACATCGCGGGGGTCACCGCTCCGGCGGGCAAGAAGATGGGCCATGCCGGGGCCATCGTGTCGGGGGGCAAAGGCACCGCGGCGGCCAAGCAGGAAGCGCTCATCGCCGCCGGTGTGCGTATCGGTCAGAACCCCACCGAGGCCGGCACCCTGATGGTCGAGGTCGTCAAGGACCTGTAGCCGGGAATAACCGGCCTACTTCCGCCGGGCGGACCGGCGGCGACCCGACGGCCCGGTCGCGGTGGGCCCGGTGTCTGAGTACACGGGAGGGCACGCGGCCGCGTCAGTTGTGGTCCGAGGTCCGCTACCCCGGCGTGGCGATCGCCAGCCGCCAGCCTCACGTGATCATCGACGCGAATGTCGCCAGGGCCTGCCCCACGATCATGGGCGGCGGATCAGAACGGGGCGGCCCCGGGAGGGGGCGGCAACGGGACGTCGTCGTCACCGTCCTTGAACTTCAGGAAGCCACCGGCCGCCAAGCCCAGTGCCGCGAGAGCCGCCAGGACGAGCCCGTAGGACCGATCCACGAGCTCCGACGGGTCCTCCCCGATCAGGAGTTTGAGGACCACGAGCAGTGCTGCCAGGGAGCCCAGGCCGAGGTAGAGCTGGCTCATGGGCACCGGCAGGGTGGGCATCTTCACGTCGAAGAGCTTTGTGGCGACCACCAACCCGGTGAGCACGAGGCCGATCAGCATCGGCAGCGTGGCCCATAGGAAACCCACGTCGCCTCCGTTAAGGGTGACCGTCGTATTACCAAAGCCACCGCCGCCAAAGCCGCCGAAGTCAATTTTGAACCAGGGCAGGAAGTAGGCGACGAACAACACGATCCCGGAACCGGCGATCACCTTGTCGCTAAGGGTTAATTTCTTCAGATCCATAGGGTCCGCCTCTCTCGGGAACTAAGGACGCTCCCCTAGCGTAACGGTCGGGGTCGACCCCGTTACGGATGATCGGTGCTACCACCACTCGGGCGAGGGGAGGGTGGGAGCCGAGTAGGTTCGTGGTGTGCGCATCGCCGTGCTGGCTTCCGGCAGTGGGACCCTCCTCCAATCGATCTTGTCGCAGGACATTTCGGTCGATCTCGTGGTGGTCGACCGGCCCTGCTCGGCCACCGAGGTAGCGGTGGCGGCCGGGGTGAGAGCCGAACTGGTGGAGCGGGCCAGTTACGGAACCGACTTCGACCGAGATGGCTACACCGCAGCGGTGGTGGCGGTCCTAGGGGCCTACGACGTGGAACTGGTGGTGATGGCGGGCTTCGGCACCGTCTTCGGTGAAGCCATCCACAACGCCTTTCCCTCCCGCATTCTCAATACCCATCCGGCCCTGTTGCCGAGTTTCAAGGGGTGGCATGGGGTGCGCGATGCCCTCGCCTACGGCGTGAAGGTCTCCGGCTGCACTATCCACGTGGCCACCCTGGCGGTGGATGCGGGTCCGATCCTTGCTCAAGAGGCCGTACCGGTGCTCCCCGGCGACAACGAAGCCGCCCTCCACGAGCGGATCAAAGCCGTGGAACGGCGTCTCTATCCTCAGACCATTCGGGCGGTCCTCTCCGACCCCTCCCTTCTCCAGAAAGCGATGTGAACGCGCCATGCGCGCCCTGCTCTCCGTCTACGACAAATCTGGCATTGTCGAACTCGCTCGCGACCTGCGCGGTATGGGCTGGGACCTGATCTCCAGCGGCGGAACCGCCCAGGCCCTGCGGGATGCCGACCTCGCCGTCACCGATGTGGCCGACCTCACCGGCTTCCCGGCGATCCTGGGGCACCGGGTGGTAACGCTGCACCCGAAAGTGCACGGGGGGATCCTGGCCGATCGACGCAACCCCGATCACCAGATCGACATGTCCACCTACGGCATCGATCCGATAGATCTCGTGGTGTCCAATCTGTACCCCTTCGGTGCCGACACGTCGTCGTTCGAGCACGGTGCCACCCGTGCCGAGGAACTGATCGACATCGGCGGCCCCGCCATGATCCGAGCCGCCGCTAAGAACTTCAAGGACGTGGGCATCCTCACGCAGCCCGCCGACTATCAGCGGGTGGTAGAAGAACTGCGGTCCGGTGGGGTGCTCACCGATGACACGAAGCGGGCGCTGGCCCGCAAGGCCTTTGCCCATACCGCCGCCTATGACGCCTCGATTGTGGAGTGGTTTGACGAGGTATCCGGCGACCCCCTCCCGCCCACTTGGCATCTCGCCCTCGAGCGGGTGCAGGACCTGCGCTACGGCGAGAACCCACATCAGACCGGCGCCCGTTATCGCGAGATGGGTTCCACGTCGTGGTGGGATGACGTGGAACAGCACGGCGGTTTGGCGCTCAGCTACCTCAACTTGTTCGATGCCGACGCCGCCTGGGGACTCGCCAATGACCTCGCCGCCACCTTCGGTGAGCCCGCGGTGGCCATCATCAAGCACGCCAACCCCTGCGGGGCGGCGATTGCCTCTACGTTGGCCGAGGCGTATCAGCGGGCGTTCGAGTGCGATGAGCGCTCGGCCTTCGGCGGGATCGTGGCCTTGTCGCATCCCGTGGACGACGCCACCGCGGCGTGCATGGTGGCCGCCGCCCAAGCCGATGTGGTGATCGCCCCGGGCTACGGCCCGGGGGTGATCGAGGCGCTCACCGCCAAGCGCAAGAACACGCGCTTGCTCACCGCCGTTCCGCCCCGCCCCGACACCCACCAGATTCGTCAACTCACCGGCTCCTGGCTGGTGCAGGACGCCCATCACTTTGCCGCTCCCCGAGCCACCTGGTCGGTGGTTACCCAGCGCCAACCCACCGCCGCGCAGTGGGCCGATGCTGAGTTGGCCTGGCGCCTGGTGGGGTGGGTGAAGAGCAACTCGATCGTGCTGGTGAAAGACGGCGTGGCGTGGGGTATCGGCGCCGGCCAGCAGAACCGGGTCGAGGCGGGGGAGATCGCCGCCGCCAAGGCCGCCCACCGGGCGGTCGGAGGCGCTTGTGCGAGCGACGCCTTCTACCCCTTCCCTGATGGCATCGAGGCCGCCGCGGCGGCGGGCGTGGCCGTGGTGATCCAACCAGGGGGTTCGGTGCGAGACGATGCCACCATCGCCAAAGCCGACGAACTCGGCCTGGCGATGGTCTTTACCGGCGAGCGCCACTTCCTGCACTAGGAGGCGGCCGGGGTAGGGGCCCCCACCGCGCCTAGCGTGGGTCGCATGAGCGCTGCGATGATGCCGGGAGCACCGGTGGCCGAGGCCGTATTCACCAACTTGGCTCCCCGTATCGCGGCGTTGGTAGCCGCCGGCCACCCGGTGGGACTGGGCACGATCCTCATTGGCTCCGACGGCGCCTCGGCGGGCTACATCCGCATGAAGCAGGAGCGGGCCACCTCTCTCGGTATGAGCGCACCGCACCTGCATCTCGGCGACGATGCCACCCAGGCGGAGGTACTCGACGCCATTGCGGAGATGAACAAGGACGACGCCGTGACGGGTCTGCTGCTGCAGCACCCCACGCCGGCGCAGATCGATTTCGACGCCGCCTTGCTGGCCATCGACCCCGCCAAGGACGTCGACGGGCTCCATCCCCTCAACGTGGGACGACTGGCGTTGGGGATGCCTGGTCCGGTGTCGTGCACTCCGGCGGGTATCGAGGCGCTGTTGGCGCACTACGAGATTCCCGTCGCCGGGCGGGGCGTGTGCATCCTCGGTCGGGGCACCACCCTCGGTCGTCCTCTGGCGTTGCTGTTGTCACAAAAGCGGGCCACCGCCAACGCCGCCGTCACCGTGGTGCACACCGGCGTGCCCGACTGGCCGGAGTACACCAAGCGAGCCGACATCGTGATCGCCGCCGCGGGCGTGCCGGGCATCCTGCGCCCGGAACACCTCACTCCCGGCGTGGTGGTGGTGGGCGGCGGCGTGCGCTACGAAGGGCGCACACTGCTCCCCGACGTGGACGAGGCGTGCGAGGACGTGGCCGGGTGGATCACCCCCCGCCTCGGCGGGGTGGGGCCCACCACCATTGCCATGCTGTTCAGAAATTGTGTGGAAGCCGCCGAGCGCCGAGCGGCGCGTGCCTGAGACGGCGGGTTGGCTCGCCGATACGCGCTCCGCTCTTGGTAGCAGTCGTACCGGCCGATGACGGGAGCGCGCTAGTGGCGGGCTCCCTCACCAAGCTCCCGCCCATCGACATCGCCGGT
>CAMDIH010000102.1 GCA_945898515.1 Candidatus Neomicrothrix parvicella RN1 | reverse complement strand
GGGGGCAAAGGCTCCGAAGGCCACCGGGCGGCGGTCATCGCTGACACAGTGGGCGATCCCTTCAAGGACACCGCCGGGCCGGCCCTCAACCCGTTGATCAAGGTCATGAACCTGGTCTCGTTGCTGATGCTCCCCGCCATGCTCGGACTTTCGACGTTCGACGAGGAGACCAGCATCGCTTCTCCCAATGGCACCAGCGTGGCCATTGCCGGAGTCGCCTTGGTGATCCTCATCGCGTCCGTTGCCTTCTCCAAGCGGAAGAAGGCCGGATTCGGTGCGGAGGAGCCGCTCGCATCGGCGAACAGCGCCAGCTGACCTCATACCCCAAGCTCGCTAGCCGCGCCCGGCTTCGGCCGGGCGCTGCCGCGTCGAAGCCCGTGATACCGGGCGGTAGAATCAGCCCGGACCACCAATCCACTACGTCTCATCAGCCTCACCGCCGGAGTGCCATGCCTCTCGTTGTTCACTCCGGATCCATCACTCCTGTGGCCCCACCGCAGGGTCGGCGCAGAAACCGCCTGGCCCTCGCGATGGCCCTGTTAGCCACGGTGCTGGTGCTCGTTCCCACCCCGGAACTCGTGAGTGCCGCCGAGATGCGGGTCACCACCCACCGGGTGGAATTTCAGCCTCGAACAACCAGCCTCGCCACCGAGCCCCTCGCCCCCGCCGCCGCGACCAGCACCGAGGGTCCCGCCCTGCGGGCCGCCCTCGACGCCCGCGTGGGTCGTAACCACCTCCGCCGCCACGACGGCCCGTTCCAGGCGGTCGGTATCACCGCGGCGGCCATCCCCGATCAGCCCGTTCTGGTGCGCGGCCAGGTGGCCGGTCTCTGGACCCCGTGGGTGGAAGTTCACTTCGTCGATGGCGAGGCTCCCGATCGGGGCACCGAAGGAACCCCAACCGGCGCCCACAGCGATCTCGTGTGGCTCGGGGGGGCCGATGCCTACGAGCTCGACGCGCCCGAGAGCCTCACCAGCGCCGACGTCCACCTCGTTGGTGATAACCCCCGGCGACGGTCACTCACCGTCACATCGACCCCCGCCGGGGCGGCCACCGCCCCGAGCGTCGCGCCCCGCTCCGCCTGGGGCGCCAGAGCCCCCCGCGTCCAGCCGTCCCTCACGACCGATCTCAAGGTAGCGATCGTCCACCACTCGGTGAACACCAACACCTACTCCGCCGCCGAAGTGCCGGCGCTGCTCCGGGCGATCCAGGCCTACCACCAGGACGTTCAGGGCTGGGACGACATCGCCTACAACTTCGCCGTCGATCGCTTCGGAAAGATCTGGGAAGCCCGGGCCGGTGGCATCAGCGAAGTGGTGCGCGGTGGGCACGCTCAGGGATTCAACACCGGCTCGGTGGGCGTGGTGGTGTTGGGCGACTTCCGCTCCACTTCCGTCCCGAGCGCCACGGTGGAATCCGTTGCGCAGGTCATCGCATGGAAGTTCGCCCTGCACCGTGTTAACCCATCAACGTCGGTGCCCTATACGAGCGCCGGGTCATCCAAGTACGCCGCTGGCCGTACGGTCACCCTGTCGCGCGTGGTCGCTCACCGCGACGTGCAGAACACCGACTGTCCCGGTGCCCAGCTGTACGCCCGGTTGGGCACCATCCGCACTCGCGTGGCCCAGTTGGTTCCCATCTACCAAACCGGTATCCCGCCGACGCTGCTCGCGCCCGACCTCACCGGCGATGGCCTCACCGATCCACTCTCGTACCGCCCGGGCTCATCGCCTGACGCCCAGTGGCGCTCAAATGGGGCCGGAAGTCTGGTCAAAACGCCGCTGAACGTCTTGGGGACCTACCGCCCGACCAGTGGCGACTTCGACGGGAACGGTCGCAGCGACATCCTGTGGCACGGGCGTGGCTCCGCCCCCGATTACCTCTGGTGGAGCGAATCCACCGGTGCCATCACCTCTCAATCCCTGACGATCAGTGGTTCCTACCTCACCTACGTGGGCGACTACGACAAGGACGGCACCGACGACATCTTTTTCTACGGCACCGGCCTCGCGTCCGATTACGTCTGGTACTTCCAGCGCAACCGAAGCCATGTAAGCACTGCCGTGCGGCAGGACAGTGGGACCGCGGTGCCACTCATAGGTGACTACGACGGCGATGGGGACGCCGACATCTTCCACTACGGCCCCGGCCCTGATGAAGCCGATACCCTCTGGCGCAGCACCGGCCAGGGGTGGGCCGTCGCCAACCGTCCCGTTTATGGGTGGTACAAGCCGGTGGCAACCGACGCCACCGGCAACGGCCGAGCCGACATCATCTGGTACGCCCCCGGTTCCAACGTCACCTCCCGATGGGAGTTCGACACCGCCGCCGTGGCCACCTCGCGCTCGATCACCACCAGCCCGCTCAGCGGCACGCCCATCGCCGGAGATTTCGACGCCGACGGTCGCGGCGACGTAGCAATCGTCGCTGCCGGAGCCGCCGCCGACCAAGTGTGGTATTCCACCCCCACCGGGATCGATGCCCGCGCCGTTTCGGTCCTGGGCACCTACGTCATCGCGGCGGGGCCGATGGATACGACCAATCGGGGCAGCGCCGACTTGTTCTTCCTCTCCACAACAGCGTCGAGTTATCTCTGGCCCGGCCGAACCAACCGGACCTTCGGGTCTATCGCGGTGGGCTGAAGGCTCAGTCTTGGTTCGAGCGCAGGAAGGCCGGCCACTCGCCGCCGCCGTGCAGGATCAGATTGGCCCCGCTGGCGTAACCCGCCAGAGGGCTAGCCAGGAAGGCCACCGCATCGGCCACCTCGGTCGGTGTGCCGAACCGACCCAGGGGAACCGTGGCGGCCACCTGGGCCAGACCATCGGCCCCGCCGTAGTGCTCGAGGCTGTCGGCGGTCGCCACCAAACCGGCCGACACCGCATTCACCCGCACCTTCGGCGCCCACTCCACCGCGAGCGACTGCGTGAGGCTAACCAGACCGGCCTTGGCGGCGCCGTAGGCGGCCGTACCCGGCGACGGACGCACCGCACTCACGCTGGCCACATTCACGATCACCCCTCCGCCCGCCTGCTGCTGCATCACCCGATTGGCCGCTTGGGCCACGTGAAGCGGGGCGAGGAGATTCAGACGGATAATCGCTTCACTGAACCGCGGGGATGCCTCGTCGGCATCGGCGTAGGGGGACCCCCCTGCATTGTTGACGGCCAGATCCAAGTGGCCGTGGGTGGCCACGATCTGGGCCACTAGCGCAGCGACTTCATCGGGGTTCCGTACGTCGCAGGGCAGAAAGGCATGGGTTGGCGTGGACGGCTCGTTGCGCCCGCAGACCACCACCGTGGCCCCTCCCTCGGCCAGACGATCAGCAATGGCCGCGCCGATACCTTTCGTGCCACCGGTCACCAGGGCCACCTGGCCGCGCAGGTCGAGCGTAAGAGTCACCGCTGGAAGGTGTACCAGACCGGGACGGCCCACTAGGTTTCTGACGCCCCGTCAGACCCAAACCCGAGGCGACACCATGCCCACCACCAGCACAATCCACGACAACGGCATCGCCGAGATCGTGATGGACAACCCACCCGTGAACGCCCTGACGGTGGCGGGCTGGTTCGGCCTGGCCGACCTGCTCACCGAAGCCGGCCGCCATCCGCAGGTGCGGGTGGTAGTGCTGCGAGCCGAGGGACGCGGCTTCAACGCGGGCGTGGACATCAAAGAGATGCAGACTTCGGAAGGGTTCGCCGCTCTCATCGGGGCCAACAAGGGTTGTTTCGCCGCCTTCGCCGCTGTGTACGACTGCCCCGTTCCGGTGGTGGCCGCCGTCAATGGCTTCTGCCTTGGGGGCGGCATCGGTCTGGTGGGCAACGCCGACGTGATCGTGGCCGCGGAGGACGCTACCTTCGGCCTTCCCGAGGTAGACCGAGGCGCCCTCGGCGCCGCTACCCACCTCAGCCGCCTCGTGCCCCAGCACAAGATGCGCGCCATGGTCTACACGTCGGCCACGGCCACGGCGGCAGAACTTCACCACTTCGGTTCCGTGCACTCGGTGGTGCCGCTGGCCGACCTACGAACCGCCGCCCTGGAAGTGGCCGGCCAGATCGCCGCCAAATCCCCCACCGTCATCCGTGCCGCCAAAGAAAGCCTCAACGGCATCGACCCCTGGGATGTGAAGCGCTCGTACCGCTTCGAACAGGGCTTCACCTTCGAGTTGAACCTGTCGGGCGTGGCCGATGAACACCGCGACGCCTTCGTGGACAAGCGCACCACCGATACGAGCGAGTGATGACCGAACCGAGAGACAAACGCTGCACCGAAGAGGAAGCCGTGGCGGAGTTGTCCTCCGGTATGACGATCGGGATCGGCGGCTGGGGATCACGCCGCAAACCCATGTCAGTGGTGCGGGCCATGCTCCGCTCGGATCTCACCGACCTCACCGTGGTGAGTTGGGGCGGCCCCGACGTGGGCCTGCTGTGTGCCGCCGGGAAGGTGAAGCGCCTCGTTTACGCCTTCGTCTCACTCGACTCAATCCCCCTCGAACCCCACTTCCGTGGCGCCCGCCAGCGCGGCGAGATCGAGGACGAACCCTACGACGAGGGCATGTTCCTCCTCGGACTGCAAGCCGCCGCCTGGCGGGTGCCGTTTCTCCCCACCCGGGTGGGATTGGGATCGGACATTCTGCGCGACAACGACCGAGTGAAAATGGTGACGTCCCCCTTCGATGACGGCGAGGAACTCGTGGCCGTGCCCGCCCTGGTCATGGATGCCGCTTTCGTCCACATGAACCGATCCGATGCCCGTGGCAACGGCCAGTACCTCGGCCCCGACCCCTACATGGACGACCTGTTCCTCGGGGCCGCCACCAAAGGTTTCTTATCCGCCGAACGCATCGTGGCCACCGAGGATCTCGCCCAGGCCGGTCCACCCCAGTCGCTGCTAATCAGCCGCCTCCTGGTAGACGGCGTGATCGAAGCACCCAACGGTGCCCACTTCACCGCCTGCGACCCGGACTATCCCCGCGACGAGGCGTTTCAAAAGCACTACGCCGCCG
>CAMDIH010000101.1 GCA_945898515.1 Candidatus Neomicrothrix parvicella RN1 | reverse complement strand
ACGGCGGCCTCGTCGGTCACGTCGGTGGGTATGTACGCCCAGCGGGGGCCGAGGTCGCCGGGCCCGCCGTCGAGGTCGGCGCCTACCACGGTGGCGCCGTCAGCCAACAGGCGCTGGGCGGTGGCCAAACCGATTCCCGATGTCGCCCCCGTCACCATGACGACCTTTTCTCTGACTGTGACCATAGATACTCCTTTGTTTTCGGGTAGAACACTGTCTATGCGTTTCGCCTTGTTCTACGAGATTCCGGTTCCTCGCCCGTGGGGCCCGGATTCCGAGCGGCTGGCTTACCAACAGACCATCGAGCAAGCGGTGGCCGGGGAACAATACGGCTGGGACGCGTTTTGGACGGTGGAGCACCACTTCTTGGAGGAGTATTCGCACTGCTCGAATCCGGAGGTGCTCTTCGGGGCCATCGCCGCCCGCACCGAGCGAATGCGGTTGGGCTTCGGTGTGCGCCTGATGCCGAAGCCGTACAACCACCCGATCCGTACGGCGGAGTCGGTGGCGGTGCTCGACCTCATCTCCAATGGCCGCGTCGATATGGGGACGGGCCGCTCGTCTACCCGGGCCGAACTGGAGGGCTTCGGGATCGATCCCGCCGACACGCGGGCCATGTGGCAGGAGGCGATCGGGCACGTCGTGGGCTGTTGGACCAACGACGAGTACGAGTTTGAGGGCAAGCACTGGTCGATGCCGCGCCGCCGCGTGTTGCCCAAGCCCATCCAGTCGCCCCACCCGCCGATCTGGGGGGCTACCAGTTCCGAAGACGGCCACCGGCAAGTGGGCGACCTCGGCTTGGGCCTGTGTTCCTTCGCGGTGGGCGTCGCCCCGGAAGAGGTGAAGGAAAAGATCGACATCTATCGACAGGCCATCTCCACCTGCACCGCGCCGCTCGGGGCCTACGTGCACAACCAGGCATCCACCTTCACGATGGCGGTGTGCGCCCCCACCACTGCCGAAGCCCGGGCCACGGCCCGCGAGAGTTTTGAGTGGTACCCGAAGGCCGGGGCGCGGCTCATCGCCTCGGTGGCCGATATGCAGGCCGATCGCGGCCACGATCTCGGTTCCTACGCGTACGCCGCCGACCTGAAGCAGGTGGCTGATGATGGTTCCCTAGACTTAATGGATCTTGACTACCTCGAGGGGATCGGCGCCTGTGTGCTGGGTACACCCGATGAGTGCATCGAGACCTGCCAGCGGTACGAGGCGGCAGGGGTCGACCAACTTCTGTGCCTCGTAAACCCCTACAAGATTCCCCACGATGCCGTCATGCAGACGATCCGCATGATGGGCGAGCACGTCATCCCGGCCTTTCGCTGATCCGGCCCGCAGGGTCGCTGGAGCGGCGGGTGGTGATGCCGGCCACTGGCCGCTAAAACTGGGTCTATGTCTGACCCCGCTGTCCTCGTGGAGCGCCACGACCATGTCCTCACCATCACGCTGAACCGACCGGAAAAGCGCAACGCCTTCAATGCGGAGATGCTCTGCTTGCTGGGCGATGCGTGGGACCTCCTCGATGCCGATGACGATCTGCGGGTGGGAGTGATGACCGGCGCGGGCGGCAACTTCTCCGCCGGGGCCGACCTTGATCGGCTGGTGGGCGCCCTCATCTCGGGCAAGCCGGCCGAGGACGAGTACGAGGAACGGATCCGTCAGGACTTCACCCTTATTTACAAAGGCTTCCTCAAGGACCACTACGTGAAGAAGCCGATCATCGCGGCGGTGGAGGGCTACTGCTACGCCGGCGGGATGGAAATCCTCCAGGCCTTCGACATCCGGGTGGTAGCGGAGAACGCGCAACTGGCCGTTTCGGAGGTGCAACGGGGCCTGTTCCCCATGTCGGCCAGCACGATCCGGCTCCCCCGCCAGATTCCGTACACGGTGGCGATGGACATGCTCATTGTGGGCAACCCGATCACGGGGGCGCGGGCGTATGAGGTAGGGCTCGCGAGCCACCTCACCCCCGGTGGCGGGGCGCTGGCGGTGGCGCAGGAGGTAGCGGAGCGCGTTGCTGCCAATGGCCCACTGGCGGTGCGCAACATCAAAGCCTCGGTGACCGCCGCCCTCGAACTCACCGAGGCCGATGCTTTCGCCCGTGAGTTGGAACTGGGCATGGAGGTCATGGCGAGTCAGGACGCTCGGGAGGGACCCCGGGCGTTCATGGAGAAGCGCAAGCCCAACTTCACCGGGACCTGAAGCGGTGGACCGGTGGCTAAGGTCATAGCAATCGCCGGGGGCGCCGTGGGCGCTTCGCCGGTTCATCCGGATGGGTAACAGGAGGTTCACTATGGCCAAGAAGCCGTCCCGCTCCGGCGGTCGTGTCACCCCCAAGGGCACGCAGCCCGCTGGATCCAAGTCTGCCAGCCAACCACCGGCCCGGCCCACCTTCGACCCCGGCCGGCTGCCCGCCGCTCCCGGCCGTCCGGGAGCCGTCCCCGGCGGTCCCACCCGCTCCGGCCGCCGCGGCAACCGCTAACCCCCACCCGGCGTCGTCGCCGCCGCGGGCCCGGCGGCGGCCCGGCCCAACGACAGAACGCGTGGGGGGTTACGGGAGGTTTGGCTCAGCTGCTACGTCGGCGTGCGTTGCCACTGGCGGGGCGGCCCGGGCGGGCGGCTCCAGCACCAGTGGGTCGTCTACCGGGCTTGGCTTTGCCGCCGGTGCTGGCCGGCTTGGGGCGGGGGGTCCAATCCCCCTCGGACACGGCGCGGGGGCTTTCGCCCTTGCGGTGTCCCTTACCCCGGGTGGGCTTGGGGTTGGTGGAGCTGCTGGGACGAGCCGGACGCTCCGGACGAGCCGGACGCTCCGGACGAGCCGGACTCTCTGGACGAGCCGAACGAGCCGGACGCTCTGGACGAGCCGGACGCTCCGAACGGTCCGAACGAGCCGAACGAGCCGGACGAGCCGAACGAGCCGAACGGGGCCGGTCCTCGGCCCGGGCCCGTTCGCGGCGGGACACGCCGTCGAGACCGTCACCACGGTCCACCGGCGGGGCCGGAGTGGCGGCCAGTATCGAGGCGGCGGTGGCCACGGTCGCCGTCTCGATGGGCTCCCGGCGCCGAAGTTCCCGCTGCATCTTGCGCACGTCTTTTTCCTTTTCGGGGGAGACGAGCGTGATCACCGTTCCCGGCTCGCCGGCCCGGCCGGTGCGACCGGAGCGATGGACGTAGTCCTTGTCGGTGGCGGGCGGGTCGTACTGCAAAACGCAGGCCACCCCGTCCACGTGGATGCCGCGAGCGGCAACGTCGGTGGCCACCAGTACGTGCACATCGCCCTTGCCGAACGCTCGCAAGGCCTTCTCGCGCTGGCTCTGGCTGCGGTCACCGTGAATGGCCTCGGAGCGAATGCCGGCCTTGTTCAGTTGTTTCGACAGACGCTCGGCACCGTGGCGGGTCCGACTGAAGACGATGGCCGGCCAGCAGCGCTGCACAATGGCGGTGGCCACCTCGATGCGCTCTCCGTGGGACACGGCCCAGAAGCGATGGGTGACCTCGCCCTGCACCTCGAGCGATGCCGCCTCGTGATGCACAGGGTTCGTTTGGTAATTGCGGATGAGCACGTCGACATCGCCGTCGAGGGTGGCGGAGAAGAGCATCGTCTGGCGTTTCTTGTTGGTGAGGTCGAGCAGGCGACGGACTTCAGGGAGGAACCCCATGTCGGCCATGCGGTCGGCTTCGTCGATCACCACGATGCTCACGTCGTCGAGGCGCAACGAGCCGCGCTCGAGAAGGTCTTTGAGGCGACCAGGGGTGGCCACCACGACTTCGACGCCCTTGGCGAGGGCCCGCATCTGGCGGTCCATGCCGGCACCGCCGTACACCGCCAGCACCTCGGTTTTGGTGCCCCAGCACAGGGCCATGAGTTGGTCTTGTACCTGCGACGCCAGTTCCCGGGTGGGTACCAACACGAGTGCTTTGGGGCGGCGGGGGGCCGCCTTTTCAACTCGGGCCAGCAACGGAAGGCCGAAGGCGATGGTCTTGCCGGAGCCGGTCGGGGCCTTACCGCACACGTCGCGGCCGGCGAGGGCATCGGGAAGGGTGGCGGCCTGTACCGGGAACGGATCGGCGATACCGAGGACGTCTAGGCGCTCGCACAGACGAGCGGGCACGCCGAGTGAGGCAAAGGTGGGGGACATGGGGGGGTTCTCCTGCATCGAGGGGGCAGGGACGCGCGCACACTCGATGGGATAGATCGACGGGGGGCCGATCTCGTGTCGAGTGCAGCGATTCGGCCGCTGCTGAGGGGTGGCAGTCTCAAGCCACAGCTCGACACGGCCCGCCAGCGACTGCTGGCGCCCCATCACTATAGCGGTTCCCGCCCCCACCACCACCATCGGCGGGGGGTGGCTACCGTGTCCAACGTCAACCCGTTCTCCCCCGGTGGGCGACAGGGGCGGCCAGCGGGGGAGTGACCGACCGAGGAGACCCCGGCGGGGATCAGGGTGGGGGGGTGCGTTCCTCCATGCCCCACGGTGAGCCGTGGTCGACGAGCAGGTCGAGGAATGGCTGCGCCGGGAAGGCCTCCGGTCCGAGTACCCCCGTCCCCGACCAGGCCCGCGTGGCGAGCAGTTCCAGCGCCACGACCGGGTTGATGGCGGTCTGCCAGACGACGGCTTGGGAATTATCGCGTCGCATGGTCTCTTCGTTGTCGGCCAGATGGTAGAGGTACACCTCCCGGGGACGGCCATCCAGACCGGTGCCGGTGACCCAGGTACCGGCGCAGGTGCGGCCCCGCATGCGGTCGCCCAGGCTGGCGGGGTCGGGGAGGCAGGCCGCCACGACGTCGCGCGGAGACACATCCATCCCCCGCACTTTTACCGTGGGGGTGCGGTCGAGCCCGATCTTGTTGAGCACCTGGAGCACCTCGATGAACTCGTCGCCGAGGCCGTATTTGAACGTGACGCGGTCGCAGTCGACCCAGCGCGGGATGAGGAGTACTTCCTCGTGTTCCACGTTCACACACTCAACGGGGCCGATCCCCTCGGGGAACACGAACGTCTCGGGCTCGGAGAAGGGTGGGGTGGTGAACCAGCCTCGGTCTCTTTCCCAGATCACTGGCGGGTTCAGACATTCTTCGATGGTGGTCCAGATGGAAAACGTGGGGGCGAAGGCAAACCCATCCACCACGAGGTCGGCGCCGTCTCGGACGCCACATTCGCTGATGGTGCTGAAGAGGGAATCGGCGGCATGACGGGCGAACACATCCGAAAGGCCCGGCTCCAC
>CAMDIH010000100.1 GCA_945898515.1 Candidatus Neomicrothrix parvicella RN1 | reverse complement strand
ACGGCCTCCGATACCACCAGGTCATGAGAACCGGCTAGGAGCCGAAAGATGTTGTCGGGGTTCTCGGTAAACAACGGTGCAATCCCCTCCGGAATCCGGCCCGTAAAGATGGTGGGCACCGCCGAGTCGGTGAAACCGGACTGGGTCGTCTGGATTCGGTACCAGGTCCCATGGCCAGCCAGTCGCGCCAGGTTGGGGAACCGCTCCGCGTCGATGGTGCCATCGGTATCAATGATCGAGGCCGTGGGGAGCTCGTCGAGGATGATCAGCACCACGGGGGCCACCTCGCCCGAGTTGGTCACCGCCGTGAAGTCCGGTGTGGTGAGCAGGGCGCTCGCCGGCGAGGAAAACAGGAACACCCCCAACGCCAAGAGCGAGAACGCCCCCAGGAACTCGCTCCACATCCGAAAGGCCATCGACCGCACGGTCAGCAACCACGCTGCGCCAGCGAGCGCCACCGCCGAGGCCACAGTGAGGGGGCGAGACCACCCCGACAACGCCGACAACGCGGCGAGGGCCACGAGGGCCCCAATGGATGCACCCTGCACCACCAGGCGACCGGTGGGCCACACCCGGGCGACGAGCAGGCCGAGCCCCCACAAGACCAGCGGCGGCACGAACACCACCGCCAGACCGAAGAGCACCAGATCGAAGCCTTCGGCACCGCGAAAGACAAACGTCTCCGGGCTGTCCCCGAAAGCACTGAGCACCGGCTGCGCAATGGCCACCCCAGCGAGACCTACCAGCGCGACCAGGCGCCCCAGTTCCGCCCGGACACCGCCGCGGGGGTGTGGGTCTGCAACCCGCTCTGCGTCCCGAGGCTCGTCGACGGGCATCCTGCGCTCAGAAATCGGAGACCTCCTCGGCTGCGCCGGCCAGGTTCCAACCGGCCAGCAGCCCGTCGATCATCAGGTCAACCAGCCAATCGGCTTGACGCATCTCCGGGCTCATCGACAACACGGTGGCGGCTCCGTGCATGGCCGCCCACAACCCCAGCGCCAATTGGACCGGAGAGGCGCCAGTGAGGATGCCGGCGTCGACCGCTCGTTCGATCACCGCCAGCGATTGCTGGAAGACGGCGGTGGCGGCGGCGTCCTCCAGCGCCCCGGGCCCCGAGACGAAGGTAGGCCGATAGCGGAACATCGCCGCAAACAGCCCGGGTCGGTCGAGGGCAAAGCCAACGTAGGAATGCGACGTGGCCCGAATCCACGCCGGGATGTCCTCGCTATCGAGCTCCGCCCAGCGAGCGGTGAGGTTGGCATACCCCTCTCCGGCCAGCAGCCGCAACAGGCTGTCTTTGGACTCGATGTGGTCGTAGAGGGCGGGAGCCGACACCCCCAGGTCGCGGGCTAAGGAGCGCAAGGAGAGCGAATCAATCCCCGTTGCGTCAACGATTTCGATAGAGCGGGCCAGGATGGCTTCCTGGGTCAACGGCGAACGCTCGTCGGTGCCGCTCATTGCTTCCGCTTCCTCGCCGCGCCTACCAAACCGGCCGGGAAGCGCACGGCGACAACCATCAACAGCAGCCCATTGACGGCGAACTGATACTTCGAGGATCCCTCGTTGATCACATCCAACACCACCGTCAGCAATCCGCCGCTGGCCAGCACCCCCGCCACCAAAGCAGCTGCGGGAATAGCGATACCGGCCAGGTAGGCAATGGCCACGGCCACCAGCGATGCCAACGCACCGTAGGACGACCCCGACACCACCTGTTGCTCATAGGCCAGCAGCACCCCGGCCAGGCCAGCCAGCGCGGCGGCCACCGCCGTGGCCCCCAATTTCACCTGGGCGACGGGAATCCCGGCGGCCTCCGCCGCTCGCTCGTTCGCCCGCACCGCCAGCCAGCGACGGCCTGTGGCCCCCTGACGGAGATTCACGACCATAGCCATCGCACCCAGCATGGCCAGAAGGGTTAGCACGCCAAAAGCCACCCGGGGATAGGCATCGCCGGGAGCCGAGATGCCCAGATTGATGCCGAACAGACTGGGCTCGGGCACCCGAGCCCCTACGGCGGCCCCCGTGAACCAACTCCATCGGAACAGAAGTTGTTCGATGGCGATCGACGCCGCCAGTGTGGTGACCGCCAGGGTCAACCCGCGCACCCGCACCGCCGGCAAGCCCGCCAGGAGGCCCACCCCCACTGCCACGGCGATTCCCACCAGCGGCGCCAGTGGGAATCCCCATCCGAGCGAGGCCCCCACGCGCACCATGGAAAAGCCGGCTGTTCCGGCCAGCGCGAACGTGGCCAGGGAGATTTGTCCTACCAACCCGGTGAGCACAATCACCGACAGCGCCACGATGGTGGCGATGGCCGACACGATGATCCCCGAGCGATAGCTGCTGTCGAGCACTAAGAGCCCTACCACGCCGATCCCGGCCACCACCGTGGTCACCGCCATGGTGCGGCGCGGCTCCGGGGCCATCGGCAGCCGGGTGCTCGCCACCGTTGCCCGGTCGGGCAGTCGGCGTCCGAGCAGCACCAGGGCCACCACGACGATCAGGAACGGAATCCCCTGCTGCAATCCCACGTCGGGAAGCCAGTCGTTGCTGGCTTGGAGGTTGAGAATCTCCGACTGGGCCATGCCGATACCGATGCCCGCCAACCCGGCCACCACGATCGAGCGAAAGGCCCCCACCAGCGCAGCGCCGAGCGCCGGCACGATGAGCAGGCTGGTGCCACCCGGGTCCAAACCGGCCAGCGGGGCTGCCACGATCAACGCCAACCCCGCCAGCACCGCCGCCAGAATCCAATTGACGAGCCCGATGCTGGTGGGCGACAAGCCCAGCAGGATGGCGCCCCGCTCGTTCTCCGCCGCCCCCCGGGTGGCCAACCCGAAGCGGGTCCAGCGGTCCACGGCCCACAGGAGGGCAATAACCCCGAGGGTGCCTAGGGCCATGAGATAGCGATCGGCCGGAACCCGGAGGCCCAGAGCATCCACCAAGCGGGGCGAAAGCGGACCCACCAGGCGCAGCGAGGTAGCCGAGGGCCCCTCGAAACGCAGATCGACCACCCCGATCAGGTACACCATGAGACCGAGGCTGGCCACGACGCGAGCCAGCGGAGGGGCCAAGCGAAGCGGGCGGAAGATCAAGAGGAACACCGCGGCCCCCACCGCCGCCGCCACCAGGAGGCTGATGATCAAAGCGGTCGCCACGGTGGGTTGATCCACGAGACGAACCCGGCCGGGCAGGCCCAAAATCGGCAACACCAACTCACCACTGCGGCGGAGTTCGTAGTAGACGAAGGCCACGTACATGCCGATGGCGGCGTGGCCGAGGTTGATGACGTTGCTGGCCCGGTGGGTGATCACCACACCGATGGCCAGCGCCGCAATGACCGATCCGCCGCCGATGCCCAGCAGCAAGTAGGTGAGGTGATCGGTCATGTCACGATCCCCGGTGCCCTCACAGGGCTTGTTTAAACAGTTCCACCGTGTCGTACCACTCCTTGTTGAGGGTGACGATGTTGCCGGATGGCTCAACGTTGAAGAGCGACTGCTGCGGGGCACAGAGGGCGGGCAGACCCTTCACCTGTTTGCCGTCACAGGTGTAGGGGTGGCCCCAGTAGCCCGACACATCCTTGGCCGATCGCATCGAATCCAGGATCGACTCCCGACTGATCTCGTCCGGGCCGAGACCTTTCAACACCCCATAGAGGTTCAGCAGTGAGCGCAGGCCAACGGTGCCCGCCCCGCCGCCTTCATTGTTGGCGTAGAGCTCATTGACCGAACTGAAGATCCCGGCTTCCACCAGTCCTTCGCCCGCCGGTGGCCCTTCGGCGTTGAAGATCACCCCTTGTTCGGCGCCCCCGGCGGCCTCGATGATCTCGGCATCCGCGCACGCCCCCACGAGGTAGAGCTGCGCTTTGATCTCGAGATCCTTGTAGGTCTGCATGATCGGAGCGCAGGAACCCCCGGCGGCCACCACGATGACCGCGTCGGGGTTCGTGGCGGCGGCCCGATTGAGCAACGGGAGGAAGTCGGTGGTGGTCAAGGGAAACGAGATCGTCTCTAGGTCGATGCCCAAAGACTCAGCCACCGGCTTGCCGTAGTCGTTGGCTGAGACAGCGAAACTCTCAAACTCCCCGTAGGCCAACACAGCGCTCTTCCCGCCCTTGTCGGCAGTGTCGGCCAAAAAGGCGGCAAGGGCGCCGGTCACCCCACCCGACATGAAGAACGCAACGTCACTCTTTTGCTCCACCAGGCCCGCGGGAATCCCGCCCACCTGGGCCATGCCATTTTGCTCCAGTACCGGAATCGAGCCGTTGCTGGTCACGTCGATGCCCCCCACCAGCGCCACTGCTCCGGCGCTCTCCATCTCTTGGGCACAGGCGGCGGATTGCTCGGGGTTGAAACTGGTGACGCAGCTGCGCAACTCGATGGGACGTCCGTCCACGCCGCCCAACTCGGTGTTCACAAACTCAACGCCCGCCTCCACCGCCCGACGGATCTCTGGGTACGACCCGAGCGGGGTGTCTTCCTGGTTGATCATGCCGATCACAATGGGTTCAGCCTGGGGGTCGGCGGCGGTGGGCGTATCGGGGAGGTTTCCGAGGAACCAGTCCTCTCCGGCGTACCGCTCGACCACGGTGTTGCCCTCCGGCAAGGATGTTGGGGTCCCCCCCGTGGTGGGCGAACCGTCGCCAGTGGTGGTGGACGACTCGCTGCAACCAGCCGCCACGATGGCCCCAACCAACAACCATCCCCACGTCCTGCTTGCCATCCGTCCCCCTTGTAGCCTTCAAGACCTAACACTGTTCACTGCTGCTCTAGTGTGACATACCAACAGCGTGCCCGATGCGTCAGGGAGAAGCATGACCGATCTAGAGACACCACCCACAGCACCAAGCGTTCCGTGGCACCTGGCGGGCAACTTCAGACCGGTCACCGATGAACTCGACGTGGACGGACTGGAGGTGGAGGGAACGCTGCCCGAGGGGCTCGAGGGCACCTACCTTCGCAACGGATTCAACCCGCGGACCGGCTGGAGCCCGCACTGGTTCTTCGGCCACGGGATGGTGCATGCCGTGGATCTCTCCGGCGGCCGGGCCCGCTACCGGAACCGGTATGTCCGCACCCCGTTCTGGGACGATGACGGTTCCGACCTCAGGGTCCTCATGGCGCCGGATCGTTCCCCGGCCAACACCAACGTGGTGCGCCACAACGGGCAATGGCTGACCCTGGAAGAACAGCACCAGCCGTATGCGCTCGACGATTCGCTCGCCACCGTCG
>CAMDIH010000099.1 GCA_945898515.1 Candidatus Neomicrothrix parvicella RN1 | reverse complement strand
GAAGTCGATCGGTCCCGACATCATCACGCCCACCTTTTGGCTGGCCGCCCGGCTGATCGACCTGGGCTGGGTGCAGGAGGTCCCCTTCGACAACATCCCGAATGCCGCCAACCTCGTTCCCCAATTGCGCAAGCCGGCCTGGGATCCGGAGGGTCGCTTCTCGCTTCCCTACGCCTCGGGTATGACCGGGATCGCCTACAACATTGCCGAGACGGGCCGGGAGTTGACGAGCACGGGCGACCTGTTCGATCCGGCGTTCAAGGGACGGGTCGGGATGCTCCTCGAGATGCGCGACACCGTTGGCCTTACGATGCTGCTCACCGGCCAGGACCCGGCTACGGCCACTTTTGAGGGTGCCACCGAGGCCTTTTCCATGATCGAGGACGCCACCTCCAGCGGACAGATACGGGCCTTCACCGGCAACGACTACATGGACGATTTGGCTACCGGTAACTACGCCGCCTGCATCGGGTGGTCTGGCGACGTCTTGCAACTATCGCTTGATAACCCCGATATTCGCTTCGTTATCCCCGACGAGGGGGGGATGCAGTGGAGCGACGTGATGGTCATTCCTTCGGGGTCGAAGAATGCGGCCAACACCGCCGCATGGATGAACTACCTCTACGACCCTGAAAACGCCGCTCGCATCACGAGCTACGTGGGCTACAACACACCGGTGGAGGGGGTTCAGGCCGTCATGGCCGCCGGGGACGAGGCGCAGCAGGCCCTGGCGAAGAGCCAACTCCTGTTCCCCGACGCCGCCACCCTCGACCGGCTCAGTGTCTTTGCGAATCTCGACCCCGAGGCCGAAGCCGCCTTCGACGAGCGTTTCTCGGAAATCACCGGGGCGTAGGTCGCGAATCTGTGACGAGCCGGGGGGGGGAGGATCGTTCCAAGCGCTCGGCCGGCATCGTGCCGTACGGCCTCCTGTCGCCGGGCATCCTGTGGCTGCTGCTGTTTTTTCTGGTGCCCCTGGTCACGCTCGGGCGCACATCCCTCTCGGTGAAGGCCAGTCGTTTCGACCCCAACGACATCCGGCTCACCTGGGAACTCTCCAACTACACCAACGCCATCGGGGATTACTCCGAGCAGTTCCTCCGGTCCTTCGCCTACGCCGGTATCGCCACGGTGGCCTGCATTCTCATTGGCTACCCCATCGCCTACGTGATCGCCTTTCGCGGTGGTCGCTACCGCAACGTGCTCCTGGGCCTGGTGGTGGTTCCGTTTTTCACGTCCTTCTTGATCCGCACCCTGGCGTGGGTGAATGTGCTCTCCGATAAGGGGCCGGTGGTGTCGGCGATTGAGTACCTGCAGTTCAGCGGCTTGCTCGAATCACTGGGGATCATGAGCGATGGGCGGCTGTTGTCTACCCACACGGCGGTGATCGGAGGGCTCACCTACAACTTCCTCCCCTTTATGATCCTGCCGATCTATGTGAGCCTGGAGAAGATCGACCTCGGGCTCGCCGATGCCGCCAAGGACCTCTACAACAACGGCTGGCAGGCCTTCCGAAAGGTTGTGCTGCCGTTGTCGTTGCCGGGTTTGTTCGCCGGCAGTCTGCTCACCTTCATCCCGGCGTCCGGCGATTTCATAAACGCCAAGTTTTTAGGGGGGCCGCGTAACACCATGATTGGGTCGGTCATCCAGGATCGCTTCCTCGTGCAGGGAGACCTCCCCACCGCGGCGGCCCTGAGCTTCATGCTGATGATCATCATGACGATAGGCACGCTGATCTACGCCCGGATGCTCGGCACCGACGATCTCATTTGATGAGTACCGGCTCCCAACCCCCTGAGACCGCCCTCGGTCGGGCCGGCCGGTGGGGGCTCACAGCCTTCGCGGCGGCGGGGTTCGTGTATCTGTTCCTGCCCATCGCCGTCATCGTGGCCTATTCGTTCAACAAGCCACGCGGGAAGTTCAACATCATCTGGCAGGAATTCACGTTTGATAACTGGAAGTCTCCCTTCGCTCCCGGTCCCCTCACCGACGCCATGGTGCTCTCGCTCAAGGTGGCCGCTATCTCGGCGGTGGTGGCCACCATCCTGGGGACCCTGATGGCGCTGGCCCTCGTGCGCTACCGGTTCCGAGGCGGAGCGCTCATCGGCTTGCTGCTGGTACTGCCCATCACCACGCCCGAGATCGTGATGGGCTCATCGTTAGCGACCTTGTTCATCAGCCGGGGCGTACAGCGGGGCTTCGTCACAATATTGATCGCCCACGTTCTGTTCTGCACGTCGTTTGTGGCGCTCACGGTCAAGGCCCGTATTCGCGGCTTCGACTGGAACCTGGAGGATGCCGCCATGGATCTCGGGGCGAGTCCGTGGCGCACGTTCAGCCGAGTGACCCTGCCTCTGATCACCCCCGGGATCCTCGCCGCCGGGCTGCTCAGTTTCGCCCTGTCCATCGACGACTTCATCATCACGTTCTTCAACTCAGGCTCTGAGGAGACGTTTCCTCTCCGAATCTTCGGGGCGTCGCGCACCCAAATCTCTCCGCAGATCAACGTGCTGGCCACCGTCGTGCTGCTCGGCAGCGTCACCTTGATGCTGGCCGGGGTGGTCTTCCGGCGCCGGACGGACGGGCACTGAGCAACCCGGGGCTTTCGTTAGCGGACACCCCAGCTGTAGGTCTGCTTCACCAGGCTCATGTAGGTGAAGACCTCGGTTTTGGATACGCCCTGGATGGCTCGGACATGGTCGTTCACCAACGCGAGCAGGTGCTGTTGATCGGTGCACACCACCTCAATGAGAAGGTCGAACCGTCCTGTCGTGATGACTACGTAGGCCACTTCGGCCAGGTGTTCGAGGGCGCTGGCGACTTGGCGAACATCGCCGAGCACCGAAATGGCCACCATGGCCTGGATGTCGAACCCAAGGGTGACAGGGTCGGTGACGGCAACCACTTGCATGACCCCGCGGTCGGTGAGTCGTTGCACACGTTGGCGGACCGCCGCCTGGGAGAGCCCCACCTGGGGGCCGAGTTTGGAATAGGGCGCCCGTCCATCAACCTGCAGGAGACGAATGATCGCCTTATCGGTGTCGTCGAGTTCCGTTGCGGGTTCCGGCATCACACGACGCCGTGGCTGGGGGTGCCGGCGGGTCTTGTGAGGGCTTCGGCCACCACCGCGTTGACTACCTCACCGCCTTCGGTATTGAGACCGTGGGCCAGGGTGTGGTCGGCGCGGCCGGCCTCGGTGATGCCCAGGAGAGCCACCTCCACGAGGTAGGGGAGGGTGGCGTTGGTGAGGGCGTGGGTGGAGGTGATCGGCACGGCACCGGGCATGTTGCCGACGCAGTAGTGCACCACGCTGTGTTCTACATAGGTGGGGTCGTGGTGGGTGGTCTCGCGGGAGGTCTCCACACACCCACCCTGGTCGATGGCCACATCCACGATCACTGCGCCGGGCTTCATGGTGCGCACCATGGCTTCGGTGATCACCACCGGGGCGCGGTCCCCCGCCACGAGCACGGCCCCGATCACCAGGTCGGCCTCGGCGATGCACCGCTCCACGGTGCCGCGATTGGATGCCAGCGTGGTGATGCGGCCCTTATGGATCTGGTCCACGAAGCGCAGGCGATCGAGGTTCTTGTCGAGGAGGTTCACTTCGGCTTCCATGCCCGCCGCGATCCACGCTGAGTTCCAACCGACGTTGCCCGCCCCGATCACCACGACGCGCGCCGGTTGCACCCCTGGGGCGCCGCCCAGCAGTACGCCGCGTCCGCCCTGGGGGGCTTCGAGGAAGCGGGCCCCCGCTTGGACGGCGAGCCGCCCCGCCACTTCGCTCATGGGCGCGAGGAGCGGAAGCGAGCCGTCGGGCCGCATCACGGTCTCGTAGGCGATGCCGGTGGTACCGGCCGAGCACAGCGCGTCGGCCACCTTCGGATAGGCGGCGAGGTGCAGGTAGGTGAATAGGGTCAGGTCGGGGCGTAGGTGCACGAACTCACTGGCCTGAGGTTCCTTGACCTTCACGACCATGCCGGCGCGGGCCCACACTTCGTCGGCGCTGGCCACCACTTCGGCCCCGGCGGCCCGGTAGACGTCGTCGGGAATACTGGCGCCCGCCCCGGCCCCGGCCTGCACGAGGACCTGAACGCCGTGGCTGTCCATTTCACGCACGCCGTCGGGAGTGAGGGCGACGCGTCGCTCGTCCGCCTTGATCTCCGTGGGGACGCCCACCGAGAGTTTCATCGATCGAGTTCCTTCCACGCCTCCAGGAGCACTTGGTGCAAGGTGGCGGAGATCAGGTCGAACTCGTCGCCGCCCGCCACCAGCGATGGCGAAAGTTGGATGACGGGATCACCCCGGTCGTCGGCCCGACAGATGAGGCCAAGTTCGAGGAGCCGCTTCGATAGGAAGCCGCGGATGAGCCACTCGCACTCGGCATCGGAGAAGTCGGCGCCATTCTTGGTGAGTTCGATGCCGTAGAAGAAGCCCATGCCCCGTACCTCTCGCACGATCGGCAGGTCGGTGAGGGTTTCGAGGGACGAGCGGAACTCGCTTTCAAGGCCCTGCACGCGGCCGGGAAGGTCTTCGCGTTCCATGATGTCGAGGTTGGCGAGGGCCACGGCGCAGCTCACGGGGTGACCCCCGAAGGTGATGCCATGGAGGAAGGACTCGGCATGGCCCATGAACGGCTCGGCCAAGCGGTCGGAGATCATCACGCCCCCGAGGGGCGCGTAGCCGGAGGTCACCCCCTTGGCAAAGGTGATCATGTCGGGCTGATAGCCGAGCCGACTGGCGCCGAACCAGCCCCCGAGTCGTCCGAAGGCGCAGATCACCTCGTCGGAAACGAGCAGCACGCCGTGGCGGTCGCAGATCTCTCGTACTCGCTGGAAATAGCCCTCCGGTGGCACCAGGCAGCCACCGGCGTTCTGCACCGGTTCCAGGAAGACCGCCGCTACTGTTTCGGGTCCTTCGGCGATGATCATCGCTTCGATGGCATCCGCCCCGCCGAGTGGATCATCGGGGTTGGCTCGTTGGGCCTCGAGGGTGTTGGGCACGTGACGGGTCTGCCCGTTCAGCATCGGTCGGAAGGGATCTTTGATGCCTTCTAGGCCGGTGATGGCCAAGGCGCCCAGGGTGGTGCCGTGGTAGGCCGTCTGGCGACTGATGACCTTCACTCGCTCGGTTTGCCCGATGGCGAGGAAGTACTGGCGAGCGAGTTTCCAGGCCGACTCCACCGCTTCGCCGCCGCCGGTGGTGAAGAAAACGCGGTTGAGGTCGCCGGGGGTCATGGCGGCGAGCCGCGCCGCTAGTTCGACGGCGGTGGGGTGGGCGTAGGTCCAGAGGGGGAAGTAGCCGAGTTTGCCGGCCTGGGCGCC
>CAMDIH010000098.1 GCA_945898515.1 Candidatus Neomicrothrix parvicella RN1 | reverse complement strand
GATGAGATCCTGACCGACTTCGACGGCTACATGTCCAGCGCCGATCATGTGGAGTTCTACTGGGTTCCCCACACTGCGTGGGCACTTACAAAGCGCAATCGCCGCACCGACGAGCCGGCGGTGCCGCGTCGGAAGGCCAAAGAATTTCTCGATGACCTACTCATCACGAACGTGGGCTTCGGGGCGATGTGTCGGATTGGTCGCCGTCATCCGAGCCTCATCCCTCGTCTGGCCAAAATCTTGCCCTCGACTGGTCGGCTGGAATACACCGATCGTAGCGACCGCGTGTTCACCAGTCCTCGCCGGGTGAAGTTCTACGAGATGGAGTACGCCATCGAGCGTGACGCCATTCCCGAGGCACTCAACCGGGTGCGGGCCCTAGTGGACGAGGCGGGGATCCAACTGAGCTTTCCGGTGGAGGTCCGGGTGGCGGCCCCCGACGACATCCCGCTGTCTACTGCGGAGGGACGCTCTACGGGGTACATCGCCGTGCACGTCTACCAGGGCACCCCGTATGACGCCTATTTCCAGGGGGTCGAGCGGATCATGGGTTCGTACGGGGGTCGCCCTCACTGGGGGAAAATGCACTTCCAGGGCCACGAGAGCCTGGCCATGCGTTACCCGAGGTGGGATGAGTTTCAGGCGGTACGGCACCAACTCGATCCTGAGGGTCGGTTTACCAACCAGTACCTCGAGCGCGTGTTGGGGCCCATCACTACGTAGAGCGCGCAAATCGGGGGCTGGCACTCGGTGAGGACGCCGCCGCTGCAACCACTAATAGTGGTATGTTTACCACTGTGCGTATTTAGTCGGAATGACCACAGAAAGTGGCGACACAAACGCCCTCCGTACACCCTCTGACCAGGGATAATGCCCCTTGTCATGATCGGCCTCGCGTCGTATCGTCATCACCACTGAGGCACCGATCGCCTCGAAATGAATTGCTCAACTAGTTGAGCAATCTCACGGAGAGCGGTCGATGAATAACTAACCCCCTAAAACGACGTTGGAGGATATGAAATGAACAAGCTTGGTGTTGAGTGGGGCGGCCGTGGTCTGCATCTCCGTGGTCTGCATCTCCGTGGTCTGCATCTCCGTGGTCTGCATCTCCGTGGTCTGCATCTCCGCTGACCAGCGGTAGTCGCTGAAGTGAACGAGCCCGGCCTCTGCGCCGGGCTCGTTCGCGTCTGGAGGCTTGACCCAGAGGCCGCCGTTCGGTTCCCTTACCCGGTGGAACGAGATCGCCCCGATCGACTCGGTACGTGGGCGTCGATAGACGCTCGGTTGTGGATGCTGGCCTTCGCTCTTGCGGGTTTGGCGGTATTGCTGGCGGTTCCTTTGCTGCAGGAAGGTGTTTTGCCGCAGAGCCCCTTCACCATCCCGTGGTGGGCTATGACCATCGCCTTCATGATCACCGAGGCGTTTGCGGTGCACCTCGAGTCTCGGGGCGAGGCCCACGCCATCACCTTCACCGAAATCCCGTTCGTGGCGGGCCTGATGATGGCCGCCCCGGATGACCTACTCATCGGACGAGTACTGGCCGGTGTCCTCGTTCTTGGGCTGCTCCGCCGGCAATCAATCCATAAGTTGGTCATCAACCTCGGTCTGTTCGCCGCCGAAGCGGCGCTGGCCATCACGGTGTACCGGGCAGTGTTGGGGACGGGATCAGCCACCGGCCTGCTCGGCTGGGTGGCCGCCTTCGCTGCGATGCTGTCGACTCAGGTCCTCGCCACGATCTCGGTCACGATCGCCATCTGGATCTTCAGCGGTTGGGCTGGCCGAGCCGCGGTGCAGCAGGTGGCGGTCCTCGGTGCGATGTCATCGATCGCCAATACGAGCGTGGGGCTCGCGGTCGTCATCTCACTCTGGCAAGAGACCTATGTGGGCGTCCTCATGGTGACGGTCATTGCCGTCCTCTTCGTCCTCTACCGTCGCTTCGTTCAACTCACCGAGCAACACAAGAATCTTGCAACCCTCCACGGCTTCACTCGGTCGTTGGGCGGTTCTGAAATTGCCGAAATCGAACGAGCGGTGGTGCTGGGGGCGCGCGAAATCCTGCGGGCTGAACATGCCGCCCTGCTGCTGCCGCCCCTGCGGGATGGCACCTCGGCCACCCGCGTAGTGGCCCTGGGCGATGTCGTGACCCACATCGCTATCAGCCGGGAGGAACTTGCGAGCGACCTGGAGCGGATGCTCCCCGACGGCCTGCCGCGCCTCTACACGGCAGGTGAGCCGTTACCGGGGTGGCTTGGCGAACTAGGGGTGAAGGACACGGCGATGGTTCCCCTCAGGAACGAGGGAGGAGTGGTCGGTGCCCTAGTGGTGTCGAACCGGCTCACCGAGGTCAGTTCCTTTGTGGCCGACGACCTCGTGCTGTTCGAGACTCTGGCCAACCTCGCTCAGGTGGCCCTGGAGAACGGGCGACTGGTGGAGGCGCTGAAACACGATGCCCGAGAAAAGGCGTATCAGTTCCTACATGACCCGGTGACGGGATTGCCGAACCGCGCATCACTGGAGCAGGAACTGGACCGAGCGATCCGTGCCGCCCAGCGCAACGAGCAGCGGGTGGGTCTGTTGTTTGTGGACCTCGATACGTTCAGCGAGGTGAGCGACACCCTTGGTATCGCCACCGCTGAGAGCGTGCTGGTCTCGGTGCGCGACCGTCTGTCGGCATTGCTGCCGGGCCGGGCACAACTTCTGCGGTTCACCGGTGACCAGTTTGCCGTCCTCATGACAGGCCTCGCATCCGAGGAGGCTGTCCTGGATCTCGCCGAGCTCATCCGAGGAGATTTCGACACGCCCTTCACCGCCGACACCGTCTCGCTCGTGCTCGGCGCCAGCCTCGGGGTCGCTTTGTATCCCGATCACGCCAGGGATGCCGACACCCTCCTCACCCGGGCGTATGCCGCCACGTACACGGCCCGTGCCGAGGGATCTGGCATCGAGGTGTACTCCGCCGAAGCCGATCCGTACGCCCCTCGCCGCCTGGCCCTTGCCGCGGAGCTGGCGGCAGCCCTTGAGACGGGCGAGGTTGATGTGTACCTCCAGCCCAAAGTGAGTCTGCCCGGTGGCATGGTGGTGGGGGCGGAGGCGCTGGTGCGCTGGACCCACCCGCGTCTCGGACCCCTGGGGCCCGATCAGTTCATCCCGGCGGCCGAGCACACTGGGGTGATCCGGCAACTCACCCTCTATGTGGTGAAGGAGGCACTGGCCCAGTGCCGTATTTGGCGAGACGCCGGTTTGGATCTCACCATCTCGGTGAACCTGTCGGCCCGCAATCTGTTCGACACCCATCTGGTGCAGGACATTGGTGAAGCCATCGACGCGGCTGGTGTTCCGGCGGCATCCCTCACCCTGGAACTCACCGAGTCCACTGTGATGGGAGGCTCGAGTCGGTCGATGCTGGTGCTCAACGGCCTGCATTCCTTGGGCGTCGGGCTGTCGGTGGACGACTTCGGTACCGGCTACTCCTCCTTGACCCACCTCCGTAATCTGCCGGTGACCGAGCTGAAAATCGACAAGTCCTTCGTGATGACCATGATGACCAATGACCAGGACGCGGTGATCGTGCGAGCCCTGGTAGACCTCGGCCAGAGTCTCGGATTGCGCACCGTGGCCGAGGGGGTGGAGAGCCCAGATGCGCTGGCGATGTTGACCTCCTACCAGTGCGACGAAGCCCAGGGGTATCTCATCAGTCGGCCGCTACCGGCCGACCAGTTTCATCGCTGGCTGGCTCGTCAACCGGGACGTCGTATCGATCACGGCAGCGAGGTGGTGCCGTTCCAGAGGGACCAGCGCCGCCGGGCCGGCGAATTCAACCAGTAACTCTGCCCGGTTCAATCGGGGGACTGCCGGGCACGCTGGTGACGCGTCAGACGAGCGGCCAGGGGTAGCGATGGCCGGTGTTGTCGATGGGGAACCGACCCTGGCGAAGCAGGGTTCGGGCGCGGGTGCGGACCGCCGCTTGTTCCTCGGGGTCCAACAAGCGGGCTAACGCATCGGGGAGGGTCTCAGCCTCGGCGAGGGTGGCTACCGCCTCGAGCAACGGTGCGGGCACGACCTCTCCACCGAACTCCCAGATGACGGTGCGGAGTTTGAACTCTTGGTGGAACATCAGGCCGTGGTCGATGCCCTGGATGCGCCCGTCGAGACCCAGCAGGCAGTGGCCGCTCTTGCGGTCCGTGTTGTTGCCCACGAGATCAAAGGCACACATGGTGCGAAGTTGGTCGTGGAGCAGTTCGTTTTCGTAGAGGGTGAAGTAGTGCTGTTCTACATCGGCCTCCACGAACCGCTGGAGGGAACCCATGCCCAGCGGCCCCTCCCGCAGGACCGTCATGGGCACGATGTCCCAGCCCAGGGCCTGGGAAAGTTCGTAGGCCGCCACTTCACGATGGTCGAGGCCCGAGGGGAAATCCCAGAGCGGGCGCTCACCTCGGCGGGGCTTGTAGATGGCTTGCAGCACCTCGGTCCCAGCGGTGAGCTGGCAAAGGTAGGTGGCGTTGGAACTCCATGGCATCCGGCCGAGGATCTCCACCTCGCCGTGGCGAAGCAGCGTGCCCACCGCGGCGGCGTCCATCGGCAGGTCAGTTCATCCGCGGGCAGGCATGGCCCTCGGCATCAACGGGGAGGCCACAGAACCGACACGGCGGTCGTCCGGCCGACACCAGGATGCGGGCGTGGCCCACGAAGGCGGCTACTTGGGAGCGGTTCAGGTGGACCTTCACGATCGGCCCGTCCGCATTGGGTTCCTCGGCGGTGAGTTCCTCGAACACCACCACGACGCGGTCGGTGGGTTCGTCGTAGGCCACCCCGATGGGGCCGACGGTCCACAGTTCCTGCACCGGTTCCACCAGGTCCAGGTTGCCGGTGACCAAGTCGTAAGGGGCCGGTTCGAGATCGTCAAGCAGACCATCGAAATAGTCGGCGAGGGCGGTGATCTGTTGTTTCTCGCAGCGCAAGGTGAGTACCAACTGGTCGTCGCGGGCCTGCAGATAAAACACGCGCTGGCCCGCCGGGCCGATGGCCCCGCTGGTGAAGATCTCCGGTGAAGGCAGTTCGAATGAGCTCATGACGGCACCAGTGCGGCGAGATTCCCGGTGGAGTTCACGGCCAACACGATGGGGCCATCGGCGTGATACACGATGGCCGATACCGAGCAGGGCGAGATCACGATGCGCTGGAACAGATCGAGGTGCGTGCCCATGGCATGGGCGACGGCCGCTTTGATCGGATCGGCGTGCGACACGGCCACGATGGTCTCGCCGGGGTGGGCCCCGCACAACTTCTGGATCGCTCCACAGATGCGGGTCTGCATTTCGATAAAGGACTCACCGCCGGGAAAGCGGAAACCGCTCGGATTGCGTTGCACCGTTCGCCATTCGGGGAGTTTGGACAGGGTGGCGAGTTTGGCGCCGGTCCACTGGCCAAAGTCGGCTTCGATCAGCCCGGCGTGACGGCGCGTGCGCCG
>CAMDIH010000097.1 GCA_945898515.1 Candidatus Neomicrothrix parvicella RN1 | reverse complement strand
GATACAACCCTGACGCTCGGGCGACGCGCCGTTCCACGGCCAGCCGGACGGACGCTTCGCTGGCCACGACGGTGAGCCGCTGCTGGGCTCGGGTCACGCCGGTGTAGAACAGCTCCCGGGTGAGGATACGCGAAGGCGGAGGCGGTAGGGCGACGACGACATGCGGGAACTCGGAGCCTTGGCTCTGGTGGATCGACATAGCCCACTGGGTGACGGACCGATCGAGCCGCACTTCTTCGACCATCTGGTGGCCACCGGAGCGCTTGAACCACAACTGGTAGCGCTCACCGAGTTGGACGGCCACACCGACGTCGCCATTGAACACCTCGTTGAGATAGTCGTTCTCCGTGACCATGACCGGTCGACCTGAGTACGAGCGGGCCGGGCCGATGAGTCCATCCGACCGAAGCCTGCCCTCGACCCGTCGGTTCCATCCGGCCACACCGTCGCGACCTCGGCGCAGGGCGCAGAGCACTTTGACCCGGGTGATCGCTTCGAACGCCCGGTCGATCTCGCCGGCCCGGCCGGCCTCCACCGACTCGATGGCAGCGTCGGTGATCTCCGTCTCGAGGCGGGCGAGTCGTGCCTTGTGGCTGGTGTCGCCGGGGTCGATCCAGGTCACGTCGGGACGCTCGGAGTGCAGGAGGGCCATGACGTCGTCGGCTCGTCCTTCCCGGATGGCGGCGGCCAGTTCCAGGATCGCCGAGCCGGCGCCTTGACGGTGGACGACGCTAAGGGTGCGAACGCTGTCACGAATGGCGGCGGGCGGTCGTGGCTCCGCGTGGACACCGTCCGCGATGCCGACGATGTCGCCGAGCACGGAGCCAGCTTCCACGCTGGCGAGCTGGTACGGGTCTCCGACCAGGATCACCTTGGCGCCGGGTCGTATTGCGGCCAGGAGATGGGCCATGAGAGAGAGCGACACCATCGAAACCTCGTCCACGATCAAAATGTCGTGGGGAAGCGGGTTGGCGGGACCGTGGCGGAACCCGGCATCGGTTCCCCCGCCGAGCAGACGATGGATGGTGACCGCTTCGAGCCTGTTGAGGTGCTCCACCACCGTCGGAGACAAGACATCGCTGAGGGTGCCTACTGCGTGGAGGATGGCTTCGGTCATGCGGGCCGAGGCTTTGCCCGTGGGTGCCACCAGCGCGATGCGACGGTCCACCCCTTGGTGCTCCATGCCGCCGACGAGGCCGGCGAGCAGCCGAGCAACGGTGGTGGTCTTGCCGGTGCCTGGCCCACCGGCGATCACCACGAATTCACGGTCAACCGCCGCCAGGGCGGCCTCCAGCTGACCCTGGTCGACCGCGTGGCCCCCGGTGGCGGAGGCGGCGAACAGGCGGTTCACCTCGCGTTCTGCTGCGGCGGCGGCACCGGTTGGCGCGACCGCCGATGCGGATGCCTCGTGTTCGCTGGAAGCACGGCTGCGCTCGCGCAGGTCGGCAGCCACGTAGCGCTCGAGCGACCAGTACCGGGCCAGGTAGAGGAGGCCGTCTTCCACGACGAGTGGTTGGAGCCGGCCGTCGACATCGCCAAGCCTCGCCGCCGTATCAGCGACGAGGACGAGGGGGGATGTGCCGACGCGCTCTAGCCAGCCGGTGGGATCGGGCCAGTTCAGCGCCAGTAAGTCGGGGTGCGTTTCGGCCTCATCGTCGTTGGGTTCGGCTTCTGGCTCTTCGGCAGCCTCACCCCCGCTGGGGGCGGTGGCGAGTTGGGCGGTGGACTCCAGCGAGGAGACGACCGTGTCTCGGACCGTCGCCAGGTCCACGCAGATCGATCCGTGCAACGGGGCGCGCACGGCGAGCGCGGCGGCGAGCAGCACTTCGAAGGTGGCATCCGGGTTCGCAACCGCGAAGGTGGAGGCCACGTTGATCTCCGCGGCCGAGAGGATGCCCGCTTTTACGAACGGCTGGAGTTCCTGCACCGAAACCGGCACGAAGAGGTCGTGCTTCACTGCCGCTCACCTTCCTCGTCGCCGGCGAACAGGGCGCTCACGGCTTCGACCAACGATGGGCGCAACGGCCAGGTGAACACACCCGCCGGGGTCCCCGCGTGCGCACCGGAGGTGACCACCGGTGTGTCCGCGCCCACCATGGCCCGGACGAACAGGTAGCCGACCGGACCCAGGTGAACGGCGGGGTCGTAGTCGGCCAGGCGCCAGCGCAGGTAGCGGTGCAGCGCCACGGAGTAGATGATCGCCTGCAGGGCGTAGTGGGCGTGGGCCATGGTCTTGGCCATCTGCTCGGGCCCGTAGTGGGAGAGCAGGCCCGGGGTGCCGGGGGGTGCGAGGTTGTTGGTCTTGTAGTCGACGACCGAATACCGGTAGCCCCCATCCACCCGATACCGCAGGGTGAGGTCGATGCTGCCGTTGAGGTAGCCCTGCAGGTCCAGGTTGGCGAGCCCGGTAACCAGCCGTTCCGCCCACGGCGCCAGCAGATCGTCGTCGTCGAGGTGACTGCGGATCACGGCACCGATGCTGCTGGCCGACACCGGGCGGTCGGGCGCGACCGGGAGGTAGAAGTTCATCTCGTCGAGGTGATCGGTGGCCTCGAGGTCGGCCAGGCGGAGGTTGCCGAAGCGCTCACCGAGCGGGGTCCGGACCACATCGGCCAGCACCGTGGGGAGCCGGGCGTGCTGCTCCTCGGTGACGACGGACCCCCCACGGCTCACCAGCAGTTCGCCCACCGCAGTGTCGAGATCGTCGGCCCGGAAATCGAGGTGCTCGAAAAGGTCGTGCACCAGGTTGCCGAAGTCCTTCCCGGCACCCAGGCCATCGAATGGCGACGCACGATCGGCCCCGGCCAGCACGGACGGCTCATGGGCGTCCCCCGCCGCCGGCTCTTGCGGCAGCCGTCCGCCGTCCTCATCGCCGGCACCTCGGTCGTCGCCGAATTCGTCGGTGGGGTCAGCCAACCCGGTGGGCGTCCGGTCGGCCCGGATGAGCTTGGACAACGACGAGAACGACCAGAAGCGGGCATCTCGGGGAAGTTGGCGGCCGAGGGTCGCCACCGCCAGCGCAACATCCGTACCGGCGGCGACCGCCGGGGGCAGCACCTCCGATGAGCCGGTCGGGGAACTGATCTCGATCACGCGGATGGCGGAGCCTGCGCCCCGATCAATGAAGCGGTCGTGGAGGTACTGAACGGACAAGTCAGCCGGCGGTCTGGCCACCTTTCCGTCGGCGGCGCCGTCACCGGGTGCCCCGAAAAGCAGACGAGCCAGGCCCGAGAGATCACCGCTGCCCCCCACCGGCGTCCACCACACCACGGATTGGTGGACGGCCCGGGTGAGAGCCACATAAGTCATGCGGTGCTGATCGCCGCAGGCCTGGCGCTTCGCTTCGGCAGCGGCGAGCGGAGCCATCTGGGCGGGGGATCGCTTTGGTCGGTTCTCGTCTTTGGGGTGGCCGGTGGAGACGTCGAGCACGCGGTGGTCTTGGCCTTCGTCGTAGAAGGAATAGGGAACCTCGGCTTGGACCCGTTTGCCGCCGGACCAGAGCGATGGCAGTAGGACGATGGGGAACTCGAGTCCCTTGGCGCCGTGGATGGTCATGATCTGGACGGCATCGGCGTCGGATTCGATGCGCCGTTGCGCGGAGTCGGCGGCCACTTCGTCGGTGGGGTCGCTGCACAGGCCGTCGAGGATGGTGAGGGCCGTCGACGCCGAGACGCCTCCGCCCCGACTCGTGACCTCGGCGTGCACCAACTCAGCCAGGTGCTCAAGGTCGGTCAGATTGCGTTCGCCCTGGGCGGCGGCGAGCAGCCGCTGGTCGAGACCGTTGGATCGACGAGCTTCGCCGAGCAGGGCCGCCATGCCCTTGGTGGCCAGCAGATCGCTCCAATCCACCAACTGGAGCTGCAAGGTCACCAGGTCATGGGCGATCGGGTCCTCGGCGGCGTCAGCGGCGGGGCCCCGGTCAGCGGAGAGGGCTTCGATGGCGGCCGCGACCTGTTCGGGCGGCCATCCGAAGAACCAGGTGAGCGCAGCTGCCGTGGCCCGCTGCGTGTTCGCCGGTCGTTCGAGAGCCCACAACAGGGTGCGCCACTGCGAGTGGGCTTCGCCCGCTTCGCTGTTGGCCACGTTGTCCTTCAACCGCAGCACCGCCGGTATCCCGCGACGCCGCAACGCCTCGGCGATGGGGGGGGCATCCCTCGTGGCGCCGACCAGCACGGCGATCATGCCGGCGGTGACCGGCACCGGATCCTTGCCGGGCGCTTCGACCACACCGTCGACGATCAGATCAGCGGCAACGTCGGCCAGGTCGACGGCGATGCGACGGCGTGCCGGGTCAGAGGCGAGCTTGTCGACACCGGCGGCCTCCGGGTCGACGAGACACCGCACCACCAGGCCCGGCGCCGGGGCGCCGCCCGCTTCGAGGAGCCGGCGGCCACGGTGTCGTTCGGCTGGTTCGACGACCTGGTAGTCGATCTCGGGTTCACCGAAGACATGCCCCTCGCCGAGGGCGTTCATGGCCGCGACCGCGGCTTCGTCCGAGCGCTGGTTGGTGCCCAGGGCCACAACCGTGGCCTGCTTCTTCGCTTCGAGATAGGTGTAGACATCGCCGCCGCGGAAGGCGTAGATGGCCTGTTTCGGGTCCCCCACCAAGATCAAGGTGGAGCGGTGGTTCCCGTCTCCGAACACGGTGCGGAAGATGTCCCACTGCACCGAATCGGTGTCCTGGAACTCATCGATGAGGGCGACGTCGTAGAGGCTGCGGAGCTGACCGGCCAGATCCGGATCGGTGAGCAGGGCCTGGCGGACCGACGACAGCAGTGAGTCATACGAGAGGCCACCGGTGCGGGCCAGGCGGTCGTCGATCTCGGCGATGGCTACCGCCACGAGGTCGGCGGCCCGTTGGTCTTCCTCCTTGCCCGATTCGGCCTGGATGATGCTGTCGCTCAAGGTGCGGGCCGTGCGCACGAGCTTGATGAACCCCGCCAGGTCGCGTCCACCGAGGGGATTCTCCGCGGCCGCGTCGAGCTGGCGGAACAGCAGGTCCGCGCACACCTGGCTGATGAGTTCGCCTTCGGACTCTGCCGGTACGGCGTCGATGTTGTCGGGCGACAAGACGCCCATGGACGACCGCACCTGTGAGCAGAAACCGTGGATGGTGCTGATCGTCGCGGTGTCGAAGTCTCGGATGGCCCGTCGGAGCCGATCGTGGCGCTCGTCGAGCTCAGCGGGGGTGCCGCGGCCGATCACCTCGAGCAGCGGATCGTCGACCGATCCGCCATCAGCACCAGCAATCAGCCCAGCGATGTGGTCGGCGGCTTCGACCAGCCGCTTGCGAATCCGGTCTCGTAGCTCTGCGGTGGCCGCCCGCGTGAAGGTCACGAGCAGGATCTTCGAGATGGGAAGGTCCCGTTCGGCCACGTAGCGGACGGTCAGCGCGGCGAGCGCATAGGTCTTGCCGGTGCCGGCGCTGGCTTGGATCAGCGTCGTGCCACCAGATGGAAGGGCGTCGTCGATGGCGAACAGACGGGGGACAGCAGGAGTCACGACTGGGCCCCCCCATCGTTGTC
>CAMDIH010000096.1 GCA_945898515.1 Candidatus Neomicrothrix parvicella RN1 | reverse complement strand
ACGGTGGAGGGTGGCGCGTTGAGGCGCGGCCCATCCACCACCAACGCCACGCCGGGTCCGAGGGCTGCCCCGGCCTCCTGGGCGGTGGCCGGGGTGGGCTGGCCATGACGATTGGCACTGGTGGTGGCGAGTGGCCCTACCCGGGCGGCGAGGGCCTGCACGAAGGCGTTATCGGGCACCCGCAGGCCAATGGTGTGTGCGGGCGTGCCCAGGGCCAGATCCAGCCCGGCTCGCCGCGGCACCACCAGGGTGAGCGCACCGGGCCACCACTGCGCTGCCACGGCGCGCACCGCCGCAGTACCTCCCTGATCGGCCCAGGTGAGGGCCTGGGCGGCATCGGCGCACAACACCGCCACGGGCACGCCCTCCGAGCGTCCCTTCAGGGCAAACAACGTTGCGGTGGCGGTCGCGTCAGCCGCCCGGGCCGCTACGCCGTAAACCGTGTCGGTAGGCAGCACCACCACGCCGCCGGCTTCCAACGCCGCCACCGCGTCATCCAACGCCGCCACCTCAACTCCGGCCGTCAGGCCGCTTTTGGGGAGCGGAGGGGAACAACCAGGGATAAGGCCGGGGCACAACCGTGCACCCTACGCGCTGGACGGGAACGGACGAATAGGGTCGGGGGTCATGCGGGCTGTGGTGATGCGCCAAGGAACCCTGGTGGTAGACGAGGTAGCTGAGCCGCACCCCGCCCCCGGGCAGGTGCTGGTGCAGACCATCGCCTGCGGGATTTGCGGCTCCGACCTCCATGCCCTCGCCCACGCCGACGAGATGGTGAAGATGTCGCAGGAGGCCACCGAGGGGCTACCCGAAGGCATGCGGCCACAGATCATGGACCCGACGCGAGACGTCGTGATGGGGCACGAGTTCAGTGCCGAAGTGCTGGCCGTGGGCGAAGGCGGGGGCAACGTGACGGTGGGCGACATCGTGGTGTCGCTCCCGATGGCCTTTGGTCCCAGCGGTCTGCATGCCCTGGGCTATTCGAACGAGATGCCCGGTGGCTACGGCGAGCGGATGGTCTTGTCCGACCTGGCGTGCCTGAAAGTACCCAATGGCCTCGACCCTCGCCATGCCGCCCTGACTGAGCCGATGGCGGTGGGCCTCCACGCCGTCAATCGCTCCACCATTACCCCCGGCCAGGCGGCGGTGGTGCTCGGCTGCGGCCCGGTGGGACTGGCCATCATCGCCGCCCTGGTGGCGCGCCAGGTTGAGCCCATCGTGGCGGCCGACTTCAGCCCCACGCGCCGGGCCCTGGCGCTCGCCATGGGGGCACACGCGGCAGTCGACCCGCGCCACGAGCCCGCCATCGAAGCCTGGCGGCGACTGGGAGCCAAAGAACCGCTGCACCTGTACGAGGCGGTGGGAGTGCCCGGCATGATCGACCAAACCATCGGCGACGCCCCACGCGGCGCCCAGATCATGGTGGCCGGGGTGTGCATGGAGACCGACACGATTCACCCGATGCGAGCCATCGCCAAAGAGGTGACCATCCGCTTCGTCCTCGGCTACGACCCCAGCGAGTTTGGGGCCTGCCTCACCGCGATTGCCGAGGGCACCTACGACGTGTCGGGGATGATCACCGGAACCGTTGGCCTCGACGGGGTCGCGCAGGCGTTCGCGGACCTGGCCCACCCCGATGGGCATGGCAAAATCCTCGTTGAGCCCGCCCTCACCAGCGGGAGTTAGCGCTGCGCCACCAGGACGCGGGGCCGACCGGCGAGATCCGGATGCACCGTGGCGCGGCCAAACCCGTTCTGCGCCGCCAGTTGCACCACGGCGGGTCCTTGGGTCTCTCCGATCTCCACCACCACCACGCCCGCCGCCGTGAGCCATTCCCCGGCACCGTTCACGATCACTTCGATGTGTTCGAGACCCCCGGGTCCCGATACCAGTGCTGCGTGAGGCTCCCAGTCCGCCACCTCCGCCGGGAGCAGTTCCGATGCCGCCACGTACGGCGGGTTGGACACGATCACGTCTACTCGCCCCCGAAGGTCCGGGGGCAGGGCGGCGTACCAGGAGCCGGCCTCCAGTCGCACGCCGGCAGCCCGACGGCCCAGCGCGGCGAGGTTGGCGCGAGCCACCGCCAGCGCGTCGATGGAAACATCCGTGGCCCACAGTTCGATGTGGGGCCAACACTCTGCGGCCAACGACAGCGCGATAGCCCCCGAACCGGTGCCGAGGTCCACGGCGATCGCCGGCCCGTTCACCGCCGCCAGGGCTTCGATGGCGAGCGCCACCACCCCCTCGGTCTCGGGGCGGGGGATGAGCACCCGGGGGTCCACCAACAAGTCCAGAGTGCGAAATCCCCAACGGCCGAGCACATATTGCAGGGGCTCCCCCGCCACCCGGCGGTCGACCATGTCGGTGAAATGCCGCACCTCGCGCTCGGTGGCGGGCTCGTCGAGCGCACCGGCTTGGGCGGCGGCGGTGCGCCCGGTGGCTTGTTCGATGATCCAGCGGATCTCCTGGTCGGGATCATCTACCAAGGCATCCCGCAGACGCTGGCACCCTTGGGCGCGCCACTCTCGCCAGCCCACCGGGCTCATGTTCCCTCGCTGAGCCGCCGCGTCTGCTCGGCCGCCATCAGGGCATCGATCACGTCGTCGAGCTCACCGGCGAGCACCTTGTCGAGTTTGTGCAAGGTGAGTCCGATGCGATGGTCGGTGACGCGATTTTCTTTGTAGTTATAGGTGCGGATCTTCTCCGACCGTCCACCCCCGCCTACCTGAATCTTGCGGGCGCCCGAGAGGGCGGCAGCCTGTTTGTCCTGCTCCAGTTTGAGCAGGCGGGCCCGCAGCACTTGCAGGGCCTTCGCCCGATTCTGAATCTGACTCTTCTCGTCTTGCATCGCCACCACCAGCCCCGTGGGCTTGTGGGTGATGCGCACGGCGGAGTCGGTGGTGTTCACACTCTGTCCACCCGGACCCGACGAGCGATAGACGTCGATTTGCAGATCGTTGGTATCGATGGCCACGTCAACCTCCTCGGCCTCGGGCAACACCGTGACAGTGGCCGACGACGTGTGGACACGACCCTGACTTTCCGTCACCGGTACCCGCTGCACCCGGTGAGGCCCACCCTCTTGATGGAGGCGCGGCCATACGCCGTTGCCCTTCAGCAGGAAGGTGATGTCGTTGAACCCGCCCATGTCGGATTGGTCCGAACCCAGCACTTCGAGGCGCCAGCCCATACGGGCGCTGTAGGCCTGGTACATCTCGAACAGGTCCCGGGCGAACAGGTTGGCCTCTTCGCCTCCCTCCGCGCCCCGGATCTCCACGATCACGTTCTTGCCTTCGTTGGGGTCCTTGGGCAGCAGGAGCGTTCGTAGCTCGGCCTCCAGGCGCTCGATGTCGGCCTCGGCCTCGGTGACTTCCACCCGCATCACCTCGCGGTCATCGCCGTCGAGACCGGTGAGCATCTCCTTGGCCGTCTCGAGATCTTCGCGGCGTTGCCGGAGTTGCTGCGCCGTCTCCACAATCGGACCCAACTCGCGATAGCGCCGGGCCACGTCCTGGTAGCGGCTCTGGTCGGCCAGCAATTCGGGGTCAGCCAGGCGCGCCTCCACCCCGATGAACTCACGCTCCAGGTCGGCTAACCGTTCCATCATCACTGGCAGGGTACGGCTGTCGGGGTCCCGGCACGCGTTCCCGGGTCATTGGTATCCACCGCAGGGCGGGAACGGGGGGTTCCGTGTTCGGCCCCCGGCGGGGCGCGGCCGAGCCCGGGGCCGTCGCCCCAACGAGCTTGGCGACGCCTGTCACGGACTCCCTTCACCCGCCGGTGGGCCGATTCTGGTCCTGGGCGCCGTCGAAGTCAGCTGCGCCCGTCGCCGGGAAGGGCGATCAGCTCGGCGGGATGGGCGAGGCGATCGGCTAGCGCCCGGGTCACCGGGTGGGCGTCTCGTTCGGGGACCACGAGGAGCAGGCGGGCGTCGGGTGACAGTGCCAGACGGGCATCGGCCGCCGCGGGCACTAGGTCCAGATGAATCCCTACCGAGCAGGCCACCACCACCGTCTGGCCGGCGTTGTCGATACCCACAGCCACGGCGATGGCCGGATCCCGCAGGTTGGGCCGGGGTTCGGCGGGCGGTGCGGCATGCAACTCCCTCAGGCCCACGCGACCGGGATCAGCCAGCAGCGCGGCGCGCAGCCACCGCTCGGGGGCGAGTTGGTTCAGTGGGTGGCGTTCGGCGCCCACTCGACGCGCCGCTCGCACGATCTCGATCACCCGGGCCAGTTGGGTGTCGGGCGGGAGGTTGCCGTGCAGCATCCCGGTGAGTTCGCGATCCGCATGGCCCACTCCCACCTCGAGGACGGGTTCGTCGATCGGTGTGCCCGAGGTGGTGGTGCCGTGCGAGATGCGCGCCACCTCCAGGCCCAAAACCTCGGCGCGCACAATGCCTTCCTCCACCACCATCTCCACATCGGCGTCGAGTAAGAGTTGGGTCAGGGCCGGGGCGGGCTGTGGTTCCAGGATGGCCCGGGGGGACGCCGCTATCGCGGGGGCGAGTGCGGCACCCTCGATCTGCCACACGGTTGGGGCCGCCGCGAACAACTGCGCCCGTCGGGCCACGATCCCGGCCGCCGTTTCCACCAGGAGGTGCAGCGTGGTGAGCGACCGGCGTTCAGCCCACACCAGGGAGGGACCCAAGGCCGCCAGTGGATTCACCGCGAGGAGCACCCACCCACTGGCGCCCTCTACTAGCGCCGCCCCGCCGGCAAACTCGGCCGCTATCGGGGTGGCATCACCCCATTGGGCCCGCACTAACGCCCGCGCTTGCGCGGCGAGCAGTTCCGGCGCCGGAACGCTCATCGGGGGTAGATCAGGCTTCGTCGGAGGAGACGGTGGCTTCGTCTTCGGCCGAAACCTCCAACACCGCCTCAACTACCTCGGCATCAACCACCACCGCGTCTACGACCTCGGCATCAACCACCACGGCATCAACCACTACGGCATCAACCACCTCGTGGCCGACGACCACGGCGTCCACGATCACGCCGTCCACCACCGTCTCCACCACGGTCTCCACCACGGTCTCCACCACGGTCTCCACCGCCACGATGTCGGCCACGACGTCCACCACGGTCTCGGCGGCCACGACATCCACGATCACGTCGTCGCCGTCCGCCACCACGAGGGCTTCTACGTCGGTCTCCGCAACGAGGCCTTCCACGACAGCCTCTACCACGACGGTCTCCACCACGGTCTCCACCACGGTCTCCACCACGGTCTCCACCACCACGGATTCGACCACGCCGTCGACTACGGCCTCCACCACCACGGCATCGACCACCTCCGAATCAACCACCACGGCATCGACGACCACCGACTCAACCACGGCCGCATCCAGTACGGCCGCATCCACCACCACGGCATCGACCTCGACATCGCTCACCACCATGGCGACAGGGGCCTCCACCACCGCTGCTTCGGTGCCTTCCGCCTTGCGGCGCTTGCCGTAGCGGCGCTCAAAGCGGTCGATGCGGCCACCGGTATCCACCAGTTTTTGCTTGCCGGTGTAGAACGGGTGACATTCGCTGCAGAGCTCAGAACTAAGGCTCGCCCGGGTGGAACGAGTCTCGA
>CAMDIH010000095.1 GCA_945898515.1 Candidatus Neomicrothrix parvicella RN1 | reverse complement strand
CGTAGATGGCCATACCCGGCCGGTTTTCCTCGGCGATCACCCCTGAGATGTTCACAATGGCTCCACCGGCACTCATCCGACCCAGAGCCGCTTGGGCCAGCATGATCGGCACGAAGGTGTTGGTGAGAAACAGTTCCTCCATGGTGTCGGCCGACACGTCGGCCATCGGGCCGAAGGCCACTACCCCCACGGCGTTGATCACCACATCGAGACGACCGGCGTGGTCGATGGCCGCTTCGACCGCCTCCGCACAAGCCTCGGGCGTGCGGAGATCCAGGGCGAGGCGCCGCCCCGGTACGGCCATTTCCGGCCCGCCATCAATGCCTCGACTCACCAACACGAGACGGGCCCCTCGTTGATGTAACTCCGCAGCGAGAGCCGCCCCGATACCCCCCGTGGCGCCGGCGAGCAGCACCGATGCTTCGCTCAGCGGATGGGGAACATCGGGGTTGTGTACAGGGGTGGAGTCCACGGACTACCTCCGGCTTCGTTGGGAGGTCACAGGACCACCCTGGCAACCTATCGACCCCACCGGGGCGGCCCACCCCGCCAAGGCGATGTTCTTTCCTCCGCCCTGGGCTTGCGCCACTGGGGCCGTCTTCACCGGCTCGCAGTGGATCGGTTTCACGCGTCCTGATAGCGCTCGCGCAACAGGAACTTCACCACCTTGCCGGCGGGGTTTCTCGGCAGCTCATCGATGATCTCCAGCCGAGTGGGCAGTTTGTACTTCGCCAACTGTGAGCCACCGAAGTCTCGGATTTCGGCCAGGGTCAGTTCCTGGCCCGGCTTCAGGGCCACCACGGCCACCACCGCCTCACCCCACCGCTCATCGGCCAGACCAATAACGGCCACTTCCCCCACGGCGGGATGGTTGTACAGCACCGACTCCACCTCGGCCGGGTACACGTTCTCTCCCCCGGTGATCACCATGTCCTTGAGACGGTCCACCACGAACAGGAAGCCGTCCTCGTCGAAATAGCCAATATCACCGGAGTGGAACCATCCCTGCTGGTCGATCACCTCGGCGGTGGCCTCGGGGCGATTCCAGTAGCCCGCCATCACGTTGGGACCGCGGGTACAGATCTCCCCGCGGGTGCCCACCGGCGACGGGTTGCCGTCCTCGTCGAGCACCCCGAGGTCGGAATACAGCGGGGCCTGGCCTGCCGATCCCACCTTCCTCACGGCAAACTCGGCGAGCAACAGTGACGATAGGGGCGCCGTTTCCGTGAGGCCGTAGCCCTGCACGATAGGAATCGCCCGATCGTTGTAGAGCACCAGCAGTGGCTCGGGCACCGGCGCACCACCCACGAGGAAGAGCCGCACACTGGTGAAGTCGGTGGTGTCGAAGGCGGGTTGTTGGCTCATGAACAAAAAGATGGCCGGAACACCAAACATGTTGGTCACCCCGTGGGTCTCGATGGCGGCCAGCGCCTTACCCGGGTCGAAGGTGCGATGCAGCACGATCTCGCCTCCCCGCTGCATCGTGAGGATCGTGAGAACGTTGAGTCCGCCGATGTGAAACAGCGGCGCCACGACCAGGCTCACCTCGTCGTTGCCGAAGGACGCCGCGTTCATGGCGTTGATGTTGTTCCAGGCGATATTGCCGTGGGTCAACATCGCCCCCTTGGGTCGCCCGGTGGTTCCGGAGGTGTACATGATCAGTGCCACATCGTCGGCTTTCACCGCCGCCGCTTCCTCCAACGGCGAGGTGGAGGCCAGGATCTCGGCGAGGGCTTCCCATCCGGCCCGGCCGCTTTCGGCGCCGATGAAGCGGGTGCATGACAGTTGGGGGCGGATGTCGTCGATCACCTGGGTGTGGGCGTCATCGACGATGACGGTATGCACGTCGGCATCATTGATGATGAAGTCGAGTTCGGAGCCGGTCAGGCGGAAGTTGAGCGGGACGAAGATGGCCCCAAGGCGTGCGGTACCGAACATGGCGACGAAAAACGCCGAATGGTTCAGGCCCAGATAGGCCACCCGGTCCCCCGGCATCACCCCTCCGGCGCGCAGCGACGCCGCGCATCGATCCGCCCGATCCAATAGGTCGGCGTACGTCCAGGTTTCCCCTTCGAAGGTGACGGCCCGATTGTGTGGTGCCAAGAGCACCCTCTGGGCCAACAGGCGGCCGAGGCCTACGTCAGGGGTGTTGTGCATCATCGCCTCAACCTACACAAGCGTCCGGCTCCCTCCGTCGGGGATCAGAGCAGCGAGGCCACCGCATCAAGGGTGTCGTGACGGTTGGCGAAGGGCACAGCCACGAAGTCGGTGGCCCCGGCGTCCATGACCCGTTCGATACCCGCCACCACCGCGGCTGCATCGCCCACGATGGCTACATCGGCCGGCCCGGCCACCCCTTCCAGATCCAGCATCGCTCGATACGACGGCAGGTACCCGTACATGGCGAAGACCTTGGCCGCCCGTTCCCGTTCCGCATCGGGGTCGTCGGTCACGCACACCGGGAGAGCGGCCACGATGCGCGGCTCGGGCCGCCCGGCCGCCGCCGCCGCCTCGCGAATCGCCGGCCCCACGTGGGATTCGATGGTGGCGGGTCCGGTCATCCAGGTGATGGTTCCCTCGGTGCGAGTGCCGGCCAGTTTCAGCATCTGGCTCCCCAACGCCGCCACGAGAACCGGAACCGGGGGAGCGTCGGGGATGCCCAGGCTGAGTTTGGCCGTGAGGGTTTCGCCGCTGAAGTCGCTGGCCTCACCGTGCAGCAGGGGCATGAGAATAGACAGATATTCCCGCAGGTGGCGCACCGGTTTATCGAAGGACATCCCAAGCATCGAGTCGATCACAATCTGATGCGATAGCCCGATACCCAGGGTGAACCGGCCGCCGCTGATCTGCTGCAGCGTCAGCGACTGGGCGGCCATCATCATCGGATGCCGAGGGTAGGTAGGCACCACTGCGGTGCCGATCGCGATGGTGGGCACCTCACGCGCCACTACCGCCAGTGCCGTGATGGCGTCAAGGCCGAAGATTTGAGGCATCCAGAAGGACCCAAAACCCCGATCCGCCACGTCACGAGCGCTCTCCACCAGGCCGTCCACCGACTCGTGTTGGTCAAAAACGCCGATGTTCATGCCAATCCTTTCCCAGGGGGTCCGCGGGTGGGTCTAGGGCCCCCCGTGACGTTATCTACTCCCCCGTCCGGCACCACCAGTGGCGCAGAAAACTTAGGCCCGACACCGGCAACGCGTGGCGGGCCGCACCATCCCGCTCTGGGCACGAGTCAACGCGCCCAGAGCGGGGCCACCCAACCTTCGACCGGTTATCCCAGCTTGAAACCGGTGGCCATCGCCCAGGACTCGTCCACGTGGAGCATGCCATCCATCCCCGGGGCTACGACCACCACCGGGGCGGGAATCCGATTTCCGCTCGGGACTTCGAACGACACCGGACCAGTCCATCCCATCGATCCATCGGCGGACTCCAAGGCGGCCTGCAGCGGCTTGGCCTCGAAACCGCTGGCTTCCTCGGCGGCCTCGGCCAACACGTTCACCGAGTCGTAGGCGTAGGGGCTCCAGGTGCCCGGTTCCTCGCCAAACTCGACCTTGAACTTCGCCACCAACTCGGCTGAGTCTGGGAAGTCGCTCGGGGCGGGAACGCCCACGAGGGGACAATTCTTGGCCGCCTCGGGGCCCGCGGCCTCCACGAAAGCATCGTCGGTGGCGGAGTAGTCACCCAGGCACTTGGCCGAAGTGCCGGAGGAGAGCATCTCCTTGGCCAAGACGGCGGCTTCGGGGTAGTAGGTGACGAGGTAGACAAGGTCGGCGCCCTTCGCGTTCGCCGCCGCCACCGCCGCGGTGTACTCCTTCTGGCCGGGTTCCACAGGAATGTCCGCCACTACCTCCACGCCAGCCGCCCGGAGGGACGCCACCATCGCCTTGTCGGCTTCGACGGTGTACTCGGTGGACGAGTCGAAAATCAGCGCAACCTTCTTCGCGCCCGCCCACTCGGTGATGGCCGTGGTGGCCACCGGAGCGATTTGGCTTGTCATGGGCTGGAGGGTGAAGCCAAGACCCTGAGTGGTATCAGCCGAGGTGAAGCGAAGAGGAACGATTCCCGCTTCGATATAGAGGGGCAGGGTCTTGGACCCAACCCCGGAGTTGTACGGGCCTACCACCGCTGACAGGCCTTCGGCGATAGCGGCCCTGGCCGCCACCACTCCCACCTTGGGGTCGGCCCGGTCGTCGATAGGCACGATCTTCACCTGCTTGCCGCCGATACCGCCATTGCCATTGAGGGCGTTAGCCGCCATTTCGGCGCCTCGAAGCATGTCGATTCCGACGCCCGCTTGGTCGCCCGTGAGGGGAGCCTCAAGACCGATCCAAACCTCGTCGTCGGGCACCGTTCCGATCTTGAGAGTCGAACCGGTGGTCTCCGAACTGGCGTCATCGGAATCCGACGATGAACACCCCGCCGCCAGCAGGAAGCCCGCCAGCATCAACGCGGCGACGTAAACCCTCCGTTGCTTTCCCTTGCCCATGTCCCTAACTCTCCCTGGTCTAGTAGAGGCTTCCAGTGCCTCGCAGGGTGCACGATAGCCTGAGCCCGTGCTGCTCACGAAGCAATCGGGACACCAGCCGTCGCCACGGCGGCAAGCGAATCTCCACGGTCGCCCCACGTAACATGGGTTGTTGCACCCTGCTCGGCGGGGCACGGGACTGGCCGCGGCCGTCCCGCTCCGCCACCCTGTCCCCCTGCCCGAAACCCCCGGAAGCGCCATCCACCAAGAGTTGAACCGCCAGAGCATCCGCGTCCTGTACACCCCGGTTCCAGCGCCGCCCCCAACGACGATGCCACCATTACGCGAGGAGATCAGCACCATGTGGGATTTCGAGACCGAGCCGGAGTTTCAGGAGCACCTCCACTGGGTGGAGAACTTCGTCAAGGAGGAGATCGAACCTCTCGACCTCGTGTGGGGGGGGCTTGAGTTCACTCCGTTGGACGACAACCGCCGCCGGGCCATCGACCCCCTGAAACAGCAGGTACGGGAACGGGGCCTCTGGGCCGCTCACCTCGGCCCCGAACTCGGCGGGCAGGGCTACGGCCAACTGAAACTGTCCCTGATGAACGAGATCCTGGGCCGATCAGGGTGGGCACCGATCGTGTTCGGAACCCAGGCACCCGACACCGGCAACGCCGAGATCATCGCCCACTACGGCACCGACGAGCAGAAGGCCACCTACCTCCAGCCGTTGTTAGCCGGCGAGGTGTTCTCGTGTTATTCGATGACCGAACCCCATGCCGGGGCCGACCCCACCATGTTCACCACCCGGGCGATTCGTGACGGCGACGAGTGGGTGATCGAGGGCTGGAAGTGGTTCTCGTCCAATGCCCGTACGGCGGCGTTCCTCATCGTCATGGTCGTGACCGACCCCGACGTGAGCGCCTACCGGGGCATGTCGATGTTCCTCGTCCCCACCGACACCCCCGGTGTCACCATCGTGCGGAACGCCGGCCTCGGTGGCGAGGCCGCCGACGAGGGGAGCCACGCCCTCATCCACTACGACCAGGTTCGGGTTCCGGCGGAGGCGCTCCTCGGCGGCGAGGGCGAGGCCTTCGCTATCGCCCAGACCCGCCTGGGCGGGGGGCGAATCCACCACGCAATGCGCACGATCGGGTTGTGTAACCGGGCCTTCGACATGATGTGCGAGCGGGCCCTGAGCCGCGAAACCCAGGGTTCGCTGCTGGCCGA
>CAMDIH010000094.1 GCA_945898515.1 Candidatus Neomicrothrix parvicella RN1 | reverse complement strand
GTGCTCGTCCACGGCTACCCGAGTGACGTGACCGAGGCCTCAATGGTGGCGGCGGCGCTGCCGGAGTTGGCGGATCGTATTGCCGCGGAGTTGGGCTGGGTGGTCATGGTGGTGGCACTGCGCGGCTGTGGCGAGTCCGAAGGAAGTTTCTCACTGGGCGGCTGGCTCGAGGACATCGCTGCCGCCGCCGCGCACCTGCGTAGCGACACCGGCGTGAGTGGGGTGTGGATCGCAGGATTTGGCACCGGCGGGGCGCTGGCCATTTGTGCCACCGCCCAAGATCCCGAGGTGCAGGGTGCCGCCACCCTCGGTGCGCCGGCCGATTTTGATGATTGGGCATCGCATCCAAGCCGTCTGCTGGAGCACGCCCGAGAGGTGGGCATGGTGCGTGACGTCGCCTTCCCGCCCGACATGCCGGCCTGGGCTGGTCAGTTACGGGAGTTGCGGGCGGTGGCCTTTGCGCCCCGGATCGCGCCCCGGGCCTTGCTGGTGATCCACGGCAGCGAAGACGACCTCGTGCCGGTGTTTGACGCCCGGGTTCTCGTGGATGCTGCGGGGCTGGGGGAGTTGCGCATCATGAACGGCGCTGGTCATCGCCTCCGCCACGACCCCCGGGCGGTGGCGGTCCTGCTGGGATGGCTCGATCGCCAACGGCACCGTCTCGACTGATGCCGCGTGGGGTGGGGGACCTCAGCCGTGCTTATGGGAGGCGTTGGACACCGATCACCGCCGAGCAGCTGCCGAGCGGGCTCTCCACACCGTCTACGTGCGCAAGGCGACGAAGCTGGGCAACCTCCAGCATCAATTGGGACAGACAAGGTCAGACGATCGCCAACAACGCCTTCACGTGGTTGTCCCTGGTGGACGGCTCGATCAACGTGCGCTGCGGAGCGACCACTGGCGGCAGCACGCACTTCATCCTCGACGTGACGGCCATCCTTGTTTTGGTGGACCTTGCGGAATTCAGCCTGACGGGGATGAAGACGGCGCGGGTCGCATCCCGCGCTTGGTTCACAGAGCGGTAGGGGATCGGAGCGGGGTCAGTCATCCACAGCACCTCCAAGTCGGCCCCCGCCCTGCGGGAGGGGCTTCGCTTGACGCCTGGGTGCGGCGCCGAGCCGACACGCTCCTCCGACTACCCCGCACCCAAGCGCGGCCCGTTGACGGGGCTGGCCGCCAGATGCTGCGCGGAGCGGCGCGTAGTACTGTGGGCGGATGCAGGAAGGTGGGTCGGTGATCGAGGCGGGCCCGTCGGCGGCAGTCGTCGCCACGGTCGCGCGGGCCGACGACCTGGCGGCTGACGATGCGGTCCACGAGGCCATCGAGGTGCTCACCCGAGCGAACCGGACCGAGCGTCACGGCGACCTCGAGCGGGCCCTCGTCCGGCTTCGTCGCGAGGGCGCCGAGCACCTCCCCCTTGGCCAGACGCGCCCGCCCAGCGCCATCGCCCCCATCCCGGCCGACGGCACGATCGTCGAGGTCGCTTCCGAATCGCTGACCGCCGATGTGCTGCGCGATGGGATTGCCCGCAGTGGGTGCGTGCTGGTACGCGGGCTCGCCTCCGCCGAGCGGGCGGCGCGACTGGCCGCTGGGCTCGACGCCGCCCTCGCCGCCTACGACGCCGCCCTCGCCGGAAGCGGGTCAGTGGACGCGGGGTGGTACGACCCCGGCCCCATGCCCGACCGCGTCAGCCCCGGGCTGCCGGAGGACGTTCATCGGGCCTTCCTCCGGTCGCGGGGGAGCCTGTGGACGGTCGACTCGCCCCGGATGCTCTTCGAGCTGTTCGAGTTGATCGACGAGGTGGGGCTCGGCCCGCTGATGACGGACTTCCTCGGCGAGCGGCCCGTGATGTCCGCCATCAAGGGCACGCTCCGGCGGATGCCGCCGGACGTCGACACCGACGGTCGCTGGCACCAGGACGGCGCCTTCCTCGGTGAGCACGTGGCCGCCTTCAACTGCTGGCTCGCGCTGACGCCGTGCGGGGTCGACGCGCCGGGGCTCGACATCGTGCCGAAGCGCCTCGAGGGTATCGTCGCCAACGACGGCGCCCGCTACGACTGGGCGGCGTCCGACGAGGCCGTGGCGGCCGCCGCTGCGGACACCCCCATCCTGCGGCCCGAGTTCGGGGCAGGCGATGCGCTGATCTTCGACCACCTCCTCCTCCACCGCACGGGAGCCTCCCCGGCGATGACGCAGGAGCGTCACGCCATCGAGTCCTGGTTCTTCGCGCCGTCGGCCTACCCCGCCGGTCAGGTCCCGGTCCTGTACTGATGGCTGCGCCGGACCAGGTGGGTGACGAGCTGCCGGTAGTGCGCTGAGGGCTGCCGAGGGGAACTACACCTATGTCCTCACGGGCGAGGAGACGTGGCTGAATCTCCGGCAGTTCCGAAACTCGGAGAAGCGGTCCGCCTTCGATCAGAAGGGCGTGTGCCCCGTCCGCGAGGAGACCTTCCCCTTCGACGGCAGGGGGGCGGACCACATCAAGCCCTGGCGCTCGGGCGGCAAGACCACGCCGGAGAACTGCCCGATGCCGTGTATCAAGGACAGCCGCGTGAAGTCCGGCTACTGACCGTCCCCTCTGGCGGCTGAGCGCGCCACCTCGGATGTTGTCGCAGGCCGGTACGCTAGGGGGGGTATGGCTGGCAAGGGCGAGCGACTCGACCACCTCCGCAACGCTGTCGAGGCTGCGTTATGGCCGATGTGCCAGGTGGCCCAGCACCTCTGCACAGACGGGTACACGCACACCTACGAGATCGTTGTCGCTGGAACGCCGCGACATCGAGGATCGCCCGGCCGGGCGAACTGCCCGCGCTCACGAGGCGCCGGCCGCAAGGCTGATTACCGATTGGCGGCCGGCGAGTGAGAGCGTGCGCGGCCATGCCTGCGCGGTGCGCCTCGATCTCCGCTGGCGATGACGAGCGGCCGGCGTTGGATGCGTTCCTCTCGGAGAGCGGGGTGTTGGGGTAGTGGCGGGGGTCGGTGGGGTGGCTCCGGGGCCCGGGGATACGGGGTATCGGGCGTGGTTGGATGGGTTGCGGGCGGTGGCGGTGTATCTGGTGGTGGTGTTCCACGCAGGGGTGGCCGGGTGGGCGGGTGGGTTCGTGGGGGTGGACGTGTTCTTCGTCCTGTCGGGGTTCCTGGTCACCCGACTGTTGTTGAAGGACCTGACCAGCGAAGCGGGCCGGGTCGGCTACGGCCGGTTCTACGCCCGGCGGTTCCGGCGCCTGTTGCCGGCCGCGTTCGTGGTGTTGGTGATCACTGCTCTGGTCTATGCCGCGTTGGCGTCCCCGGTGGAGATCGCCGACGCGGTGGGCGGGTTCAAGGCAGCGTTCCTCTACGTCGCCAACTGGTACTTCATCGACCAAGCCGCCGACTACTTCGGGGCCGACCTGGCCACCAACCCCGTCCTGCAGTTCTGGTCCCTCGCCGTGGAAGAGCAGTTCTACCTGGCCTGGCCCCTGCTGCTCGGGGGCCTGTTCGCCATCACCCGCCGCTTTGGACGCGCCCAATGGCGCATCCGCCAAGGCACCATCCTGACCGCCGGGATCCTGTCGCTGGCCTGGGCCTGGTCGCTTCGCAACTCCGATCCCAGCCGCGCTTACTACGGCACCGACGCCCGCGCCTACCAGCTTCTCGCCGGCGCCCTCCTCGCCCTCACCCCCGGCCTCATCGGCCGCTTCCGGCGCTACGCCCGCGCCGCCGGATGGGTCGCCCTGGCCGCCATCGCCGGGATCGTGCTGGTCGCCTCCTCCGCCACCAACACCCTCGACCCCATCCAGCGCGGCACCGCCGTCACCGCCTTGACCGTCGTCATCTTGATCGGCCTGGAGACCACCACTACCGGCCCCGCCCGCTGGGGTCTCTCCCTGGCCCCGATCGTCTACCTCGGCAAGATCTCTTACGGGACCTACCTCTGGCACTGGCCCGTCATCCTGATCATCACCCGCACCTTCGGCCTCTCTCCCTGGAGCACCACCGCCTACACCGTTGTGGTCGCCACCGCCCTCGCCTCGCTGAGCTACCAGCTCCTCGAACACCCCATCCGCCTCTCCCAGCTCCTCGACCGCCACCGCTACCCCGTCATCGCCACTGGCCTCGCCACCAGCGCTCTCTCCGCCCTCCTCCTCATCCCCAACATCCTCCAACCCACCACCACCCGCACCCCCATCACCACCACCACCGCCACCAGCGGCTTCACCCCTGTCCCATCCGAGCTCGACTACAGCGCCATCAAGTCCGACAGCGGGATCAAACTGCCGGACTGCCTGGCCAAGCCCGCCTCCGCGTGCACCATCGCCACGGGCGACGGCCCCAGCATCCTGCTCATCGGGGACAGCCACTCCGCCATGTTGATCCCTGCGTTCCTCGCCATCGCCGAAGAACACGACCTCACCCTTTCTGTGTCCGCCCGGCTGGCCTGCCCCTGGCAGCGCGACCTCTACGTCGTGCCGCAGGACGACCCTGTCAGACGCCGGAAGGCCTGTGAGCGGGCGAAGGAGGACACCTACAATCGGCTCCTCGACGAGCTTGACCCCGACGTCGTTGTCGCCATGAACCTCGGCTACGAGCGAGGCGAAATAATGACCGTGCTGGGGCCTGATGGCGACGAGCTCCTGAGCGGATCCGCAGAGCTGGAGGACTGGATCGAGGAGACCACGACGCGCTCGTTGGCCGAGCTGCGCGCCGGAGGTCGCAAGGTCGTCCTGCTCGATCCCATCCCCTATGCGGGTGAGGGCTTCAACCCCCTGAGCTGCCTCTCGGAGGCCGAGGTGGTGGACGAGTGCCGTTACGTGGCGGACACCACCCGCAGCTCCCTCGAAGCGCTGTATCGGGAACTGGACGCGGCAGATGACCAGGTGTGGTCGTTGGATCTGGACGGGTTGGTGTGCCCGTTCCTGCCGATCTGCGACCCGATCGTGAACGGCGTGGTCGTGAACAGCGACTTCACCCATCTGACCAGCTCGTTCGTCAAGACCTTGGCGCCCGATCTGTACGAGTACCTGATCGACAACGGGGTGTTGAGGTAGCGGCGGGGGTGAGTGGGGTGGCTCCGGGGCCGGGGGAGTTGCGGATCATGAACCGTGTCCAGCGGATAGTGGGCGACTACGTCACAGTCGACACAGAGGAAACTGTGCGCCGGACTGTTCTCCGAGGTCAGAGTTCAGGGCGGCGTGTCCCGGAGGACATCATCCGCCGGACTCTCGGATCCGTGTCAGGCGCCTTCCGTGAAGCGGCTGAACGCGACCTATGCGACGAGCTTCGCCTCTTTGACAACAATGGGGACACCCCACGCCGTACCTTCGAGCGCAAGAACGGGGTCTCTAGCATCATCGGTCCAGAGGCCTACGAAGCGTTCGTGCGGAAAGGTCCGGACTATCCCGGCGACTAGTCATACGAAGGAACGTCGGGCACGATACGCTCAGCCGTCCTTGCCCTTGCCCTGGGCTTTCATCATCTTCTTGAAGGCCCGTACTTCCACCAGCGCGTCGGGCGAGTCGACGTCGGCGATGGATCGGTGCGTGGCATCCGAGAAAGGCTGGGCGGGCCCCTCCCAGCCTGGCGGAGTGATCCCGAATCGCTTGGCCAGAAGGGCCTGGAAGATCTTGGCCTTCTCGCCGCCAAAACCCGGAAGGGCGCGCAGTCGGTCAAAAAGTTCCTCACCGGTGGATACGCCGGTCCAGATCGCCTCGGCCTTGCCGTCGTAGTGATCCACGAGGTGGTGGCATAACTGCTGGGT
>CAMDIH010000093.1 GCA_945898515.1 Candidatus Neomicrothrix parvicella RN1 | reverse complement strand
GTGCCGTGTCCAGCAACCTGGGATGGACACCCAAGGTGCTCTTCCGTCGTTTCGGCGGGGATGTGGTCCTGGCAACAGGGCAACAAAGTGTTCGGGCCCCGGCCCGCGAAGGGTGTCCCTCTCGCAAGCGCAGGAGGAAGGTCGTGGCCGCAGTGCCGGTGGGCAAGGGAGAAGGGGCCGACGACGCCCTTCGTCTCCATCGCGCCCACGGGGCTCGCCTACCCGCCACTGGCGCCTGGCGGGAGGGCGATGGGTTGGGTGAACGCCAACAACTGTCCTTCGGTGATCGGCCCTTTGCCCTCGAAGGTGGTGGGGTGGTGCGGGATGTGACCATCGCCTATGAGACCTGGGGCACCCTGAACGAGTCGGCCAGCAATGCCCTCCTCGTGTGTCATGCCCTTACCGGCGACAGCCACGCCGCCGGTCCCCTGCTGCCGAGCCACCCCCAACCGGGTTGGTGGGATGGGATCATCGGGCCCGGGAAGGCCCTCGACACAGATCGTTGGTTTGTGGTGTGCGTCAACGTGCTCGGTGGCTGTCAGGGCACCACCGGCCCCGCCAGTGCCCATCCCGACGACGGGAACCCGTGGGGGAGTCGCTTTCCCGTTGTCTCCGTGCGGGATTGGGTGCGCACAGAGGCGGCCGTAGCCGACCACCTCGGCGTGCGGCGTTGGCACAGCGTGATCGGGGGGTCGATGGGGGGGATGCAGGCCCTGGAGTGGGGCGTGATGTATCCCGAGCGCGTCGGCTCGATCGTGCCGATTGCCACGGCCCTCGCCGCTAGTGCTCAACAGATCGCTTGGTGGTCGACCGGTCGGCGCGTGATCCGTCTGGATCCGCGCTGGCGCCAGGGCGATTACTACGACGCCGCCCCCGGCGATGGTCCCCACGAGTCGCTCTCGGTGGCCCGCATGGTGAGCCAGATCACCTTCCGCAGCGACGACGTGTTCACCCGCCGTTTTGGTCGGGAGGTAGTGGAACCGCTGGATGGATTCTCGCTTTGGCAACGCTTCGAGGTTGAGCGCTACCTCGAGTACCAGGGCGACAAACTCGTGCGCCGATTCGACGCCAACTCGTACCTGCTGCTCACCAAGGCCATGGATCTGCATGATCTGGGTCGAGGGCGGGGAGGTATCGAGGCCGCCGTGCAGCGATTGCGGGCGCCGGTCCTGGCGATCGGTGTGGCCAGCGACATTCTCTACCCGCTCTATCAAAGCCAGGAGATCGCGACGGCGGTGCGGGCGGCGGGGGGTTCGGCCCGGACGGTGGAACTCGATAGTCCCCACGGTCACGATGCCTTTCTGATCGAAATCGACCAGGTCGGCCTGCCGCTGGCCGCCTTCCTCGACGACTTGGAGTGCACCGATGCCTGAGGATCCTCCCCGCCATATCGACACCACCGCCATCACCGCCGGCCGGGGGGCCAGCGGCGACTCGTTGGCGCCGGTGTTGTTCCCGGCCACCACCTACGAGGTGGACACCGTGGCGGAGCACGCCGCCATGATGGGAGCCGAGCGCACCACCAAGCTGTACTCGCGCTTTGGGAGTCCGACCGTGCGGGAGTTCGAGGACGCCATCGCCGAGATGGAGGGGGCAGAGGCGGCGCTGGCGGCCGCCTCGGGTATGGGCACCGTCACGGCGGTGCTGCTGGCACTGTGCTCACAGGGCGACCACGTCGTGGCGACCAACCAAGTGTTCTCGGTGACCTACGGTCTGCTGGCCTTTCACCTCCCTCGCTTCGGCATCGAGGTGACCTTCGTGGACGGGACCGATGCCGAGGCCATCGCCGCCGCGGTGATCCCCGGGCGAACTCAGGTGGTGTTTGTGGAGACACCGGCCAACCCGGCGCTTTCCATCGTGGACCTCGACGTCTTGGGGGCGCTGGCGGGTCCGATCACCGTGGTGGACTCAACTCTGGCTGGTCCCACGGTGCAGCACCCCCTGGAGCACGGGGTGGACTTGGTGCTACACGCCGCCACCAAGGGCATCGCCGGGCACAACGACAGCCTGCTCGGGGTGGTGGCGGGAAACCGTGATCTGATCGATGTGATCTGGGGCTGGCAGTCGACCATGGGGGCCCAGGCCTCCCCCTTTGATGCGTGGAACGCGTTGCGGGGCCTGCGGACGCTCCCGATTCGTGCCCATCGCCAGGCGGCATCGGCGGGGGAGTTGGCGGCGTTCTTGGAAGGGCATTCGGCCATCGAATCGGTGGCGTACCCGTTCCTGCCCAGCCACGGCCAATACGACCTGGCGCAGCGCCAGATGGCCACCGGTGGTTCCATGGTGGCCTTCGAGGTACGCGGCGGGGCCGAAGCCACCGTTGCCTTCATCGATCACTGTCGGCTGGTGCGCATTGCCCTCTCGCTCGGCGGCCCCGAGACCCTCCTCACCCACCCCGCCACGGTGGCGGCCCGCTACAGCCCGACGGAGCGGGCCGATCTGGGCATCACCGATGGACTGGTGCGCATGTCGGTGGGGCTCGAGCACCTCGATGATCTCCGTGCGGATCTCGACCAGGCCCTCCGTCACGGCTGATCCCGCTGCTCCGCGGGTGGGAAGTTAGGTGAAGAACTGGGCCAAGGCGGCCTGGTTTTCCTCGGAGCCGACCATGCGAAGGAACTCGTTGTCCTCGCGGGCCCGGGCGGCTCGCACGGCGTCGAGCCGTCCGGCGACCATGAGCCGTTTGGTGGTCTGAAGCGAGTCCACCGGCATCGCACCGATCTGGTGAGCGACCGCCATCGTCTCGGGGAGGAGTGCCTCAGGGGTGGTGACCTTCCAGGCCAAGCCGGTGGCCACGGCCCGCTCGGCGGTGATCCAGTCGGCGGTGAAGATGAAGTGGGCGGCATCCTGCCATCCCATGCGCTGGGGGAGGAGGAGGGATCCCGCCGCTTCGGTTGTCACCCCGAGGGTCACGAAGGGCACCTTGAGGCGGGCGTTGTCGGCGATCCAGACGATGTCGCAGTAGGGCAGCAGCGTGGCCCCAATCCCCAGCCCGAGACCGTTCACCGCCGCCAGCAGCGGTTTGTCGAACTCCTCTAGTACCGGGATGAGTGCTCGGTAGCCGTGCACCGCCCCGTCGGGATGGTCTGGTGGCGCCATCATCTCGGCGAGGTCCTGCCCGGCGGTGAAGGCCCGGCCGGTACCGGTGAGCACCACGCACTTGAGGTTGGGATCGGTTTGGGCGCTGAGGAGGGCGGCGGTGGTGGCATCCCATAGTTCGTCGTTCAAGGCGTTGAGGGCCTCGGGGCGGTTCCAGGTGATGAGGCGCACCCCGTGGGCGTCTTGGATCTCTACGATGCTCATAGTTCCCTACTGTGCCATTGGCAGGGCCTCGGAGGTGACGTTGCGGAACCGGTGCCCAGGCGACACGCTGGTCAGCCATGCCCGAGATGATCGAAGTGGAGTACTACCGGCGGGTGGCCGAGCGTCTGGTGGGCCGCGCCCTCACCGGGGTGGTGGCGCCGGATGCGTGGTACCTGAAGGGGAACACCACGGCCCGAGCGCTCCAGGTGGCCCTGCGGGGTACAACCCTGACGGGCACGGATCGCATCGGCAAACTTCTCCTGTTGGAAACCGATGGTCCCACCGTGGGTTTGCGCTTTGGGATGACCGGGCGTCTGTTGGTCGACGGCGAGGGGCCCATCGAGAAGCTCGAGTACGTCAGTGCTCGCCGCGATCCCGTCTGGGTGCGGTTTGGTCTGCGCTTCGCGGGTGGCCACACGATGCAGATCGAGGATCCGCGCCGTCTTGGTGGCGTGGAACTGGCCCCCGATGTAAGTCATCTGGGGGTCGACGCTCTCGTGATTGGTTTGGCGGCCTTGCGGCGGGGCATGGCGGCGAGTCGGGCGCCGCTCAAGGCCTGGCTTCTCGATCAGAGTCGTGTGGCGGGGATTGGCAACCTCTTGGCCGATGAGATGTTGTGGCAGGCGGGTCTCGATCCTGGTCGCCCGGCGGACTCCCTTGACGACCAGGAGGCCAAGCGCCTCCACGTCTATCTGCGGCGCACGATCACCCGAGCGCTGGCGAGTGGTGGTAGCCATACCGGCGACCTGCAGGTGGCTCGTCGGCGAGGGGCCACCTGCCCTCGCGATGGCGCCCCCCTGCGGCGGCGAACCATTGGCGGACGCACCACCTATTCGTGCCCGGCTCATCAGCGTTGACGGGTGGTGGCTGTGACCGCTGGTGGGTGCCGGTAGCCTGACGGTTCCGTAGGGAAGGAGCAGGTGCGTTGACCAGAGGTGAGAGCCAAGTGCGAGGCAATCCACTGTTGTTGATTGTCTCCTGGCTCGCCCTGGCGGTGGCGTTGGCGGTGGCGGTGGAACCGGCCGGGGCCGGGGGCCCCACGACGACCACGACCACGACCACCACCACGACCACTACTCCCACCTCGACCTCCACCACCGCCAGCACCTCTACCACGGTGCCGGCCACCACCTCCACCACCGTGGAGCGCCAGACCACCACGACGCGTCGCACCACCCCCGCGACCACTCGCGCCGCCACCACTACGACCACCATCGCGGTGAGCACCTCGGTCGATGTCTTGGTGCCGGGGGATGGCACTGAGGGGGCGGAGTCCACGACCACCACCAGCGTGACCCAGACAGCGACCAACATCAGTAGTGAGGGCGGCAGCGACCGGGCGTTGATCGCGGCGGTGATCGGGGGCCTACTGGTGGTGGCGGCGGGCGTCGGTGTGCTCACCTGGAGGTATTGGGCCGCCACGCGACCACCCCTGTCCTCAGGGTAGGTTTGGGTGATGGCCGAGTTGGATCTAGACCCAGAAGCGATGCTCCAACGCTTCCGTGATCGCGCCCAAGCGGTGCGCAGTCGGCCGCTCCCTCCCGTTGCGGGCGAGGAGCGAACCCGCTTTATTGAGCAGGCGCAGATCGACTTCCAGGATTTCGCCATACTGGGCGACGCCACCGCCACGATGGAAGATGGTGTCTTGGTGCTGCGTACGGATCTTCGCCCTACCGTGCCGGGCTGAGATCGTGGCGGGACGTTTCGATGAAGCCGTGGCGGCGATCGACGCGGCCAATGCTGATGATCCAAACCAGATCGTGGTGCGCGGAGAGCTGCGTCCCAAGGAGCTGGCCCACGCCGAGCTGATGACCGAGTGGGTGCAGCACCTCGACCCGGAGGCCACCGAGGCACAATTGTTGGCGGCCCGGGCTCACCATCTGCGCCGCTGGTCATCCCCACGGTCTTCGCAACCCGAGGGCCGGGCTGGTTATCTGCGGTGGCGCAGCGCGTTGCGCAAACAGCACGCCGCGGAGGTGGCCGGGCTCTTGGTGGCGGCGGGCTACGACGAACCCACCGTGAGTCGAGTGCAGTGCATCATCCGCAAGGAGGGTCTGGGTTCGGACCCACAGGTGCAGGTGCACGAAGACGCCCTCTGTCTCGTGTTTCTGGAGACGCAGTTGGCCACTACCACCGATGCGCTTGGCGACGACAAGATGGTGGCGGTGATCGGGAAAACGGCGGCGAAGATGAGCCCGGCGGGGTTGGCCTGCGTCACCGATTTGCCCATGCGAAGCCACGATCGAGCGCTGATCGCCCGGGCGTTGGCCTGACGTTCCGGGCCCCCAGAGGTTGGGGCGGATTGGGCGCTCCTGCTATCGTCGCCCCCTCACGCGGACGTAGCTCAGCTGGTAGAGCACAACCTTGCCAAGGTTGGGGTCGCGGGTTCGAATCCCGTCGTCCGCTCCAAGAATCGGCTGGTAGGGGCACCCAAGCGGTGCCCCTACTGCGTTGTCGACAAAGCCGTTGCAACCCCGTTGCAACTTCCGCTGTAGGCGTTGCAACTTCCGAGGCGGGCGCTGCCCGAAGTTG
>CAMDIH010000092.1 GCA_945898515.1 Candidatus Neomicrothrix parvicella RN1 | reverse complement strand
GAGGGTGGAAGGTCATCGGGGAAGCGTAAGCGGTGACTGCCAAGCGCCGGAAGCCAATACGCGCCACTCGCGTCAGGGAGCGGACGCCATCGGGCCATCGCCGGCGCCCACGGCCTGCTCATCACGCAAGCGGGGGGTCGTCTTGTTCTTGGGCCGCATCCCGCTCTTGTCGGCGTAGAAGGCTCGCACCAGATCCATGTCGGCCTCCACATTGCCGGAGGGGTAGAGCACCGGACCGAAGCCGCCGGTGCGCGTGGGGCCATCGAGGTAACACAACACCACCGGGACGTTGGCTGCACTGGCGATCCGATAAAACCCGGACTTCCAGTACTCCCCCTTGGCCCGGGTGCCTTCGGCGGGAATGAGAATGGCCAAGGCCTCGGCCGCAGCGGCCTGTTCGGCCAGATCGGTCACGAGCGAACGGGGATTGCTTCGATTCACGGCGATGCCGCCCATGGCCCGGAACAGGGGGCGGAAGGGCCCGCTGAACATTTCCTGCTTACCCAACCACTTGGGATGGAGGTCGCTCCGCCAGGCCATGGCCATCATCAGGAAGAAATCCCAGTTCGACGTGTGGGGCGCAGCCACCAGCACGTAGACGGGAACGTCCTGAGGGGGCCCATTGACGAGGCGGTAGCGCGAGATAAACAGGGTGAGGCTGGCGAGAAATTTTTTGATGCCCCCAACCTAGCGGCGCACCACCGCGTTTCCGGAACACGCCGCCTTTACAGCACCGCCAACCATGGCCCTCCCCGCCCGTGGTGGCCCCCGTTACCGGCCGACAGGGGTGGGGGCCATGGCTCTAGGTCATGGCCCGCTACAACAGCGCCTTAGCCCCACTCAACGCCGCGCCGCCACCCCGGCGGCCGGCGGGTCTGGCGGGTGCGGGGCATAACCCAGTATCCCCCCCACGCAGCACGCTGACGCGGATGCTCAACGCAGTGGTGGGGCGGCGTCCGGGCCAGGGGGAGGCGACGCGGCGGCGGGGCTGCGATTGCCACTGCCCCCGCGCGTGATGGACACCAAGCCGGCGGTGAGCTCGTCGCCCGCACTCGCCCGCACGGGGCTTGCGAGGTCGAGGGGCTCGTTGCGGGTCGGGCGCCTGACGCCCGGAACCACTGTCACACCCCCTGCGTACTGTAAGAGAAAAGAGAGTGAGGCAATCGGAAACATGAGTGAAGAATTTGATCTGACGGCGTCTACGGCCTTGGCCTGGGAGCAATTTGAGGAGCAGTTCGCCGCCTTCCTGGCCGATATGGAACCCGGCGAAGCCCTCGTCATCACTATCCAGTCGGCCGCCAGCGAAGAAGAGGTGTCGCCCTACCTCCAACTGGCGGCCGAAGAGGACTACCTGCGGCTCGAAGTTTCCAGCAACACGTACCTCACCGACCACTACGCCCTCACTCCGTACGACGAGAAGATGCTGGTAGCCGTCGGTCTGGGCACCCCCACCTGCGGCGCCAACAATCTCTATGACGGCGCTGGGTCGCCCAACTTCTTCCTCGACGTCGACTGCACCGGCGAAACCCCCGAGTTCGAAAACCTCGCTGATACTGCGACCCGCATCCTGCGCGATGTGCTCTCCGTCCCTCACCCGGCTTTTCTCTACTGCAATCCACTCTTGGATACGCCCGACGACCTCGAAGCGGACGACCCCGAACCGTCGCCGGTGGTGGCTCCGGTGACACGCGAACACCTGCTCCACCTCGTCACGGAGGCCCTCACGCCGATGCTCGGCTTCGCTCCATTCCACTGCGACAACGGCGACATCCCGATATGCGAGGGGGACATCGTGGTGTTCGTGCGGGTCCACCCATACTTCCCCACCGTCGAGCTGTGGTCGTGCGTCGTCGACGAGGTCACCGATCCCGTGGCGGCGGCGTACGAGGTCGGTGTCCTCAACCGCGATTCCACCTTCATCCGGTACGTAGTCCGAGACACTCGGGTGACAGCCCACCTGGCGATACCGGCCAACCCCTTCGTCGCTGACCATCTCATGACCTTGCTCCGCCTCATGATGAAGTCCCTCACCAAGGCCGAACCCGATCTCGTGCACCGGGTAGGTCGCGGCCGTTTCTCCCCCAGCCCCGCGGCCGAGGTGGCCGCAAGGTCGGCCGCTCTGCAGGCGGCGGCCGATCCAGCCCCCGAACCTCTCCCCCTTTTCCGCCACCTGCAGGCCGTCGCTCCGGAGATGCTCGATGAGCACGTCGTAGCCAGGATCTGCGGGGCGGATCCCGACACCATCCGTGAGCTCATTCAGTGGAACGAGAACGACACCGCGCTCCTCGACCGTGCTCACCGGGATGCGCAGGAGGACGAGGACGAGGCGGCCGAAGCCATCATCGGCACCCAGCTCCGGCTCGCCAAGGCCATGACCGCACTCCTCATCGCGGCCCTGTGAACCGCATCCAGGGGGTTTACCGTGAATTCACGCGACTCCAACGCCGCGTCCTGCTCAGCTGATGGTGCCTGCGATCACGTCGATGGTCAGGCTGCCGCTGGTCTCGGTGATCTCTACGTAGTCTTCAAGACCCGCTATGTCGTTTGCTTCCCACGCGGGTTCGAGCTCGTTGCCGTCCGCGTCGTAGACGCCGTCGATACAAAGCGACGGGGAGCCCCCCTCTTGAACATCGACCTCCACCTCCACCCGGGCGATCCCCTCGGGCTCGGCCGTCCCCAGGTGGTCGATGATCACCTCGGTCAGCTGCCGCACCTGCTCGGCGGTCGCCACCTCGGCCAGCCGGACCCTTTCGAGTACCACGGCCTCCAACGCCGCCACCTCCTGCTGGGTGGGTGGTGGCGACGAGGGCGTCGTGGCGTGCTCGTCGCCCTCGTCGTCCGTTTCGGTCGGGCCTTCCCACTCTGGCAGGAGGTACTCGATCCCGTCGGGACGGAAGCAGATCTCCACCGGCCCCCAGTAGGGGTCGTCTTCGGACTGCCCCAGTTCCAGATTCGCCACGTCAAAGAGCTGGGACAGCTCGAGCTGCATGGCTCGGGCGAGTCGATCAAGCGCTTCCCCCACCTCGGCCGAGCGGTCGCGCTTGTGGGCGGCGTGGGCGACGAGCCCCGTGGCGTCGTGCACCTCGTCGAGCGCGAGGTCGACCCGCCCCCAATCGGTCGGGTCGCCCATCGAGCACACCACCGAGGTTGCGGTCGGGAATCCCGAGGCTCGCACCCGGGTCACGAGCAGCCGCTCCACCAGGTTCTGTAGCGACTCGTCGGGCTCGGGTCGGTCGCTCATCGGAGCCGGCGTCATCGCTGCTCTCCTTCGTCGGTCAGCTCGAGAAGCCGATCCAGCAGCCCCATGCCCGAGTTGATCTGGGCGTCCACGAGATCGGTGAGCGCCGCCATCCCGGCCCGGTAGACGTGCTCAGAGTGTCGGCGCCGCCGCAATTCGAGGGTGTTAAGGTACGAAGCGCCAGGGACGAAGCCAAGACCCCATCCCGGTGGAAGTCCTTCTCGCCGGAACCACTCGGCCCGGGCGGCCGGCTCGGCCACGAGCCCGATCCCCTGAACAACGATCTCCAATGCCTTCCGTGTCACCTTATCCAGACCGTTCGACGCTGCCCGGGGCAGCCCGAGGGAGCTTGGCTGCCGAAAGACCACCGCGTTCCAGACAGCCAGGGCGCCGATCCGACCCTTCGCCGGACTCCATGACAGGCGCGACGGGAGGTAGGAGTCGGGTCGGCGTTCGGCGTGGCGCTCCGCAACGAGAGCGCCGACGTCGCGCAACGTGGGGAGAGCCTCGATTACTGCCTCGCCGGACCGCAGCGTCGGGAGGGCTTGGAGCTCGAGAGCCGCACTTCGGAGATCCTCATGATCTGTTGCGAGCAGCACGGCCGCGGTGCACTCCCTCACGAGCCAGTCCGCCATCATCCACCAGCGGGGTGCTTCAGCCTCGACGGACGCCGAACGAGCGAGTCGAGGGACGAAGTGCTTCAACTCCTGACGCCGCTGCTTCACGGGACCGTTCAACCCCTCGCTCCACATCCCCACGAAGACGGTGAGTACCGGCGACACGCAGTCCGGCTTGAAGCTGGGAACCTCGCCACCGAACAGCGCGGCCGCCTCCAGCACCGACAGGAATCGTCCGCCGACGTCGGAGGTGTAGCCGGAGGTGAGGAACACCGCGTCAAGATCGAACGTAGGAGCGTCGCCGCGGTTCACCGCAGCCTCCCACCGACGAAGTGCCGCGCATCGGGCGAGGTGTCAATCATCAGGCTCTCCTCATCTAACCTGGCGTTCGCACCGTGCCCATGGGTCGGTTGCGGGACCGTCACAGGGCCAGGCCCCTCAGGTCGCTCTTGATGTGGTGAGACGTATGGTACTACAGGCCGATCTGAGGCAAGGTTTTATTTCATGGGACGTCTTGTACCGGATGAGTTTCCGTTGTCGTCGTTGGCGAACGATGCGGAGCGGCGGGTGGTGGAGGCGTTCCGTGACGGGTTGACCGACGGGTGGCTGATCCTTCCTGACGTGGGGCTGCGCACCTCACAGCGGGATCACCAGCTCGATGTGGTGCTCGTGCACGCAGACTGGGGCGTCGTCGACATCGAGGTGAAGGGCCACCGCATGCGGGTGCGCGACGGGGTGTGGTGCAGCGGCAGTCGCCCGCTCGATCCGCAGCCGATGCAGCAGGCCCACACCAACGCCTACGCGTTGCGCGACACGCTGCGGGCCCTGGGCGGCGAGCTCGGGTGGCTCGACGTCGAGTACGGCGTCGCTCTGCCCAATACCATCGAGGTCGACGGGGTGCTGCCGCCCGACACTTCCGTCGTGCAACTACTCACAGCCGGCTCGCTCGAGGACCCCCAGGACGCGATAGTGGCGCTGGTCCGCGACCGCCGCGGGGGTCAGGCCCTGAGTGCGGCAACAGTGGAGGCCATCGTCGCCACGCTGCGTCCCGACGTCGAGTTCGCCTGGGACCCCGACGCCAGGGCACGGTCCGCCCGGGAGCGCCTCGACGAGATCTGCGACCACCAGGTCGCCGCCCTCGAGACGCTCGACGCTAACCGGCGGGCCTACGTGTCCGGTCGCGCCGGCACGGGCAAGACGCGCCTGGCGATGGGGTGGGCCCAACGCGCCTACACGGGAGGCGAACGGGTACTGCTCGTCTGCTACAACGACCCGCTCGCCTCGGCGATGCGGGCCCGAATGCCAGACAACGAAGACCTCGTGATCGGCTCGTTCCTGCGGGTGGCCTTCGAGCTCGACGGGATGCCTCCGATTTCGATCCCCGACAACGCCGACCACGAGTGGTGGACCACCACTGCCGTCGGCCACCTCGATCACCACTGGCACCACATCACAAAGCGATTCGACACGATCGTCATCGACGAGGGCCAGGATTTCAGCCCCGCGTGGATGGGCCTCCTCGAGCGGCTCCTCGACCCGGACGGGCCCGGGCGGATGCTCGTCGTCGCCGACGACGCGCAGGACCTCTATAACCGTGGCTTCGACGCTCCCTCCCCCGACGACGGCTGGGCGGTCGCCGAGCTCCTCAACAACTGTCGCAACGTGCACGAGATCGCCAGCTTGCTGCGCCGCCACCTCGACGGCGCCCGCTCACCAATGATCGGACCCAGCGCTCTCGGCGTGGAGTGGTTGCCCGCTGACGACCTGCGGGCCGTGATCGACGCCGTCGGTGCTCGGCTGGTCGACCTCCTCGAGACCGACGAGCGGGACCCCACGACCATCGTGGTGGCCACCTGCACCACCTCGGTACGCGACGCCCTCCGAGCCGAGCTGCAGCTCGTCCCCTGGGAGGACCGAGGCATCGGTCACGTGGCCTGCGAGAACGTCCACCGCATCAAGGGCCTCGAAGCCGACTGCGTGCTCCTTGCCTCCCCCACCGTCGA
>CAMDIH010000091.1 GCA_945898515.1 Candidatus Neomicrothrix parvicella RN1 | reverse complement strand
GCCGGCTGCATCTTGTCCCGATCGTTCGGGGAACCCATCAGAACGGCCACTTTGTAGGTCATGTCGGAATCTCTCCTGCGATGTCGGTGCGGTGAAGCAATCCGGGCCAGGTGATGTGCCCGAGGGCGGCGTACGCCCGGGCCCGGGCGGTAGCACCGTTGGGACCTTGCCCGACCACGTCGAGCACACGGCCACCCGCGGTCACCAGGTGTCCATCATCGCCCATACCCACCCCCGCGCAGAGGACCAACGCCCCCTCGGCAGCACCCGCCGCCGTCAGGCCCTCTACCGGATCCCCGGAACGGACCGGGCCGGTATAGCCCGCCGCCGCCGCCACCACCAGCACGGCGGCGGTGTCGGAAAACGTCGGCGGGGTGTGGAGGTCGCCGGCGGCGGCTTCGGCGAGATGCACGGCGAGGTCTGACGTCATGCGGAGCAAGACCACCTGGCTATCGGGGTCACCGAAGCGGATGTTGAATTCCACCAGTTTCGGGCCGTCGTCGGTGAGCATCAGCCCGGCGTAGAGCACCCCTCGGTAGTCGATGCCTCGCCGGGCGAGCTCATCGAGCGTGGGCTGCACAAACCGCGCAATGACATCGTCGGCGAAGTTGTCCGGCAGCCACGGCAACGGCGAGTAAGCACCCATGCCCCCGGTGTTGGGCCCCACCTCGCCTTCACCTACGCGCTTGAAGTCTTGGGCGGGGGGAAGGGCCACGGCTCGGGTGCCGTCGCACAGCGCGAACAGCGACACCTCCGGTCCGGTCATTCCCTCCTCAATGATCACTGTCTGCCCCGCCGGCCCGAACGACGAGCCGGAGAGCTTTTGGCGCACATCGGCCTCGGCCGCTCGAAGGTCATCGGTGACGAACACCCCCTTGCCGGCGGCGAGACCATCGGTCTTCACTACCCAGGGTGCCGACAGTTGACGCAAAAAGGCCAGCGCCGGCTCCACCTCGGTGAAGGTGGCGTAGGCGGCGGTGGGCACCCCCGCGGCCCGCACGAGGTCCTTCATGAATGCCTTGGAGCCCTCCACCTGCGCGCCGTCGGCGCCCGGACCGAACACGAGTTTCCCCGCCGCCCGCAACCGATCGGCGAGGCCGTCTACCAGCGGCTGTTCCGGACCGATGACGTACAGATCGGCATCAAGGTGCTCAGGGTCGGTGTCGACCGAGCCCGGGATCCCCGGGTTGCCCGGGGAGACCACTACCTCTGCGGTGCGCGCCAGCACCAGGGCCAGCGCGGCTTCCCGGCCGCCCGAACCGACCACCACGATCTTCACGCGCGTAGCTGAACGTACTGATCGCGCCCAGGACCTACGCCCAGGAGACGGATAGGCACCCCGACCTGGTCCTGGAGGAAGGCCACATAGTCATGGACCCGCACCGGGAGGTCACCGGGCTCGGTGGCCCCGCTCAGGTCGCCGCCCCAACCCGGGAAGGTTTCGTAGACGGGGGTCACCCGGTGCAGCACGGACTGGTTATCGGGCAGATGCCGGAGGCGCTTCCCGTCCACCTCGTAGGCCACGCAGACCTTCACCTCATCAAAGGCATCGAGCACGTCAAGTTTGGTGATGGCCAACTCGGAGAGTGAGTTGAGCCGCACCGCGTGGCGGAGCATCACCGCATCGAACCAGCCGGGTCGCCGTTGGCGGCCGGTGTTGGTACCGAACTCGTGACCGCGCTCCACGATGGCCGCGCCGGTTTCGTCGAACAGTTCGGTTGGGAACGGTCCGGCTCCCACGCGGGTGACATACGCCTTGGCCACGCCGATCACGCGGTCGATATGGCGTGGGCCTACCCCCGCTCCAGGGCCGGCCCCCCCGGCGATGGGATTAGAGGATGTGACGAAGGGATACGTGCCGTGATCAAGATCCAAGAAGGTGGCCTGGGCCCCTTCGAAGAGCACGTGTTGGCCCGCTTCGAGGGCCTCGTGCACGAGGTTCACGGTGTCGGCAACGTAGGGCTCCAGCCGAGGAGCCAGATCGTTGAGATAGACGTCGGCGATCTCGTCCACCGTGGGGGAGAGTTGGTTGTAGACCTTGGCCAGCATGGGGGCCTTGTCCTTGAGCACCAGGGTGAGTTTCTCCCGGAACATCTTTGGGTCGTAGAGGTCCTGCACCCGAATACCCACCCGAGCCGCCTTGTCGGCGTAGGCCGGCCCAATACCCCGCTTGGTGGTACCAAGCGCGTTCTTGCCCAGATGTCGCTCGGTCACCCGATCGATCAGCTGGTGGTAGGGAAGGATGAGATGGGCGTTCCCCGACACCTTCAGTTTGGAGCAATCCACCCCTCGCTCCTCCAACATCGACACCTCGTCGAGGAGCACCTTGGGATCTACCACTACGCCGTTGCCGATCACCGGGGTGATGTGGCTGTAGAGCACCCCGCTCGGGATCAGTTGGAGCGCAAATGTCTCGCCGTCGACCACCAGTGTGTGGCCGGCGTTGTGGCCGCCCTGGTACCGCACCACGAGGTGCATCTCCTTGGCAAAGAGGTCGGTAAAACGCCCCTTGCCTTCGTCTCCCCATTGGGTTCCGACGATGATCGTTGCTGGCACGCGCCCGCCTTCTCTGGTGGTTCAAAGGACGGTGGGCGATCCTACCCCTCCGACGCGTCTCGCCCCCAAGGCTCGCTGATTCTGCCGTCGGGGAGGCGCTCAGACCGGCGCGGCGTCCAGGGTCAACCCATCGGGTCCGGCGTCGATCACCACCGTCGCCCCGTCGCGCAAGGTTCCGTCCAAGAGGGCGTTGGCCAGGCGGTCCGCTACCTGTTTCTGGATCACCCGCTTGAGCGGCCGGGCACCGAAGGCAGGGTCGTAGGCCGCCTCGACGAGCAGCGCGCGTCCGGCTTCGGTGACCTCAAGGGTGATGCGGCGATCGGCGAGACGAGCGCGAAGGTGCTCCAGTTGGATCTCCACGATGGGGGCAAGATCGACTTCGGTAAGCGACCGGAAGTGCACGATCTCGTCGATCCGGTTCACGAACTCGGGCCGGAAGTGTTGGATGGGGTCGGTGGTGAGGTTCGAGGTCATCACGAGCACGACATTGGTGAAGTCCACCGTCCGGCCCTGGCCATCGGTGAGACGACCGTCATCGAGCACCTGCAACAAGATGTTGAAGACATCGGGGTGGGCCTTCTCGATTTCGTCCAGCAGCACCACCGAGTAGGGCCGTCGACGGACGGCCTCGGTGAGTTGACCGCCTTCGTCGTAGCCGACGTACCCCGGCGGAGCACCCACCAAACGGCTCACCGAGTGCTTCTCCATGTACTCGGACATGTCGAGGCGAACCATGGCCCGCTCGTCGTCGAACATGAAGTGGGCGAGGGCGCGGGCCAACTCCGTTTTACCAACGCCGGATGGGCCGAGGAAGAGAAACGAACCAATCGGGCGGTGCGGATCGGACAAACCGGCCCGTGACCTCCGGATGGCGCTCGCCACGGCTGTCACCGCTTCGTCCTGACCGATGACACGCTCGTGCAGCACCGCCTCCATACGCACGAGCTTGGCGATCTCTCCCTCCATCAGGCGCGAGACCGGCACCCCGGTCCACTTGGCGACAATCTCGGCCACGTCCTGGGCGTCGACCTCCTCTTTGAGCATCGGCCCGCTGCCTTGGAGTTCCGTCAGCGCCATGCTGGCTTCCCCCATCTGTCGTTCGAGCTCGGGAATCCGCCCGTAGCGGAGCTCGGCCGCCTTCTCGAGGTCGCTCTGGCGGTCGAGTTCGGATCGCAGCCCCTCCAGTTCCTCCTTCAGGGTCTGGATGAGGTTGATGGCGTCTTTCTCGTTGGTCCAACTCGCCAACATGACATCGCGATGCTCGATCAGATCGGCCAGTTCAGCCTCGAGAGTTTCCAGGCGGTCCCGGCTCGCCGCATCGGTCTCTTTGGCCAAGGCCACTTGCTCGATCTCCAGTTGGCGCACTCGTCGTTCGGCCGCATCGATCTCGGTGGGTAGCGAATCGATCTCGATCCGAAGTTTCGACGCCGACTCGTCAACCAGGTCGATCGCTTTATCCGGTAGGAACCGGCCGGTTAGGTAACGATCCGAAAGCACCGCGGCAGCCACCAGCGCGGCATCTTGAATGCGCACCCCGTGATGCACCTCGTAACGCTCCTTCAGGCCCCGCAGGATGGCGATGGTGTCGTCCACACTCGGTTGCCCCACCAGCACCTGTTGGAATCGCCGTTCCAATGCCGCATCTTTTTCGATGTGCTGGCGATACTCATCGAGGGTCGTGGCCCCGATGAGCCGAAGTTGACCGCGCGCTAGTAGCGGCTTGAGCATGTTGCTGGCATCCATCGACCCTTCGGCGGCTCCAACCCCCACCACGGTATGCACTTCGTCGATGAAGGTGACCACCTCGCCTTTGGCATCGGTGATCTCTTTCAGCACGGCTTTGAGCCGCTCTTCAAACTCGCCGCGATATTTGGCGCCGGCCACCATCGAACCCAGATCCAGGCTGATCAGCCGCTTGTGCTTGAGGCGCTCGGGGACGTCGCCCTCCACGATCCGGCGGGCCAGACCTTCCACGATGGCGGTCTTGCCCACGCCCGGCTCCCCGATGAGCACCGGGTTGTTCTTGGTCCGGCGCGCCAGCACTTGGATCACCCGACGGATCTCTTCATCGCGCCCGATGACGGGGTCGATCTTGCCCTGGCGGGCGGCTTCGGTGAGGTCGACACCGTATTTCTCGAGGGCCTGGTATTGCCCCTCGGGATCCGGTGAGGTCACTCGGTGGCTACCCCTCACCGCTTGCATGGCCGCCAGCAACCGCTCGCGATCGATATCCAGACGGTCCCCGAGGGCGAGCAGCAAGTGTTCGGTAGAGAGATACTCATCACCCAACTCACTGCGGACGGCGTCGGCCCCATCGAAGATCCCGTTGAGATCCCGCGACAGCCGAGACTCACTCCCGTAGGCACTGGGGAGCGCGGCTACCGCGTCGTCGGCCTTCTTCAAGAGTGCGGCGGGGTCCATGTCAACCCGCTTCATCATGGGCAAGACGATGCCGTCCTCCTGCCGGAGCAGCGCGGCGAGGAGGTGGTCGGGGGTCACCTCGGGGTTGCGGTTCCGACGGGCCGACTCCGTGGCGGTCGAAAATGCTTCCTGGGTTTTGGTGGTCCAACGGTTCGGTTCGATCACCACCCCCACAGGCTATGCCTTGATTGCCGAGCGCCGCTTACGCCGTGCAGTGTTGGCCTCGGTCCGCACCCCCCCCGTTCCGTCACGCAGTCACCCGCACCCGCCATAGGGTTGGGTAACGTCAGTAACGGAGGATGGCCACCCATGCCGGAGTTGACCGACGCAGAACAAGACGCATTGAGGCGTGATCTCCTAGATGAGACCCTCTTGGAGTGCGAACGGCTGCTCACCGACGCGGAGGCAGCGGCGGGGGCAATCCGCCTCTCGGCCCAACAGGAGGCCGCCGAGCACCTCGCCGACGCCAAACGTCGGGCATCGGAGGACCTAACCGCCGCTGAGGTGGCCGCCCAGGTCCAGCTGAACGACGCCGAACGACAGGCCAACACTCTGATCCAGGCCGCCATGCGGGCCGCCGAAAAGGCCGCCAAATCCGCTGAGCCCCGTGCGCTGACGGAGTCTGACGATGCCATCGCCAGCCGAGTCGCGGAGGCCGAACGCACTGCGGCCGCCCGGCTCGCCGAGGCCGATGCCAATGCCACTCGCCAACTCCTTGAGGCCCTCGACGAGTCGCGCCTCATTGTTACCAACGCGCAGTCCGAGGCGAACGAGATCATTGTCCGAGCCCAATCCCTCGCGCAGCCAGCGGAGAATCCAGCACCCGATGGCGGGCTCCCCCCCGATCCCGACGGCGCCGCCCCGCCCGGCGGCGGTCGCCGCCGGGGTCGTCTGCGCAGACTCGGGTTCGTCCTGGCCCTGCTACTGGCCATCGGCCTCGCCCGCGCCTACGTCGTCGCGCCCTACGCGGTGGCCGCCGAGTCGATGGAGCCGGCGTTGAGCGATGATGACCACATCCTCCTCAACAAAATGGCCTTCGCCATGAGCGACCCGAAGCGGGGAGACGTGGTTGTCTTCGATACGGCGACGATGGCCGCCACGGCCGGCATGCCGAACAGAACCCTCGTCAAGCGGGTGATCGGTCTGCCTGGCGATGTGGTTCAGAGCATTGAGAACAACCTGGAGATCGACGGCGAAGTGATCGACGACCCCTGGCGCGGTTCCACCGTTACGCCAGCCTTCGGCCCTATCGAGGTGCCCGCTGGGATGGTGCTGGTCCTCGGTGATAACCGGGTCGGATCGGTGGACAGCCGCACCTTCGGGCCGGTCCCCATTGA
>CAMDIH010000090.1 GCA_945898515.1 Candidatus Neomicrothrix parvicella RN1 | reverse complement strand
GGTTCGCGGCGGCGTGGCGCGGCTGGGAACTGCGGGTGCGCACGCCCCTGGGCAGCGGGCTCTGGCTTCAGGTCGAGTCGTTCCGCAACTTCCTGGCCCAGTCCGAGACGTTCCACGCCGAACAAGCCGCCGAACTCGGGGAACTTCGGGAGTACACAGCCTGGGCGGTGGCCCTCGGGGAAATCGACCGGTGGTCAGCAGCGGTGGCGGCGTCCGCCACCATCCCCCCGGAAGCCGGCGTCCGCGTTGCCCTCCTGGCCCCAGACATGAATCGCTCCGTGTCTTCCACCGCCACTGCACCCACGTCTAGCGGCGGGGGCTTCAGCGGCGGCGGCGGCGTGGGCGGAGGCGGCGGCGGAGGCGGAGGCGGCAGTTGGTAGTGCGGTGATCGCCGGGGGGTGCGGGCCGTTTACCGCTCGCCGGCAGCCCCACCAAAGCGAGCTTCGAGAGCGCTGGTTTCCTCGTCGCTGATCTTGGCGAAGAGCACCGGTGGGATCGAGATGGGGTGCCCCGGAGCTAGCTCCTGCAGTTCGTCGGCAATGCCTTCAGCCTGAGGCCAGCGGGTCTCGCCCACCCCTAAAGCGTCGAGCACCGTTGTTGCTGACGACGGGATCACCGGCGCGGCCAGTATCGACAACACGCGCACCAGGTTGATCACCGTTCGGAAGATCACCGCGGCGCCATCGGGGTCGGTCTTCACCACCTTCCACGGTTCGCTCTGTTCCCAATAGGTGTTGGCCAGTGACCAACCCCGGCGCAGTTCGGTGGCCGCCTTGCGGAGTTCTTTGTCGGCGAGGCGTTGTGTGTAGGAGGCCACGATGTGGGCGAGGTCGGTGGCCACCTGACCCTCCCGTTCCCCCAGGGTGCCCCCGTCGGGCACCAGCGGTCCGTAGTGCTTGGCCGACAGGGTGAGGCAGCGGTTCACGAGGTTGCCGAAAGAGTCGGCAAGGTCTTTGTTCACGGCCACCGCAAAGCCGTCCCAGGTGAAACTGGAGTCGCTCGACTCAGGGGCGTTGGCGAAGAGGTACCAACGCCAGTAATCGGCGGGGAAGGTTTCCAGGGCTTGGTCCATGAACACCCCGCGACGCTCGCTGGTGGAAAACTTTCCGCCGTAATACGTAAGCCAGTTGAAGCCTTTGATCTGGTCGGCTCGCTTCCAGGGTTCGCGGGAGCCAATGAGGGTCACCGGGAACGACACCGTGTGGAACGGCACGTTGTCTTTGGCCATGAACTGCGTGTAGTCCACGTCGTGGGTGTCGTACCACCAACTCCGCCAATCGCGGTGGTCGGGATCGACGGCGGCCCATTCGGCCGTGGCCCCGATGTACTCGATGGGGGCGTCGAACCAGACGTAGAACACCTTGTCCTCGAAACCCGGCCGATCAACCGCCACGCCCCAGTCCAGGTCGCGGGTGATACCGCGATCATGCAGACCCTCAGTGATCCACTTGCGGGCGATCGACAGGGTGAGGGCGGGCCAGATGTCGGCATGGGCTTCGACCCAGTCCGCCACCTCGTCGGCCAGCTTGGATTGCAACAGGTACAGGTGCTTGGTCTCGCGAACTTCAAGATCAGTACTCCCCGAGATCGCCGAGCGAGGGTCGAGCAGATCGGTGGGGTCGAGCACTCGGGTGCAGTGTTCGCACTGGTCGCCGCGGGCGTTCACGTAGCCGCAATGCGGGCAGGTCCCCACGATGTAGCGATCGGGCAGGAAGCGCTGATCCACGGGTGAGTACACCTGGTTGGTGGTGCGTTCCTCGAGGTAGCCCTGCTCGTCGAGGCGTCGGGCGAAGTGTTGGGTGAGTTCGTGGTTTTGGGGGGAGGAACTACGGCCGAAGTAGTCCCAACTCAGGCCGAAGCGAGCACCGAGGTCGGCCTGGATGTCGTGCTGCACACGGCAGAACTCGGCCACGGGTAGACCGGCGGCCTGCGCTGCCAACTCGGCCGGCGTGCCGTGCTCATCGGTGGCGCAGATGAAGAGCACCTCCTCACCCTGGGACCGCAAGTACCTGGCGTAGATGTCGGCCGGCAACATTGAACCGACCAGGTTGCCGAGGTGTTTCACGCCGTTGATGTACGGCAACGCGCTGGTGATGAGGTGCCTGGTCATGGGCTTCGCAGGTTACCGGCCCATCCCGCCGCGCCCGGCGCGCCGGGATGGGTGAGGGTCACCGTGCTCGCCTGGCGCAATGGTGCCCTCGGCGGCTGTGGTAGGACGGGATCGCGCCGATCCACGGTTCTTCGGCTCGGCGGCCACCACCGCATCGTGCACAACCCCGACAGGAGGCCTCAGCCCTGATGACCAGCGCAGAACCTGAGTCTTTGGCCCAACGTCTGGAAGCGCTGGTAGGCACCCCGGTGGGCCCTGCGGGGCCGTCGGTAGGACCGGATCCGGTGAATCAACCAATGATCAGGCACTGGGCGGCCGCCTTCGAAGATGCCAATCCGGCCTATACGGATCCCGCCTGGGCTGAGGCTTCCTCCTTCGGGGAGATCGTGGCGCCGCCGCTCATGCTGCAGACCTGGATTTTACCCACCCCGGTCATCACCGGGATTGCGCAGCGGGGCGGATCGCCGGTGGAACTCGAAGGGTCCGGTCCGCTGGGGGTGCTCGACGATGCCGGGTTCGTGGGCACCTTGGCCTCGAACTCCGAGTTCGAGATCGAGCGTTACCTTCACCTGGGCGAGGTGGTCTCCGCCACCACGGTGATCGAATCCATTTCACCCGAAAAGCGCACTCGCATCGGGCCGGGTCACTTCGTTAGCTGGGTCACCACCTGGCGCGACGAAGCCAACGAGGTGGTGGGCCGGCAGATGTTCCGGATTCTGAAGTTCAAGCCGGAACTGGCGGAGCCATGAGCCGCCTGGAGCCGTCGATGTCGCCGGATACCGCCTTCTTCTGGGAGGGGGCTGCGCACGGCCGGTTGTTGGTGCAACGCTGTGGCGAGTGCGAGGCCCTCCGGCATCCGCCCCGGCCAATGTGCCCGGCGTGCCACTCGCTGTCGTGGGATCCCTACGAGGCCACGGGCCGGGGCGAGGTGTACAGCTTCGTGATGCCCCGCCACCCGCGCTATCCCGGCTTCGACGACCCCCACATCGCGGTGTTGGTGGAACTGGATGAAGGCCTCCGACTGGTGTCGAACCTTTGTGAAGTGGAACCAGATGATGTGACCATCGGGATGCCCGTCGAGGTGTTCTTCGCCACCTTCGACGGCGGAATGGTGTTGCCTCAGTTTCGCCCGGCGGCCCCCGCATGACCCTCAGCATCCACGACGTAGCCGAGGGCGATGCCCTTACCCCGATGGTGATCGTGGCCACCGCCACCGTGATCGTGGCGGGGGCATTGGCCACGCGCGATTTCATGCCCGTGCACCACGACAAGGCCTACGCCGAGTCGCAGGGGGCACCCGACATCTTCATGAACATCCTCTCCAGTAACGCCTATTGCAGTCGCTTTCTCACCGACTGGGCCGGGCCCGAGGCGTTGGTTCGACGGGTGGCGATTCGCCTCGGGGTTCCCGTGTTCCCCAACTCCACCGTCACCTTTACCGGCACAGTCACCGCCGTGGAGGTCGCCACCGCCACCGTGGAAGTCACCCTGCAGGCCAGCACCGACATGGGCGATCACCTCACCGGTACGGCGGTGCTCCGCCTGCCCCACGAGGCGGCAAGCAGTTGACGGCCTGGCTGAAGGATCGGGCCGCCATCGTGGGGATCGGCCAGACCGAATTCTCGAAGGCTTCGGGCCGGACGGAACTCCAACTGGCCTGTGAGGCCGTGAAGGCGGCCCTCGACGACGCCGGTCTTCGGCCGTCGGATGTTGATGGACTGGTTACCTTCACGATGGACACCAGCGAAGAGATCGACGTCGCCCGCAACCTCGGCATCCCCCACCTGTCGATGTTTTCGCGCATCCCCTATGGGGGCGGCGCGGCGGCGGGGACCGTCCTGCACGCGGCGATGGCCGTGGCCACCGGGGTGGCCGATGTGGTGGTCTGTTACCGGGCTTTCAACGAGCGTTCCGGGTTCCGCTTCGGCGACACCGGCAGTGTGCTCGGCGGTGGGCTACCGCTGTGGCTGTCGTGGTACGCGCCCTACGGGATGCTTACCCCGGCGTCGTGGGTGGCGCTGCACGCCCGGCGCTACATGCACACCTATGGCGTCACCAACGAGCATTTCGGGGCCATTGCGGTGGTAGACCGCCAACACGCCGCCACCAACCCCGACGCCTGGTTCTACCAACGTCCGATCACCCTGGCCGACCACCAGGCGTCGCGTTGGATCGTCGAACCCGTGCTGCGTTTGCTCGACTGCTGCCAAGAGAGCGACGGAGGGGCGGCGCTGGTGATCACGACCGCAGACCGGGCGCGTGATCTGGCGCACCGGCCCGCGCTCATTACCGCTGCCGCCCAGGGCGCGAGTAGCGACGGCGAGATGATGACGAGTTACTACCGCGACGACCTCACCGGCCTGCCCGAGATGGGGGTGGTGGCGCAGCGTCTTTGGGAGGCATCGGGGCTTCGCCCCTCCCACATCACCACCGCGTTTCTCTACGACCACTTCACTCCCTTCGTGCTCATGCAACTGGAGGAACTCGGATTCTGCGGCCGGGGAGAGGCCAAGGATTTTGCCACCGTCGAGAATCTCAGCATCGGGGGGGTGCTGCCGATCAACACCAATGGCGGATTGTTGGGCGAGGCGTACCTGCACGGCATGAACGGGATCACCGAGTCGGTGCGCCAGATTCGCGGTACGGCCTGCAACCAGGTACCCGAGGTGGAACACATCCTGGTAACCGCGGGCACCGGCGTTCCTACCAGCGGGCTGATCCTTAGCCCCCCGGCCTAACCGGCCCTCCCCCGGGTAGCGGCCCGGGGGGTTCATTCGGCCCGACGGCCTGGCCTGTGTTCGGCGTTCGAGACAGCACAAACGGCGGCTCTTGTTCATTTGAACTCATCTGGGTACCATTTGCTCTGTGTTCGTGACGGCGCAAACGCAGGAGTACATCGACCTCAGCCGAGAGGTGGGCGACGCGTTGAGCTCGCTCGGCCTCGACGTGCGAGAGGTGGACGGCATCCTCACCGTCGACGGCGCCCGCATCGCGCTCAACCTGGTGACTCGCGCCCACCCCACCCCGGCGGACCTGCGTCAGCTGGCCGAGGCCGCCACCGGGCACCTGCCCACGGTGATGGTGGCTGATCGCATCAGCGAGCCCGGCCGCCACGAACTGCGCCGGGCGGGCTGGGGCTGGCTCGACCGGCGCGGCCACGTGCGGGTGTGGACGCCGGGCGTGCGGGTGGAATCGCCGGTGCTCGAGACCCCCGGCGGCACGCGCCCTCGGATCGAGAACCCTTGGACAACCGTGGGCCTCGAAGTAGCCCTCGCCGCCCTCATCTCACCCGGTGAGCAGGTGACCGCCCGTCGCCTGGCTCCACGGATCGGTCGCAGCGTGGGGGCCACCCATGAGATCATCGCTCGCTTCGCCGGGGTGGGGCTGGTTGGCCCCATCACGAAGCAGCCGCTCCTCCCCGAGTTGTTCTGGGAGGCCGCCTCACATTGGCCCGACGACGGTTGGCAACCAATCCCCGTCGGGCTGGCCGAACTCGTCGCCGCGGTGGGCGAGGATATTGTCGTGCGCGTCGACGAGCGGGCCGCCACCCTGGGCGGGGCCCGGATCCCGGCGGTGGGAGACTTACCGGCCCGCTGTTACGTGCCTACCGCGGGCGCCCTCCGGCGAGCGATGCGTCTCGTCGATCGGGCCCTGCCAACCCGCTGCTGGGTGCGACAGTCGCCGGTGAGCTGGCTCCCGGAGAATCTGGATCACCCGCCCGATAGCGCGCACCCGTGGCGCGTGGCCCACCCCATGGTGTGCGCACTGCGGCTGGCCCGTGATCCCGCCCGGGGCAAGGAAATCGTGGACGCATGGGGCATCGCTCCGGGTGGTGGCCCGTGACGGTGGTCCTCTCGGGCCGGGCCGGTGGGAGCACCCACCGGGAAGTCATGATGCTGGCGTCGTTGCCAGCGGAACTGCGGTTGATCGGCGGGCTGGCGGTCATGTGCCGGGTGGGCACCCCCCACCGCACCACGGTTGACGTGGACGCGGTGGCCCGGAATCTCGAACGAGTGCACGCCGCCATCGCTGGGCTGGCGGTGATCTCCTCGGGCGGCGGGCAGTACCGATTCGAGGGTGATCTCGACCTCGACGTGATCGATGTCGCCGCCATGACCAGCGCCGAGCTCATCGCCGAACTATCCGAGGGTGCGCACCCGCTGCACGATCTCGAGCTGAACATCGTGGCCCACTGTTGGGCCCACGACTCGGCAACCACCCTGGACATCACGGCGGTTGATGAAGACACCGGTGGGGTGCTGGCGCGCGCCGATGGACGTTTTGTGGCCTCGGCTGAGGGTCTGGTGGCCATGAAGGTGACCACCGTGCCGCTGCGGGCCTCGTCTCGTCCCGAGAAGAAGGCATCAGACCTCTACGACCTGGCTCGCGTCCTGGTGGACGGCAACATGCAGCGGGCCGCGCTACGCCAGTTGCCCGATCCGTTGGCGGA
>CAMDIH010000089.1 GCA_945898515.1 Candidatus Neomicrothrix parvicella RN1 | reverse complement strand
CCGTCGCCCGTACCCGGACCGTCAACCGTGGCGAGTACCCCGGAGTCACAGTCGAGCAACTTCTCGCCCACCGAGGCTGAGATCGGTTCCACGGTGGAGGAACCCGAAACGCTGACCGCACCATCGGCCACCGGGCAGTCGGACGCATCGGCGCCGCCCTGGGCGTCAGTCTTCTTGTCGCTTGAGCAGGCGGCGAAGGCGAACACGCCAACCACCAGCACCGAACCCAGCACTACCCTTTTCATGCCCATGCGAAACATCACTCCTCCTCGACTGCGACGCCGCGGCCGTGCGGAGCCGGGCCAAAGTAGGCCGTTCGATGGCCGTTAGGGGATGGATGGGGTAAACGCAGAGTGAACGGAGGGAAAACACTTCCAGTGCCGCCGCCGCTCGACCGAACCCTCAGACGAGTCGACGGATCCGCGTTTGGGCGATTTCCTGCAAACACTGGTGGGTGTCCACCATGCCGAGGACGGGCACATGATTCCAGTCGCCGTCGGCATCGAGGGTCCACGCCAAGGTGTCGTCGCTCAGGTTCACCGCCAGGATCTCATCAAGACGAGCCTGCAGAGATGGGTCCGTGACCGGCACCAACGCCTCTACCCGCCGATCCAGGTTGCGCGGCATGAGGTCGGCGGATCCGATCAGATAGTTGGCTTCGCCCTCGCCGGCCCCGTTGGCAAAGCGATAGATCCGGGAGTGCTCCAGATACCGCCCCACGATCGACCGCACCCGGATGTTCTCCGACAACCCATCCAGACCGGGTATCAGACAACAGATGCCGCGCACGATGAGCTCGATCGCCACCCCCGCCTGGGAAGCCGCGTAGAGGGCATCAATCACCTTGGTGTCAACGAGGCTGTTCATCTTCAGCGTGATGGCACCCTGGCCTCCCGCCTCCGTCACCGAGATTTCGTTGCGAATGAGGCTATCGAGCCCGGGACGCGTCCCGTGGGGGGAGACCAACAGGCTGGTGTAGGCAACATCGCGTCCGTAGCCCGTGAGATAGTTGAACAGTTGAGTGAGGTCGGCCCCGATGGCCGGCGAGGCGGTAAGGAGCCCCACGTCTTCGTAGATGCGGGCCGTCTTGGAGTTGTAGTTGCCCGAGCCCACGTGGCAGTAGCGACGAACGCCATCGGGCTCGTCGCGCACCACCAGAGCCGTCTTCGTGTGCACCTTGAGGCCAACCAGCCCATAGACAACGTGCACCCCGGCGGTTTCCAGTGCTTTGGCCCACTCGATGTTGGCTCCCTCGTCGAACCGGGCCTTGAGTTCCACGAGGACGGCCACCTGCTTGCCCCGCTCGGCGGCCCGAATAAGGGATCGCACAATGGGGCTGTCGCCCGAGGTGCGGTAAAGCGTCATCTTGATCGCCAGCACCGAGGGGTCCGTGCTGGCTTGGCGAATGAACTCCTCCACCGTCGTGCGAAACGAGTCGTACGGATGGTGCAGGAGCACGTCGCCTTCGCGCAGCACGGCGAAGAAATCCGGGCGCTCATCCTCTCCGCTGTCGAGGCGGGCCGGGCTCACCCGCTTATACACCGGGTCTTTCAACTCGGGCCGGTCAAGACCGTGGACCGACCACAGCCCTCCGAGATCGAGAGGTCCCGCCACCTGATAGGTGTCCTCGTCGTGGAGATCCAGTTCGCTTTGCAACAGGTTCCGAACCTCGTCGCGCATCTCGGCACTGATCTCGAGCCGAACAGCCCGGCCGAACTGCCGACGCCTCAACTCAATCTCCACCGCCGCCAACAGATCCTCAGCCTCCTCCTCTTCCAAGGTGAGATCCGCGTTGCGAGCCACCCGGAAGGTGGCTCGCGACTCCACCTCCATGCCGGGAAACAGTTGGTCCAGATGGGCGGCGATGACCTGCTCGAGCGGCACGAAGCGCTCCCCGTCGGGCATGACCACGAAGCGGGGCAGCAGATCCGGCACCTTCACACGAGCGAAGCGTCGCTCGGTGGTGATCGGGTCGCGAAGTTCGATGGCCAGGTTCAGGGATAGGTTCGAAATATAGGGAAAGGGATGCCCGGGATCCACCGCCAAGGGCGTGAGCACCGGGAAGATGCGCTGCTCGAAGGTCTCCACCAGAAACTTCTCGTCGTCATCGTCGAGTTCGTCCCAACTCGACAGCCCGATGCCCACCGCCGCCAACGCCGGCACCACCTCGTGCAAGAAGAGGTGCGCTTGGCGGGCCACCAGGCTCGCCACCCGATGACGTACCTCGTCCAGTTGCTGGACCGGGCTGCGCCCGTCGGGCGAGGGGGTACCGATGCCGGCGGTCACCTGCTCCTTGAGCCCTGCCACTCGCACTTGAAAGAACTCATCGAGGTTTTGACTGAAGATGGCGAGGAACTTGGCCCGCTCCAACAACGGCACGCGCTCATCTTCGGCGAGGGCAAGCACCCGCTCGTTGAAATCGAGCCAGGACAGCTCCCGGTTGAGATAGCGGATCCCGTGGTCTGACGTATCGGTCACCGGCATGGTGTAGATCGTACCGAGGACTGACGCCGCGATCAGTCGGCGTCTTCGGGGAGCCCTAGATCCCAATCAAGAAGAATGTTCTCACGCTCGGCATCGCGGATCACCCGCTCACGATTACGACGAAACTGCGGGTCGTGGGGCGGCAGCATGACGAGACGGGCCATCACCCGGCGAGAAAACTCATCGATGACGGAGCGATCTCCGAAATCGGAATCAATCCGCCAGTGGGGCGTGGTGGGACCGAGATAGACCACCCGCGCGTTGGCAACGGGCGGAGTGGGCGGCTGGGCGGCGACATCAGACATTGGGCTGCAACCTAGCGGTTGGGGGACCGAAATTCCCAGGTCAGGTATCGCCGCGACGACCCAGGGTGACCTTCAGGGTCTGCTCTTTACCTTTTCTGATCACCCTGATCTGCACCCGATCCCCGGGCTGGCGGTCGAGGATCTCGTCGCGGACCTGGGCGGCCTCGTTGATGTCGCGGCCGCCCACGGCCACGATCACATCGCCGACCGCCAGGCCGGCATCGTCGGCCGCCGAGCCCGGCACCACCTCGGAGACGAACGCCCCCTTCTTAGCGGTGACCGCAAAGGTCTTTCGCACATCAGCGGACACATCGGCCAGTTCGATCGAAGAAACTCCGAGGAAGGCCTGATCGGGATTGACCGATCCCTTGCCGGCCTTGAGGTTCTCGATGACGGGGCGGGCATGATCGATGGCAATCGAGAATCCGAGGTTCTGGGCATCGGCCACGATGGCTGTGTTGATGCCCACGACCTGGCCGGCGGCGTTCACCAGGGGACCACCGGAATTGCCCGGGTTGATGGCGGCGTCGGTTTGGATCAACCGCGAGAGTTGCTCTCCCTGGGCGGTGAGATCGCGATCCTTGGCCGACACGATGCCGCGGGTGACGGTGGGATCGCCGCCCAGGTTCAGCGCGTTACCGATGGCGATGACCTCATCGCCCACGCGAAGGTCATCGGAGGAACCCAGTTCGGCGGCTACGAGGCCGTCCACGCCTTCGACCTGCACCAGGGCGAGGTCATCGCTGGGCGAAGCCCCCACCAGCGATGCCTTATGGCTGGTCCCATCGGGTAGCACCACGGTGATCTCGCTGAGGCCGCCAATCACGTGGGCGTTGGTGAGCACCAAGCCAGTGGGACTGAGGATGACCCCCGACCCGGCGCCATCAAAGACACCTTGGGACGTGGTGCGACTCGTCTCGATCGTCACGACCGAGGGCTGCACCTTGGCCAGGATCGCCTGGATGTCGAGGCCCCCCGACGCGGAGACAATCGGCGTGGCCGGTGGGCCGGTGGGGCTCGCGCCCGAGTCGTTGTTGATCACCAGGGTGGCGAGGCCGAACGCCACCACCGAGGCCACGAGCCCGCCCACCAGCGCACCGACCACGGCCGCCTTCGCCGCGCTGAAGGGCCGCCGCGGAGAGGGCTCGGCGGGCCCGGCCGGGGCGAGTTCGTCGTCGGGTTGGCTCCACGCCGGCGGGGCCGGCAGGACCGGCGGCTCGGCATCCGGGGTAGTCAGCGCACCCTCGGCGGCTTCCGGCGGTTCCGGCGCCGACCAGGGTGGCGGCGCGGCATCCGGGGTGGTCAGCGCACCCTCTTCTGCTTCAGGCGGTTCCGGCGCCGACCAGGGTGGCGGCGCGGCATCCGGGGTGGGGGTGGCGTCTTCGTTCGGGTGGCTGTCGTTGGTTCCCATCTCTCCATCTTTCCCTCACAGCAGCCCGATGTGACCGCGGGCAGCGGATTTTCCGGAAATATTTCAGGATGGGGGAACCAACGCCCCCGCAGATCCGTACAACATAAGAGATCCCCCCCCGAAAGGTGACCCCATGGAACGCTCGCTCGAAGAGGTCTGGATGGCCACCGGCCTCTGCACGAACCTCCCCCCGTCCACCTTCTTCCCGCGCGACGGTTCTGGCGTGGACGTGGCCCGCAAGATCTGCTTCGACTGCCCTGTGCAGACCCAATGCCTGGACTACGCCCTCGCCAACCGCATCGACCACGGGGTATGGGGTGGCTGCTCAGAGCGAGAACGACGACGCATCCTCAAGCGCAGGGGCACTGCGGCACCCGCTTCCGTTGGCTAACTCTCAGCCCGTGGGCTGATCAGGCCGCCGGCGGATCAGTTTCGTCGTCGGTGGATTTCAGGCCCTTTTTGAACTCATTCTGGGCTTGACCCAGTGAACGAGCGAGGCCCGGGAGCTTGGAGCCCCCGAAGAGCACCAAAATAACGACCAAGATAATGATGAGTTCCGGTCCCTGAGGCACCCGCACAACCTACCATCCCCGGTGAAGTTCGCAATGGTTGGAGCCGACCGCGCGAGGCTGGCGAGATGGTTCTGTGTGTCATGAACGTGAGCGAGGGCCGAGATCTCAGCGTCATCGCCGCCCTGGGTGCCGCCGCCGGTGCCGCCCTGCTCGACGTCCACACCGATCCCCACCATCACCGTTCGGTGCTCACCATCGCCGGCGAAGAGGCCGCCCGGGCAGTGGCGACCACCGCCGTGGCCCTCATCGACTTGCGTCATCACCACGGGGTGCACCCGCGGCTGGGGGTGGTTGATGTGGTTCCGTTCGTAGCCCTCACACCGAGCGATACCGCCGAGGCCACCCGGGCACGCCATGAATTCGCCGCCTGGTTCGCCCGCACCGAGCAGATCCCCTGTTTCCTGTACGGGCCGGAACGCTCCCTGCCCGAGGTGCGTCGGGGCGCGTTCGAGACCATCGCACCCGAGTTTGGTCCGGGTCACCCGCACCCCCGAGCGGGCGCCACCGCGGTGGGAGTCCGAGGACCACTGGTGGCCTACAACGTGTGGATCAACCGGGACGTGGCCACCGCCACCGCCGTGGCCAAGATGATCCGCGGTCCGGGGATTCGCGCCTTGGGTTTGGCGGTGGGAACCGGCGTGCAGGTGTCGATGAACCTCATCGACCCCTCCGCCATCGGACCTGCCGAGGCCTACGACCTCGTAGTCGAACGGGCCGCCCAGGCTGGGGCCATTGTGGTGGGAGCCGAACTCGTTGGGCTCCTCCCGCGGTCGGTCCTCATGAGCGTGCCCACCGCTCGATGGGCCGAACTCGATCTCAGCGAAGAGCGCACGATCGAGGCGCGCTCGGCAACTCGCCCCGGCTGACCGGCCGAAATCAAGCGGTGGAGGCGGTCCTGGCGCGGGCTCGGTCACGACGCAGGCGACGACGCTCCCGCTCGCTCATCCCCCCCCAGATCCCAAACTTCTCACCGTTGACGAGCGCACACTCGAGGCAATCCTCCCGCACGACGCAGCCGCGGCAGACCTCTTTCGCTTCTCGGGTAGACGCGCCGCGCTCGGGAAAGAACAGATCAGGATCTACGCCAAGGCAGTTGGCGTAGTCCTGCCAGGACCGGTCCTCAGGCTCGACAGAAAGGGGCAGAAGCACGGTTCCTCCTCAGAGACAGGTATCAGCCGGCCGGCGGATACCACATCTGTAGTTACAACAGTGTGATCTTGGCTGATTCAGCGGAAATACGCAAGGGAAACTCCCAAATATCTGGCATCGGCGGTGAGCCACGGCCGGGGGCCGCCCCCGGCGGGCCGAGGTTCGTTCCCCGATCGGCGCGGTGAACCACGCCGCGGGGGTTAGGCAGGTCGGCGGTCCCGACCGGTGCGCATGGCCCGTTTCTGCTCGATGAAATCGACCAGCACGTAATCGCCGAGCGTCTCGGGCGTGGTGAAGAAAGCCCGACCCCGGTTCATTTTGGTGAGTTTCTCGATAAAGGTCTGCAGGTACGGGGTGGCGTCGAGCATGAAGGTGTTGATGCGGATGTTGTCTTTGGTGCACCGAGCAACCTCCCGCAAGGTGGCGTCGATCGTCTCCTGCACCGGCGGGTAGCTGAAGAAGGGCTGGGCCATGCCCGTCTCGAAATGAGCGGTGGGCTCACCATCGGTGACCATGATGATCTGCTTGGTGCCGGTCTGGCGGGACAACAGTTGGCGGCTCAACTGGAACCCGTGCTGCATGTTCGTGCCGTACACAAAATCCCAGGACACCTCGGGCAACTGCTCGGGAGCGATGATGCGCGCCACCTCGCTGA
>CAMDIH010000088.1 GCA_945898515.1 Candidatus Neomicrothrix parvicella RN1 | reverse complement strand
AGCGACGACGAGATCGCCTACGCCGTGGTGGGAACCAAGAGCAACAACCCCCTCGGCAGTTGCATCCTCGACTGCTACGCGGCCGGGGTGGAGGCCTACTTCGCCTACCAGAACTCCCTCGGGGGCATCTACGGCCGCGACCTGGTGGTGCGGGACGTACTCGACGACGAACTCGGCCAGAACCAGGTGCGTTCTCTCGAAGTGATCGCCGCTGAAAAGGACTTCGGCGTGTTCCAAGCCACCCTCGTCGCCTCCGGGTGGGGGGCGCTCGATGATGCGGGTGTGCCCACCTACACCTGGGGCATCAACGCCACCGAAGCCGCCAACCGAACACACATTTGGCCCAGCCTGCCGGTCCGCTGCCAGGACTGCCCCACTCGTTCGGTGCCCTACGCCGCCAAATTGGCTGGCGCCCGCCACGCCGCCTCGTTGGGCTACGGGGTGAGCGAGAATTCCAAGGTCTGCGCCCAGACCGTGGCCAAGGCCATTGAGCAGTACGAACCCGACACTGGGGTGGATATCGTCTACACCAACGACGATCTCGCCTTCGGGCTTCCCAACGGGATTGCTCCCGAGGTGACCGCCATGAAGAAAGCGGGGGTGGATTTCATCTCCACCTGCATCGACCTCAACGGCATGAAATCTCTCGCCCAGGAACTAGCCCGGCAGGGGATGGACGACGTGGTGCTCTATCACCCCAATAGCTACAGCGAGTCCTTCGTGGCCGAGGCGGACGGTCTCTTCGAGGGCGACTATGTGACCGTCCAGTTCCGACCCTTCGAAAGCGATCCCGGCGACAGCACTCTCACCGAGTTTCTCGAGTGGATGAAGAAGCAGGGCGACGAAGTATCCGAAATGGCCATGGTGGGCTGGATCAACGCCACGCAGGCCGTCGATGGCCTCCTCGCCGCCGGCCCCAACTTTGATCGCCAAAAAGTGACCGACGCCACCAATGCCATGACCGACTTCGATGCCGGCGGGCTCCTGATGCCGGTCGACTGGACCGTGGGTCATGTGCCGTACACCAACGCCACGCGCAGCACCAACGATGCCGATGAATGCACCGTGCTCGTGAAGGTCGTGGACGGGGCCTTCGAGACGGTGGGGCCGGTCGCAGAGCCCTGGTTGTGCTGGAGCGGATCAGACCTCGCCTGGTCCGAACCGAAGCCTGTGGCATTCGGCTGATCCCCATCAGGTCGGTCCGTTGATGGTCCTCGCCACGGCACTGGGGGAGGACCTATCCCGCGCCTTTCTCCAGGGCCTGCCCCCCGGCTCGGTCTATGCCCTCATCGCCATCGGGTTCGTGCTGGCCTACAAGACCAGCGGTGTGTTCAACCTGGCCTTCGGGGCACAGGCGTACGTGTCGGCGGCCCTGTACTTCCAGGCCCGACTGGAGTGGGGCTGGGGGATCCTGCCCGCCTTGCTGGTGTCGGTGTTTATTCTGGCCCCCGTCTTAGGACTCATCCTGGAGCGGCTGATCTTTCGCCACCTTCGCACGAGTTCCTCGGTGGCCAAGTTGGTGGTGGCCATCGGGTTGACGGTGGCCATTCCCAGTCTCTTCGACGTGCTGGTGGGCTTCGAACCGGTGGCTGGACAGACCCCCACGGGCATCATCCCCGGCGGGGCCAGCGTGTTCTACCAACCGGTGGGTGTCTACGCCTTTAGCCGCGACGAGTTGATGGCGATGGGCGTGGCCGTGGTGGTGATGCTGGGTCTGGCGGCGTTGTTTCGGTTCTCGGGTATTGGGCTCCAGATGCGGGCGGTGGTGGAGAGCCCGCGTATGACCGAGTTGAACGGCATCCAGGCCGACCGTGTCTCGGCCTTTAGTTGGGCGCTGTCGAGTGTGTTCGCCGGCCTGGCCGGGGTACTGATCGCCCCCCGCTTCAACACGCTGGCGGCCCCAGATTTCTTCAACCTGGTGGTGGTGGCTATTGCCGCTGCGGCCGTGGGCCGCCTGATAAGCCTGCCGCGAGCCTTGGCGGGCGGCTTGGGCTTGGGGGTGTTCATCGCCTTCGCCAACACGTTTCTCCCCGAGTGGGCGCTGTCGTATCCCATCCTCGCTCCCATTCAGGACAACGTGGCCCCGGCGGTGCCCTTCCTGGTGTTGTTTGCCCTCTTGGTGCTGTGGCCGGCGGTGCGGGCCACCAAGGAACAGGCCGACCCGCTCTCGGGGGTCGACCCGCCACCACCATCGCTGGCCTCCCATGAGCGCAGTGCCGGCCTCACCGTGGCCACGCGGGTGTTTGCGGTGGTGTTCTTTCTCACGGTTGGCTTGGTGGTGTTCACCCAAGCCGACGTGAGTTGGCTCTTTCTCGTCACGCAATCGGTGATCCTTTCCACCCTTTTCTTATCCATCACCGTGATCACCGGGCTGGCCGGACAGATCTCGCTCTGTCAGGGGAGCTTTGCCGCCATCGGCGGTTTCACTGTGTTCCAACTCAGCGATCGCTACGGCATGTCGGTGTTGGTCGCGGCGCTGATCGGGGCGGCGGTGGCGGCGGCCTGCGCGGCCTTGTTGTCGTTGCCGATCCGGCGCCTCGGGGGCGTCTGGGTGGCGATCGCCACCCTTGCCTTCGCCTTCTTCTTCGATGCCGTGATGGTGAAACTGCCCTGGGTCGGCGGTGGCGGTACCTCGTTGCTGCAAGGCACGCGTGTGCCGCGCCCCACCATTGGGCCATGGGATCTCGGCAACGACAAAGCATTCCTGGTGCTGGCCCTCGTGGTGTTCGTGGTTGCCTCGTTGGCGGTCATCCAGATCCGCGAGGGCACCACCGGTCGCACGCTGCGGGCCTTGCGGGGTAGCGAGTTGGCCTCACAGTCCATTGGCATTTCCCCCGCTCGATCCCGGGTGATGGCTTTTGCACTGTCGGGGTTCCTCGCCGGCCTCGGGGGCGCGATGCTCACCATGCATCAGGAAAACGTCAACTACACCCTTAACTTCTCTCCTTTTGCCGCCCTGTTCTGGCTGGTGCTGGTGGTGTCGCTGGGATCCCGCACCGTGGAAGGGGCCGCCCAAGCCGGGGCCGCCTATGCCCTGTTCGAAGCGATTGTGCTGCGGGGGGCGGTGTTCGGGTGGATCTTCCGGAACACCGATCGCATTCCGGGCATCTTCCCAATCTCGCCGAAATGGCGCTTCATCATCTTCGGCCTCGGCACCATTCAGTTTGCCCGTCACCCCGAAGGGCTGGTGGAGTTCAACACGCGTCGGGCCCACCGCCGCGCCGAGGCCCTCATGGCCCGGCTGGGTCGCTCCCGGGCCGCGTCGCCACCCGAGCCGGATGCTCCCGTGACGGAGGAGTCGGTGCCGTGACCCCCATCCTCGAGACCAGAGGCATTTCCAAGTCCTACGCCGGGATCGGCGCGCTGCGGGACGTGGCCGTGCAGGTGGGTGAGGGCGAGCGCGTCGGCCTCATCGGGCCCAACGGCGCCGGCAAGACCACGCTGTTCAACTGCATCCTCGGCCTGCTGGCTCCGGATGCGGGGTCGGTACGACTGGCGGGCGACGACATCACTTCATTGCCGGTGCACCTGCGGGCGCGGCGGGGCATTGGCCGTTCGTTCCAGCGCATTGAACTCTTCACCGAGTCCACCGTGCGAGAGCATCTGCTCATCGCCGAGCGGGTGCGCCGGGGCAACGGCTCGCTCTGGAAAGACCTCTTGGGTCGTGGGCGGCCCAAGGCCGATGAGTTGCAGGCCTGTGATGCCGTGCTGGAACGACTCGGGCTGGGCGAGCTGGCCGACGAACCCATCGAGCAACTGAGTTTGGGACAAGGGCGGTTGGTGGAGGTGGGGCGGGCCTTGATGACCCATCCGCGTATCCTGTTGCTCGATGAGCCATCTTCGGGCCTGGATCGGCAGGAGACGGCTGATCTGGCGGCCACCTTGCGCGACCTGCAGGGGGAGCAGGGTTTCGCCATCTTGTTGGTGGAGCACGACGTGGAGTTCGTGGCGGCCTTCACGCAGCGGTGTTATGTGCTCGACTTCGGCACGCTGATCGCCGATGGACCCACCGCCGAGGTACTCGAGCGCGCCATCGTGCGCGAGTCGTACCTCGGGAGTGTCAAGAGGGATGACCTATGACACCGATTCTCGATCTGCGGAGTGTGTCGGCGGGCTACGGACCGTTCCATGCGCTCTTCGATGTCTCCCTGTCGGTGCAGCCCGGTGAAGCGGTGGCACTGCTCGGCGCCAACGGGGTAGGCAAGACCACCGTGGCGCGCGTGGCCACCGGCTTGATTGCGCCCTCGGAGGGTTCGGTGTGGGTCAATGGCACCGAGATGACGGGGGCGGCGACGTTTCGCTTCGCTCGCGCCGGGGTGGCCCACGCGCCCGAAGGACGCTCCGTGTTTGCCACGTTGTCAGTGGAGGAGAACCTGCGCCTGTCGTTCCGACAGTCCAAGGGGCGCCGGGGCGTTGCCCCGGCCTTGGATCAGGCCTTCACCCAGTTTCCATCCTTGGCGCGTCGGCGCCGCATGCTCGCCGGCGATCTTTCCGGTGGTGAGCAGCGCATGCTTTCCATGGCTCGGGTCCTGGTGGAAGCGCCCCGGCTACTGGTGGCCGATGAACTCTCGCTCGGGTTGGCACCGATCATCGTGGACGAGATCTATAACGACCTCGCCCGGCTCCGATCCGAAGGCACCGCCCTGCTGATCGTGGAACAACAGATCTCCCATGCCTTGGCGTTGTGCGATCGCGTGGTGCTTCTCGAGCACGGCACGGTGATCTGGGAGGGACCGACCGAAGACGCCGAAGCGCGGGTGGTGGCCAAGATCTTCGATCACGCCGCCGGTGAGGAACCCCCGGCGTGATCCTGGCCTAGTGGCAGTGGTCGGGCGGGGGCACGTCGAGGGCCGGGTTGCGATCGAAGAACCCGGCGGGAATCAGTTGGAAGCCACAGGTCTCCACCGGCATCACCGGCCAATCCTCCGGGCGCGGGATGTGGGTTACCCCGAAGGTGTGCCACACCACCACTTCGGTATCCACCAGGCCGCGGTTGGCCGCCGTCCACGCGGGCAGGCCCGCCCCTCCCGGGTGCTGATTGGGGAAGTCGCCCGCCGCCCGCCGTTGGTCGGGGGTGTAGGGGGTGACCCAGAGGTTCTTGGTGGCGAAGGCGGCCCGGGCGGCGATGCTGGAACCCTCGGCGGCGAGCAGGGTGGGGGAGGGCCCGGCGAGCAACGTGAAGGCCACCGGCGTGCCCAACGCGTTGGTGACCGACGGATTGACGATCCGCCAGGACCGACTGCGGCTGGGGTCGGTGACGCGTTGGGCCTGCTGTTCCGAATCCAGCCGGGTCGCCGAGGGGGCAAAACCGTTGCGCAACGGGTTGTCGTCGTCGAGAGGGAGGGGATCCACGTTGAGTTCGTAGACCTCGTTGCGCGGGCCGTCGATCGCCATATCGAGCCGGGCGCAGAACAAGTGCTGGTGCACCGGGGCGGCGAGGCCGGGGGCAATCGGGGGCGCGAAGGCCTCGCGATGCTCGGTGGAACGTGCTTTGGTGGAGAGGATTCCGGTGAGTTTCACTTCGAGTTCCAGTGAGCCATCCAGATGGAAGTACCAGTAGAAGCCGTAGTCGTAGTTGCCCACCGTGGCGATGGAGGAAACCACCAGTCGGCGCTTGCGCCGCACCTCCACATGACCGGTGAGCAGGTCGACGTGTTTCCACAGGATTCCTACATCCTCCTCGTGGATACAGATGGCGTTGGGCAAGGTGATGGCTCGTCCGCGCTGGTCGGCCAAGACGGCATCGAGATAGCGAATCTCCCCGAGACAGTCGCAGCCCAGTTGGAGGCTGTTGGCCATCCGGCCCAGTCCCCACTCGCCCACATCGAAGGCGTTTTTCCAGTTGTGGCCCGGGGTGGGGTCGCCGTAGGGCACCACCATCTCGTTGACCGAGGCCCGCCGCAGGATCGATCGGCCGTCGTAGGTCACATCGTGCAGCACGATGCCTTCGAGCGGATCGAGGCTCACCAGCAGCGACCACCGCTGCCACCGCAACTCGTTGCCCTCCAGGGTGAAACTCACGCCGTCGGGTTGGGTGATCGACACCGGGCGGAGATCGACGCGGGCCGGCGCGTGGTCCTCGGGGCGATAGCGGCCCGGATCCTCGGGCAGTGGGCTGATCCCGAGGTCCACGACCTCGAGGACCTCGCCCCGGGCCATGTCGACATGGATCAGCAGACCCTCGATGGGACGGGCATACCCGTTGTCTTCAGGTTGGTCTCGGTAGTAACAGATGCAGCGGGCGACCCGCCGACCTTCCTCGGCCGCTAGGCCGAAGTTCCCGGTGGGCCACGGATCCACCTGCAAGCCGGTGAGGTCGGTGATGCCCCGCGCCGCAAGGGCGGCCCGGAATCCTGCGTGGTCGTGGAGGGCCAGAATGGCGTTGAAGGCCTCCTCGAACCCAAGGGCGGGCACCGCCCCGGGATGCTCGATCCAGGCCACTACCGACGCGGTGGCGAGGGCCACCGTGGCTTCAACCAGCGCCGCTTCTGGGCCCGGCACGATGATCACTCGGGCCTGTCGGGAGGTGAGGCCCCGGGTGTCGTCGAGGGTGATGGTGGAGAAATGGGCCGCCTCCCCCAGCCGACCGGTGGCTCGCACAGCGGCCACGGCCACGCCGATCTCGTCGGCGGTGAGGGGGTGCAGGAGGGTGGTCATGGGATCAGCACGAGGGGTCGATGGCCACCTTGATGGCGCCGGTGTGTTCTTGGTCGGCGATGGTGAAGAAGGCCTCCTGCCACGCCGACAGGCCGAAGGTGTGGGTAACTAATCCGGTGAGGTCTACCCGCCCATCGACCACGAGGTCGAGGTA
>CAMDIH010000087.1 GCA_945898515.1 Candidatus Neomicrothrix parvicella RN1 | reverse complement strand
CACCAACGACTTCTCCCCGTCGAGCCGCCAGCCCGAACCCTCCGGCGTCGCCCGGGTGGCGGGGAGCACCGGCACGTCCACGTCGTCGGGCTCATACAGGGCCAAGGACAGGGTGGCCGAGCCGTCGATGACCGAGGGCAAGAACCGCTTGCGTTGTTCCTCGGATCCAAACTGCGCCAGGGGCATCGCCGCCGCCACGATGGTGGCCAGGTACGGCACCGGCGCCACGGTGCGGCCTATTTGCTGGGCAATCACACACGCCTCGATGAGGCCGTAACCGCCGCCCCCATCGGCCTCGGGCAGGGCAATGCCCAAAAGGTCGGCCTTGGCCAGGGCCAACCACACGTCGTCGGCAAACCACTCGCCGCTTCGTTCCAGGTCTCGCAGCACCTCGGGGGGGAGTTGCTCGGACAGGATGCGATAGCTGAGTTCGGCAATCGCCTGTTGCTCGTCGCTGTAGGTGAAGTCCATCCGATACTCCTCAGTGCCTCGGCACGCGGGGCAGGCCCGCTCCGAAGAGGGCGATCAGGTCGCGCTGCACCTCATTGACGCCACCGCCGAAGGTAAGAATGAGGCAGCCCTGGAAGGCCCGCTCAAGGCGCCCGGCGAGCATGGCGGCATGGGAGTCGCTGCTCAAATAAGCGTTGGGGCCGAGGATCTCCATCAGCAGGCGGTAGGCCTCCGTGTAGAACTCGGTGGCAAAGACCTTGGTGGCGCTGGCATCGGCGGCATTGGCTCCCCCGGCGGCGGCCACCTTCCAGTTGATGAGCTTCACAAACTCCAACTTGGCGTGCACACGGGCCAGGCTGATCTGGACCCACTCCTGATCGGCGATCTTCGACCCATCGGGTCGTTTGGTGTCCTGCGTCCACTGGCGAACCTCGTCGAAGACCCGCTCCACCATGCCGGGAGGGCCCAGGGAAACCCGCTCGTAGTTCAACTGGTTCACGATGAGGTTCCAGCCCTTGTTCACATCCGCCACGATGGCGTCGTCGCCCACGCGCACATCGTCGTAGAAGGTGTTGTAGGTGCTGGCGTTCACCATCGTCTCGATCTTCGAGTACGAGAAACCCGGATCCGAGGTAGGGACCAGAAAAATCGTGATGCCGGCGTGCTTCTTCACATCGGGATCGGTGCGGGCCGCCAACCAGATGTAGTCGGCGTAGCTAGCCAGCGAGGTGTAGATCTTCTGCCCGTTGATCACCCACTCGTCCCCGTCCTTCACGGCTTTGGTGGTGAGGGAAGCGAGGTCGGTCCCGGCGTTGGGCTCGGTATAGCCAATAGAGAAATGGAGTTCACCAGCGAGGATCTTGGGCAGGAAAAATTGCTTCTGGGCGTCCGAGCCGAAATCCATGATCGTGCGACCAACCGTGTTGATCGTCAGGAACGGTATAGGCGCACCGGCGCGCCAGGCTTCGTTGATGAAGATGAACTGCTCCACATCGGTGCGACCCTGACCCCCGTACTCCACCGGCCAGCCGATTCCGAGCCAACCGTCGGCGCCCATCTTGCGCACGGCGGCCAGACAGGCGGGACCGCCCGTCTCGCCCTCGGCACATTCCGCCGTCACCTCCGGCGTCATGAGGTCTGAGAAATATTCCCGGAGTTCATGACGCAAGGTCTCTTGATCATCGGTGTAGGCGACATACATCGTCGTGGCCCTCCTGACGGCGAAGTAGAACGTGTTCCAGTTCTTTCTAACACACCCTCAGATGCCAATAATCGCTCAGGCAACGACCCCGCTCGCCCGTAGCCGGTCGCGCTCGTCAGGACTGAACCCCCAGTCGGCCAGCACGGCGTCGGTGTGCTGGCCCGGCACCGCCGGAGGGGCGCCGAGGGCGGTCGGCGTGGCCGAAAACCGAGGGGCGGGCGCAGGCTGGGGAACGCCATCGGGGGCGGCAATGGTGCCCCGCGCCACCAGATGCGGATGATCCCGGGCCTCCCCCATCGTCAAGACCGGGGCGATGCAGGCGTCGCGGCCCTCCGAGCGGTGCAGCCACTCCGGGCGGGAGCGACTCCCGATGGCCTCGGTCAGCACGATGCGCAAGCGCGGCCACTGCCTCTGATCGTTCTGATCGGGCACCTCATCGGCGGAGAGATCCAGTACCTCCAGCAAAGTGGCAAAGAAGGCGGGCTCAATGGCCCCGACGGCCAGTTCCAGCCCATCGGAACAGCGGTAGACGTCGTAGAACGGTGCGCCCGAGTCGAGCAGGTTGGTACCCCGCTCGTCAGACCAGTAGCCCATAGCGTTGGCGCCAAAGAACGGGGCCATCAAGAGGGCGACGCCGTCGACCATGGCGGCATCTACTACCTGTCCCTCCCCGGTGCGCTGAGCGTGAAGAAGGGCCGACACCACACCCAGGGCGAGCAGCATCCCACCGCCACCGAAATCGGCTACCAGGCTCAAGGGGGGTGTGGGCAGTTGACCGGCCCGCCCGATGTGCGCCAACGCCCCCGCCACCGCTGAGTACGTGAGATCGTGACCGGCGGTGGCCGCTAAGGGGCCATCCTGTCCCCATCCGGTCATGCGACCGTAGACAAGGCGCCGATTGCGCTCGAGGCATACCTCCGGGCCGATGCCCAATCGCTCGGCCACCCCGGGTCGGAACCCCTCCACGAGCACGTCGGCCTGGGCAATGAGGCGCAGCATCACCTCCGCGCCACCCTCGGTCTTGAGATCAATTGCCACTGATCGTCGACCGCGACTCAAGATGTCGTAGCGGGCCGCTTTCGGATCGCCGCCCACCGCGTTGGTTCGATCCACGCGCACCACCTCGGCGCCGAGATCGGCCAGAACCATCGAGGCGAACGGGGCCGGACCGAGCCCGGCAATCTCGACCACCCGGATGCCTTGGAGCGGACCCACGGCGACGTATTCAGCCAGCCGCGCCGCGGGAGCGCGCCGCCACGATCCGGTCGTGTACTGAATCCACCGCCCGCACCATGATCGGCCCGAACTCGCGCTTGGCGCACACCACGTGGCCATCGTCCACGCCCTGCACCACCGCACCGGGAATCAACGCCGCCATCTTCCGCTGCTCACGAGCGTCGATGGCATGGTCCCGTTCCGTGACCACCACCGTGGTCGGCACGTCGATGTCGCTGATCCACCCATGGGCGTTGTAGTTCCCGATGGCGGCGCCCGCTTCCATGATCTTGACGATGTCGTGACGCCTCATCTCACCCGCCGCCCAGGACGACAGCGTGGCGGGTGGGGTGGAGGAGCCATGGGGACCCCACCGCCGCAGCGAGGCCACCGGCAACTGGGTCAGCGTCGCGCCGACCCGGGTGGTTCCGGCCGCCGTGCCCATCAGTGACGCGAACACGAAGCGTTCCCGGGCTCCCGCCACGAAGCGATAGGCGGTGGCGCACAGCACCATCCCCTGCACATGCTCGGGATGCCGGTGCCATAACAACTGGGCGATCGGTCCGCCCATGGAGTAGCCCACCGCGATCACGGGCCCGGTATCCAACTCCTCGATGAGCACGGCCACGTCGTCGGCGCAATCGGCCAGCCGGAAGCGTCGACGGGAACGAATCCCGCGTCCATGACCCCGGGCATCAGGAGCAACCACATGGTAACGCTGCGATAGTGCCTCGAAGGCGTTGAACCAGTTGAGCCCACCGCTGGCCATCCATCCGTGCAACAACACGACCGTGGGGGCCCCGGGCGGGCCCGAGACCACCCGCACGAAACTGGAGCCACGATCGGGAAGTTCGATTCGTTCCCCCCGCGGCAGCGGGGGTTCAGGCAGAAGGTGCGGGACGGCCACCTACCCAATGTATGGCAACCCCCACCCACTATCGTGACACCCAACCCGGCAGGATACTTCGCACTAACCTGAAGCTCATGACGAGCGTTGAGCCTGTTGCCGTAGCTGCCCTCCTCACCCGGGCACGCCACGAGGTAGACGAGGGGCTCCTGCCCGCCTGCCAGTTGGCCCTGGCTCTTCATGGTGAGGTGGTGGTGAACGAAACCTTTGGGGACGCCGCCGCCGATACCCGCTTCACGATGTTCTCCGCCACCAAACCCTTGGTGGCGTCGGTGGTGTGGCAACTCATGGGCGAGGGCCTCATCAACCCCGCCACCCGAATCGCCGAAGTCCTTCCCGACTTCGGCACCCACGGCAAGGACGAAATCACCCTCGACCATCTATTGCAGCACACCTCGGGCCTTCCCCGAGCCCCCCTCGGTCCCCCCCTCTGGGAGAGCCACGAAGGCCGACGATCGGCCTTCAGTAAGTGGCGGCTCAACTGGCCGGTTGGCTCCCAGTTCGAATACCACCCCACCAGCGCCCACTGGGTGCTGGCCGAAGTCATCTACGCCCTCACCGGTGACGACCACATCGCGGCGGTACGCCAACGCCTTATTGAGCCCCTTGGCCTCGGGGCCTTTGTGCTCGGCCCGCCCCTAGAGGCGCAGACCAACATCGCCACCCTGGTGGCCACGGGGGATCCCGCCAGCCCCGACGAAATCGAGGCGGTCTTTGGCATGCGGGAGATCGACGTGGGCGAAGTGACCGAAGAGGCGACACTCTCCTTGAACCTTCCCGAGGTTCGCTCCGTGGGCATCCCCGGCGGCGGCGGTGTTTCCACCGCCGCTGATGTCGCCATGTTCTACCAATCGCTCCTCACCAACGCACAGGGTCTGTGGGATCCCGTCGTGCTGGCCGACGCCACCTCTACGGTGCGAAACACGTTCCCCGATCCGATGCTGGGCTACTCGGTGAACCGAACGCGGGGCCTCGTGGTGGCCGGCGACGGCGACGACGTCCCCCTGCGCGGTATGGGCCGTACCGTCTCGAGTAGGGCCTTCGGACACATCGGCGTGGGCGGCCAACTCGCCTGGGCCGATCCCGCCACCGGGCTCTCGTTCTGCTATCTCACCAACGGCCTCGACCGCAACGTGATCCGGCAATCCAAGCGCGGCAGTGCCCTCGGTAGTCTCGCCGCGGTGTGCGCGAGCTGATCCGCCAGCCGTGCGCATTACCGCGAAGGTCGATTATGCGGTACGCGCCGCGGTGGAACTAGCCGACGGGTACCTCCAACACCGGGAGCGAGTTCCCGTAAAAGCCGACGCCATTGCGGCAGCCCAAGACATTCCGCCCCGTTTCTTAGAGACGATTCTGTCGGAACTTCGACGATCGGGGATCGTGGGCAGCAAGCGCGGGGCCGACGGTGGGTATTGGCTGGCCCGGCCCCCCACCGAAGTGAGCGTGGCCGACATCATCCGTGCCGTCGAGGGCCCGCTCGCCGATGTCCATGGCCAGTCGCCCGAGGAGGTGCTCTACGCCGGCGTGGCGCGAGCTCTCCAGCCGGTGTGGGTGGCCACTCGCGTGGCGCTACGCGGAGTGCTCGAGGAGACCACGCTCGCTGACATCGCCTCCGGCGCGCTACCTGAGCGCGTAGTGACCCTTGCCGCCCAGCCGGGCGGTTGGACTCGGCGTTAGTCACAGCGCCGCCGGTTCGATACCGTTGTCGGATTCTGGGCCACCGAGGCCCCACAGACCGGAGTACACCCTCAATGCCTCGCAGAATCGACATCGAACTCACGAGTGCACAGGCGGACGGATCCTGGACTTGGCGAGCGGCCGGAGCCAAGGCTCCCAAGGGCTCCATGGCGGCCACGCTGTTGCCACCCGCCGCCAAAGTGGGCGACGTCCTGCGGGCGGACGCCGAGTTTTTCGTCGACGGTATTTCCATCGTGGGCGTGCTTCCGCCCAAAGGGGCTCGCGAGCAGCCGGAGTTGTTGGAGTTCATCTCGACCACCAAGGACGAACCCCTGGTCACTTCCACCCTGACGAGCCGACAGAGCGAAGGGGGCCGCTCCCGAGGCGATCGGGGCGATTCCAGCCGCGACAAACCCCGCGGCCCCCGCCCGGAAGGAAAGGACCGACCCCCCCGGCAAGACCGAGGCGACTCCAGCCGCGACAAACCCCGCGGCCCCCGTCCGGAAGGAAAGGACCGACCCCCTCGACGGACACGGCCGGAGCCGCCGTCGGTTCCGGTGATCGATCGACCCAAGACCAAGCGCCTCAAAGCCGGGAAAGCCCATCGCAGCGCCATGATCGAGGCACTCCCGGTAGAGCAGCGCCCGATCGCCGACCAAATCGTGCTCGGTGGGCTTCCGGCGGTCCGCCTCGCCATCGCAAAACAGAACGCCGAACGGACCGCCGCCGGTGAGGCGGCCATCCCATCGGGCCCCCTTCTCCAACTGGCTGAAAAACTCGTGCCCAAGGTACGCACGGCGGAGTGGCGCGACCGAGCCGAGGCGGCCCATCGTGACCTTGATGTCCTGGACCTGCGGGATCTCCGATCCGTGGTGTCCACGGCCGATGCCGCCGGACGCGACGACGAAAGTCGCGCGCTGGTTCACGATCTCCAGGCTGGCCTCACGGCCCGGGTGGAGGCCGAGCACGCAGCCTGGCTGGCCGAATTGATCGCCAATCTCGACGTGGGTCGGATTGTGCGCGCCCTGCGGCTGAGTTCCCACCCGCCCAAGGCAGGGTGGCCTCTGCCCCCAGAACTCGCCACCCGGCTCATCGAAGGCGCCGGGGCCGCCCTCAACGCCGAAGCTGCACCCGATCGTTGGGTAGCGGTCCTCGATGCCTTGGCCTTTGCCCCGGTTCGCGACAAGGTGATCCCCGTCTCACTCCCGAAGGAACTTCATCCCGATGTTCGGGCCACCATTGCCCGACTGGCCACCCGAATCCCCAAAATCGCGGGGATCTATGAGATCGCCCCCGACAAGACTGCGCCCCGAGCCAAGACGGAACGGCGTCGCCCGAAGAAGAGTCCGGCCAAGAAGCCCGCGGCGGAGGCCCCCACCGCAAAAGCCCCCGCCCCC
>CAMDIH010000086.1 GCA_945898515.1 Candidatus Neomicrothrix parvicella RN1 | reverse complement strand
CAGCGAGCGAATCAGGGCACTCCCGATCAGTCCGCTGGAACCGGTGATAGCGATACGCACGCTCGCTAGCCTATCGGTCAGGTTCGAGTTTCTGACGGCTGCAGATACCACTGGAGGGAAAGTGATCAATGAGTTGAAGAAAGTGATCGTGGAGTTTAAGAAATTCCTGTTTCAGGGCACCGTGGTGGGGTTGGCCTCTGCCGTGGTGATCGGGGTGACCCTTACCGCTTTCATCTCGGCCATCACCTCCGAACTAGTCATTCCTCTGCTGGGCGTGGTTTTCGACACCGACTTCAAAACCTTGACCTTCAGGTGGCGCGAGAACAAGTTCAAATACGGCCGGGTTATCGATGCCAGCCTCACGTTGTTAGCCACGCTCCTCGTGTTGTTTTTCCTTATTCTCAAACCCTCGCAGGCCATCGCCGCCCGTCGGCTGGCCGGAGAAACTGACGACGATGCTTCTCATCTCAGCGAGGAGACCCGTGTGTTGCGGGAGATCCGGGACTTGCTCAAGGCCGCCCCGGCCGCCGACTGACGGCGGTGGGTTTTTGTGCATCCGCCCTGGGGCTTTAGGGTCGTGGCTCCGAGGCCCATGAGGGATACGGGTCGACCGGCGAGGAAGGAAGGAATACACCGTGCACGTGGTCATTGTGGGATGCGGTCGGGTGGGCTCCGGACTGGCCGGCATTCTGGAAGATGGTGGGCACACCGTGGCCGTGATCGACAAGCAGGCCAAGGCCTTCCGTCGCCTCCCCGAGGGTTTCTCCGGTCGGGTCATTCAGGGTGTCGGATTCGATCGCGACCATCTTCGCGAGGCCGGCATCGAGCAGGCCGATGCGCTGGCGGCGGTCACCAGCGGTGACAACTCGAACATCATGGTGGCGCGTACGGCGCGCGAAGTCTTCGGCTTGGAGCGCGTGATCGCCCGTATTTATGACCCTCGCCGGGCGGCCATCTACGAAAAACTTGGTATTCCCACCATCGCCACCGTGCAGTGGACCACCGACCAGGTTCTGCGCCGGATCCTCCCCGATGTTTCTGCGACGGAGTGGGTGGACCCCTCGGCGAGAATCGTGATGGTGGAACGACCGGTGGCGGCGAGTTGGGCGGGGCGCCGCCTCGTCGATCTGGACCTACCCGGGTTGGCTCGGGTGGCGGCCTTGTCTCGCCTCGGGGTCGGACAAGTGCCCGATACCACCCTGGTTACTCAGGAAGGCGACGTGGTGTACATGACGGTGGGCACCGATCAGATCGAGGAACTCGACGCCCATCTGGCGGGCACCCCCTCCGGCGGCGGGTCATGAAGGTCGTCATCGTGGGGGGAGGGAACGTCGGTACCTTCACTGCTGAGGAACTGACACGCGGGGGTCATGACGTCACGATTATCGAAGTCGAGGCCGACCGCGTGGCGCGAGCCGAGAAATCCGGTCATCCGGCGGGGGTGCGCTGGGTGCTGGCCGATGCCTGCGAAGTCGACAACCTGCGCAAGGTGCCCCTCCACGATGTCGACGTCCTGGCGGCGGTTACCGGCGACGACGAGGACAACCTCGTGGTGTCGCTCTTGGCCAAGCAGGAGTTCGCAGTGCCTCGGGTTATCGCTCGGGTAAACAATCCGAAGAACCATTGGATGTTCGATGAGAACTGGGGGGTGGATGTGGCGATGTCCACCCCGCACCTCCTCACTGCCCTCGTGGAGGAGGCGGTGTCGGTGGGCACTCTCGTGCGTTTGCTCAGTTTCGATCGAGGCCGGGCGACGCTCATCGAGGTCACCCTGGCCAGTGATGCCAAGGCAGCCCACCGGGAGATCGCCACCCTCGATTTTCCCCACGAATCCACGGTGGTGGCGGTATTGAGGTCCGATCGGGTGATCTTCCCCCGCGGTGACACAATCCTGGCCCCGGGCGATGAGGTGCTGGTCCTCGTCACCCCCGACAGCGAGGCCGACGTTCAGGCCATCCTCACCGGGCGCTGAGCGGCCGGCCATGAGTACCCGTGCCCTGTTGATGGCGGCCCTGGTGTGCGGCATGGTGATTCTCATCGCGGGGGCGCTGCAGCTCGTGCTCATTGGCAACCGCTAAGGCCCCCTTCTTCGCCAGCGCGTGGACCGGCCGGTAGAGTTGGTTTGGTTCTTCCTGTCCACGGCCTACTTCACCCGGAGGTGATTCCCACGGCCGAGCACTACGACGTCGTCGTCATTGGCGGCGGTCCCGGCGGTTACGCCACGGCGCTCTACGGCGCGGCGGCCGGCTTGAACATCGCCATGATCGAGAAGGGCAAACTCGGCGGCACCTGCCTCAACGTGGGGTGTATTCCCGCCAAAGAGTTGCTCGAGACCGCTGCCACCTACCGCCATGTGAAAGAGGCCGGGGTGTTCGGCATCGTGTCCGATGAGCCCCGCATCGACTGGACCACATCGCTGGGCCGCAAGGACTCCATCGTGACGGGGCTGGTGGAGGGCCTCGGGTCCCTCCTGAAGAGCCGTAAGGTCACCGTGCTCGACGGCTACGGCCGGCTGCACGCCGGTCGGCGGGTCACCGTGGCGGGCGGCACATCCGGTGAGCGTGAACTCACCGGTGATGCCGTGGTGCTCGCGCCTGGTTCCGTGCCGCGCACCCTGCCCGGCTTCGAGGTAGACGGCGAGGTCGTGATGACCTCCGATGAGTTTCTCTCGATCGCCCGGTTGCCGAAGTCGGCGGCCATCATTGGGGGCGGCGTGGTGGGGTGCGAGTTTGCGTCCTTGCTCTCCGACCTCGGCACCGAGGTCACCATTCTCGAAGCGCTACCCAAGATTCTGCCGGGCCTGGACAAAGACCTCACGAAGGTCATCGAGAAGTCCTTCAAGGCACGGGGCATCACCATTCGCACCGGGGTACAGGTGGGTGGCCACCAACCCACCCCCGACGGCACCAGCGTGCAGGTCGGCGAGGAGTCGATCCCCGTTGAGGTGGTGGTTGTCTCGGTGGGGCGCCGACCCAACACGAGTGATCTGGGTCTCGATGGCACCGCGGTGACCGTTTCAGATCGTGGGTTCATTGAGGTCGACAACTGCGGTCGCACTGCGGAGCCCAGTGTGTACGCCGTGGGTGACGCCATCGACACTCCCGCCCTCGCCCACATCGCGTTTATCGAGGGGATGCACGCCATTGGGGACATCCTCGGCGAGAGCCCAACGCCGGTGGATTACGCCAAGGTGCCTTGGGCCGTTTACACCCGTCCCGAGGCGGCCTTCACGGGTCTGTCGGAAGAGGCGGCGCGAGAAGCCGGCTTCGATGTTGTCACCCAGAAGAGCCGCTTTAACCACAACGGGCGGGCCATGATCGTCAACCAACCCGAGGGCATGGTGAAGGTCATTGCCGAAAAGATGGCGAACGGCACGGCTGGGCGCGTTTTGGGCGTACACATGGTGGGCCCATGGGTGACCGAGCAGATTGGTCAGGGGTACCTGGCCGTGAACTGGGAGGCCACCGTTCAAGACATGGCGGCCCTCATCCAGCCCCATCCCACCCTGACCGAAGTGCTCGGCGAGGCCATGATCAGCCTCACCGGACGCTCCTTGCACGGATAGTCAAAAGGACCCGTCGAAACCATGACCGACATCACGATGCCCCAACTCGGGGAGACGATCACCGAAGGCACCATCACGAAGTGGTTCAAGACGGTGGGCGAGACGGTGAGCGAGGACGAGGTGCTCTACGAGGTCTCCACCGACAAGGTGGATTCCGAAGTGCCCTCCCCCTGCTCCGGCACCGTCCTGGAGATCAGGGTGCCCGAAGGTGAGACCGTCGATGTTGGTGCGGTGCTCGCCGTGATCGGCGAGGCCGAGATGGCCGCGCCCTCTCCCGCCCCCCCGCTCCTGCCCGAGCCGGTGCTCTCCGCCCCCCCGCCCGCCCCGATGGCACCTCCGGAGGTTCTCGGAGCGGCTGCCGCCAGCGTGCTGTTGTCGCCGGTGGTCCGTCGCCTGCTGACCGATAACGCCCTCGATCCGGCCACCATCGTGGGTACCGGGATTGGCGGGCGTATCACCCGTGACGATGTGCTCGCCGTAGTCAACTCAGGCGGTCAGCCCGTCGCCCCGGTGGTGTCCACCCCTTCACCCGTGGCGCCCCCGGTCGTTCCGGCCCCGGCCCCGGAGGTGGTCCGGCGCGACGGTGATCGCGACGAGGTCATTCCGCACAGCAACATTCGCCGACGCAGTGCGGAGCACCTCCGCCGATCGTTGGACACCTCGGCCCACGTCTATATGGCCACCGAGGTGGATTTCGAAGCGGTGGACCGGGTACGGCGGGCCCATCGCGAGGAGTGGAACGATGCGGAAGGTTTCAGCCTCACCTACCTGCCGTTCGTTTCGCGAGCCGTGGTGGATGCCATTTCCGAATTCCCCGAGGTGAACGCCACCTTCACCGACGAAGCGCTGATCGTGCATAAGTATCTGAACCTCGGCATCGCGGTGGACTTGGACTTCATGGGCCTCATGGTGCCGGTAGTGCGCGATGCCGGCTCGAAGAGGATGCGGGCGATCGCCCGGGAAATCAGGGATCTCGGTGCCCGGGCGCGCTCCAAGAAACTCACCCCCGACGACATCTCCAACGGCACCTTCACCATCACCAACCCTGGGCCCCATGGCACGCTGGTGACCATGCCGATCATCAATCAACCCCAGGTGGCGATCCTGTCTACCGATGGGGTGAAGCGCCGACCCGTGGTGGTTGAACTACCCGACGGCTCGGAGAGCATCGCCATTCACTCCGTCGGAAATATCGTGTTGTCATGGGACCACCGTGCCTTCGATGGCGCCTACGCCGCATCGTTTCTGAACCAGGTGAGGAACCTCCTGGAAACACGGGACTGGGCAGCCGAACTCTAGTGAGCAACGCGGCGGGCCGATCGGTTGCCGACCACCCCAACCGGCTGCGCGTGCGGTGGCTGGGCCGGGTGGCCTACCGCGACGCCTATGCCTTGCAGCGAGGACTCGTCGGGTCCTCGTCGCAGAATTACTTGCTGCTGTTGGAGCATCCGGCGGTCTACACGCTCGGGATTCGGGGTGATCTCGGGAACATTCGCCGACCTCCCGAAGAGGTTGGCGCCACACTGGAATACAGCGACCGGGGCGGTGACGTCACCTTCCACGGCCCCGGACAGTTGGTGGGTTACCCGATCCTGACCGTACCCGGACGGCGCGGGGGCGGGATCACCGACACCGTGGCTTACGTCGCGTCGGTGGAGCAACTGGTGATCGATGTGCTGCACGACCTCGGCCTGACCGACGTGGGCCGGCTCACCGGGTTCCCGGGGGTATGGGTGGAGCCCGGGTCGGTGGCCCCCCGGAAGATCTGTGCCATCGGGGTGAAACTCTCTCGCGGTCGGTCGATGCACGGATTTGCGCTCAATGTGGATCCCGATCTGGCGATGTTCGACCACATCGTTCCCTGTGGCATCGCCGACAAAGCGGTGACCTCACTGCGGGTGGAGGGAGTGACGGCCACGATGCGCGAAGTGGTGGACGCGGTGGTGGCTCGAGCGGGGGAGCGTTGGGGAGCGGACGGGGTGGATCGGGCTGAGGTGGCTTGGCGACATACTCCGGCGGATCTATCGCCCTTCAGCCGGGGGGAGGGACCGGGTCCCACGGCGCGGCGGGCCACCCGCCTGGCGGAGGCAGGGGTAACCGAGGGCATCGAGATGGGGGCCCGCAAGCCGGCCTGGATGCGGGCCACGCTCGTGCTCACCCCGGAGGTCATGGCTATTCGCCGCACGATGCGCGAACTCGACCTGGTCACCGTGTGCGAGGAAGCCGGCTGCCCGAACCTGTCGGAATGTTGGTCGGATGGCACGGCTACCTTCATGATCAACGGGGAGCGATGCACTCGTGCTTGCGGGTTTTGTCTCGTGGATACGCGTCATCCCGAGGCCCCCGACCGGAACGAACCGGGGCGGGTGGCCGAGGCGGTGGCCCGCATGGGTTTGCAGTTCGCGGTGGTCACCGGGGTGGCCCGTGATGATCTCATTGATGGCGGTGCCGCCGAGTTCGCGGCGGTGATCCGCGCCATTCGGGATCGCACCCCCGGCGTGTCGGTGGAGGTGCTGATCCCCGACTGCAAGGGCGACCCTGCGGCCCTGGAGGTCATCTTCGCCGCCCGGCCGGACGTGGTGAACCACAACATCGAGACGGTGGCGCGGCTCCAGCGCGCCGTGCGGCCCTCGGCTTCCTACGCTCGGTCGCTGGCGGTGCTGGCGCGGGCCAAATCGGCCGGCCTCACCACCAAGTCCTCGGTGATCGCAGGGATGGGGGAGTCCACCGACGAGATGCTCCAGACCCTGGGTGACCTGCGGGGCGTGGGGGTAGACATCGTCACTATTGGTCAATATCTCCGACCCACCTCAAACCACCTGCCCGTGGCGCGCTGGTGGACTCCGGAGGAACTCACGGCCCTGAAGGTTGCCGGAGAGGCCATGGGCATCAGCCACGTCGAGGCTGGCCCGCTGGTCCGGTCGAGCTACCACGCTCGCCAGGCTGCGGCCGCAGTGCCGGTGGTTATCGGGAGTGGCGACGCGATGGGGCAGGAATGTGCCGTGCAACCTGTCATCCTGGGTTGATGGTGGCCGCCCCGTTTGCTGATCGCTTCGCCCGGACGCGGGCGGCCATGGTGGAGGGGGCGGTCGATACCCTCCTGCTCTCGGTCGGCCCCGAGCTGCCCTACCTCACTGGGTACGAGGCGATGCCCTTGGAGCGGCTCACCATGCTCGTGCTCCCGGCCGAGGGACAAGCGACGTTGGTGGTTCCTCGCCTCGAAGCCCCCCGCGTGATGGAACGGCCCGAGTTCACGCTGAGGCCCTGGGGCGAGACGGAGGACCCGATCGCCATCGTGCAGGGTCTTATGGGAACCGGTGGCCGCTTGGCGATCGGCGATCGCACCTGGGCTCGGTTCGTGCTCGACCTCCAAGGGAGCCGCCCGGGCACCACCTGGCGCAAGGCCAGTGAGGTACTGGGACCCCTGCGCGCCCGGAAGGACGCCGCCGAGGTGGAGGCGCTGCGCGCCGCCGGGGCCGCCG
>CAMDIH010000085.1 GCA_945898515.1 Candidatus Neomicrothrix parvicella RN1 | reverse complement strand
AGGGCCTGGAAGATCTTGGCCTTCTCGCCGCCAAAACCCGGAAGGGCGCGCAGTCGGTCAAAAAGTTCCTCACCGGTGGATACGCCGGTCCAGATCGCCTCGGCCTTGCCGTCGTAGTGATCCACGAGGTGGTGGCATAACTGCTGGGTTCGCTTGGCCATGGAGGACGGGTAGCGGTGCAGGGCGGGCGGGCCCGTGAAGTGCCTCTCGAGTTCCTCCAGCGGCACCTCGGCAATGTGGGCAGCATCAAGGGGGACGCCCAAACGCTGTTGGAGCCTCAGCGGCGAGGCGAACGCCCACTCCATCGGCACCTGCTGGTCAAGCAACATGCCACAAAGTAGAGCAAGCGGGTTCTCGGTCAGGAGGGCGTCTGCTTCGGGGTTGCCCGTGAAGGGGGTCTTGATCGTGGTCACTGCGACGCAGCCTACGTGCCCATCTCGTTCGACTTCTCCCGGCTCGACCCGGTGTGGAAGTAGGGGCTGGACAAGCGAGACAGGGTGGGAAGGGCGGGACATGGCTGGCCGAGGGTGCCCATAGCGGCAGAGTGGGATGCGTGATTAGGGCTGACGGAGAGGGGTAGGCCATGGGGGATCAAATGGATCGACGAGCGTTGCTGAGGGGCGGAAGCATCGCCGCCGCGGCGGTGGCCGCGGCCGCGGGCACGTCTGTGATGACCGCAGGCCCCGCCGCGGCGGATCCGCTCGTTCCCGTCTACCTGCCGATTGGACCGGTCCGGCTGTACGACTCCCGCGAGGAGGGGGCGCCGATCAGCCGCAACCAGACCCGTAACCTGTTCGCCGACTCTACGCCACGCGCTCTCCTCCAAGGGGTCTGCTTCAACGTCACGATCACGGGCACCGTGACCTCCTCGGGGTTCCTAGCGATCTTCCCTGGCGACGAGGCCTGGGGCGGAACCTCGAGCATCAACTGGGACAAGCCCGGCCAGACGATCGCCAACAACGCGTTGACGCTGGTGAGTTCCGTTGACGGCTCGATCAACGTGCGCTGTGGGGCGGCCGCTGGTGGCAGCACGCACTTCATCTTGGACCTCGTGGCCTACTTGGTCCTGATCGACTTCGGCGCGGTGGGCGCCGCGGGACTCAAGGCTCAGTCGACCCGCTTGACCGCGGCCGTCGCGGCGGCTGCCGCCCGGTAGCGCCTCAGGCGCAGGTCCACTGCTCTGTTCCCGGCGACGCCGCTCAACGGCCCGCGTTGCGCAGGGCCTCGGGTGTCCAGGTGGGCCAGGGTGCGTCGCCGAGGGCGTAGCCGCGCTCGAAGGTGGCGACGATCCGGAACGGCTTCGCGGCCCGGCTGTTGTCGTAGACGGTGGCGTTGTCGACCACGGTGATGGCCTCGGCGACGAGTGGCCACAGTCGCCCGTATCGCTCGCGGATCTTGGCCTCCGGGACGGTGTGCCCTCCAACCTCGACCCGGTTCGCCACGCGGGCCACGGCGAGGGCTTCGGGTACGAGCACGATGTGCAGCGACACCAGATAGCTCGCGTTGACGGCGGCGCTGACCAGCTCGATCTTGGAGCGGTGGGAGAAGACCGTCTCGGTGACGAAGGAAGTCCGGGCCTCGATCAGCTCGGCCCGCCGTGTCGCCGCGAGGGCGGCGGCGTCGTAGGACCGGCGGGCGGCATCATCGGGCCAGTTCTGCACGGCGATCACGTCCGCGTTCACGAGCTCGAGACGTGTTGTCGGGCCGATCACGAGTTCGTGAAGGGTGGACTTGCCGGCACCGTTCGGTCCTACGACGAGGTGGAGGACCGGGTCAGGCATCCGGCGGGCGTTCGGCGGCCTGGTCGCGGTGGACGACGGTGCCGCTGTCGTCGAGCTCGACCCAAGCCCGCCCGTCCCGGGCGAACTGCTCAGCGAGGTTCAACGCCGCTCGCCGATCGTCCATCAGCGCGGACCACTCTGCCCGCACGATGGCCTGGTCCTTGGCGCTCAACGTGTCGTACGACCGGCTCGCTGCGAGCACTGCGGCGATGTCCTTCTGCGCGATGCTGGCCGATGCCTCGATTTCCCGGCCGATCCTCGCCCAGTGGACGACCTGCTGGGATGCGCTGCGACTCTGGACCTCGCCGGCGAGCTTCGCCGAGGCGTAGAGGTCATCGTCGATACGAGCGGGAGACGTCGTGGCCACGGTTGAAGTGTAGCAATCTGCAACAGTGCCTGTCTACCACTGGCGGACGCTTCTGTGCCTTCATTGCCCGTGCTGGTCGAGCACCATGCCACAGAGCAGAGCAAGCGGGTTTTCGGTGAGGAGGGCGTCTGCTTCGGGGTTGCCCGTGAAGGGGGTCTTGATCGTGGTCACCGGTTGGCAGCCTACGTGCCCATCTCGGAGGACCGAGTGGTGGTCGCCCGCTAGGGGGTGAGCCGAGGGTCGGCCCGCTCAGGGTCGAGACCGTAGTGACGAATGGCTTCATTCACCACCGAGGCTTGGAGTTCCCCATCGGCCACCAGTGCGGCCAGGGTGGCCACCACGATGTTGGCGGCGTCTACTTCGAAGTAACGCCGGAGCGCCTCGCGGGTGTCGCTGCGACCAAACCCATCGGTGCCCAGCGGAGTAAAGCGGCGGCCGGGGGGAATCCAGCGGGCCACCTGGTCGGGGACGGCCTTCATGAAGTCCGTGACGGCGATCACCGGACCCTGCCCGGCAAGGATTTCCGTGACGCGAGCCCGACGGTGGGGTAGGTCCGGATGGAGACGGTTCCACCGTTCGGTGGTGAGCGCCTGCTCGCGTAGTCGCTTGTAATTAGTGGCGGAGAACAGTTCGGCGGCCACGTCATAGCGCTCGGCCAGTTCGGCCTGAGCCTCACGAGCGGCCACGTTGGCCGCGCCGGAGAACACGATGGTGGCCTTATGCCGAGGGCCGCTGGGGGCCTCAGCCCACCGGTAGAGGCCTTCCACCACCCCCTTCGCCACGCCGTCCGCCATGGCGGGCATGAGTTGATTCTCGTTGTAGAGGGTGAGATAGAAGATGGTGTCTTCATTGTCGAGCCACATGCGACGCAGCCCATGCCGCACGATGGTGGCCACTTCGTAGGCGAAGGCCGGGTCGTAGGCCTCCACCGCCGGATTCACCGATGCCAAAAGAAGGCTGTGGCCGTCTTGGTGCTGGAGCCCCTCACCCATCAAGGTGGTGCGCCCGGCGGTGGCGCCGAGGAGGAACCCTCGGGCCCGGGCGTCGGTGGCCTGCCAGATCAGGTCGCCCACCCGTTGGAAGCCGAACATCGAATAGAAGGTGAAGAAGGGCACCATCGGCACCCCTTGCGTGGCGTAACTGGTGCCCGCCGCGATAAACGACGCCAAGCCGCCAGCCTCGGTGATGCCCTCTTCGAGGATCTGGCCGGACTGGCTCTCTTTGTAGGAAAGCAACAGGGCGTGGTCGACCGGCTCGTAGTGCTGCCCATGCGAGGCGTAGATCCCCAACTCTTTGAACAATGAATCCATGCCGAAGGTGCGCGCTTCGTCGGGAACGATCGGCACCACCCGCGGGCCGAAGTTGGGATCGCGACACAGGTTGCGGAGCAGGCGAGTGAAGGAAGTGGTGGTAGACGCCGCCTGCTCACCGCTGCCGGCCAGGAGAGGCTGGAACGCTTTTTTGGCCGGTAGTTCCAATGGGCGTTTGATGTCCACGATCCGCCGGGGGAGGGGACCGCCCAACGCACTACGTCGGTCCCGGAGGTATTCGCCGATTTCGGAGTCCGCCGCCACGGTGACGTAGGGCGGCTGGCGGTCATCGGCCAGGGCCTCCTCGGGAATCTCGTCGTGGAGGTGGAGGCGATCGCGCAGCGCCAGGAGTTGGCTGGTGGTCATCTTTTTGATCTGGTGGGTGGCGTTACGGCTCTCCACCTCCGGGCCGAGTGTCCAACCCTTCACGGTCTTGGCCAGGATCACCGTGGGGCCGCCCACCTGTTCGGTGGCGGCGTGATACGCGGCGTAAAGCTTTTGGTAGTCGTGGCCGCCGCGGGGAAGGTTGCGGATGTCTTCGTCGCTGAGGTGTTCGACCAGTTGCGTTAGGCGCGGATCGGGGCCGAAAAAGTGCTCCCGGGCGTATGCGCCGGACTCCACGGCAAAGCGCTGGAACTCCCCATCCACCGTGGTGTTCATCTTCTTGAGGAGCACACCGTCTACGTCGCGCATCAGTAGCTCGTCCCACCTACTGCCCCACACCACCTTGATCACATTCCATCCCGCCCCGCGAAACACCGCCTCCAGTTCCTGGATGATCTTGCCGTTGCCGCGCACCGGACCGTCGAGGCGCTGGAGGTTGCAGTTCACCACCCAGGTGAGATTGTCGAGGCCCTCGCGTGCCGCCAGGGAAATAGACCCGAGCGTCTCAGGCTCATCACACTCACCATCGCCCACGAAGGCCCACACCCGAGACTCGGTGGTGTCGACCAGCTGGCGATTGTGGAGGTATTTGTTGAAGCGCGCATGGTAAATCGAGCACAGCGCCCCGAGGCCCATGGAGACGGTCGGGAACTCCCAGAAGGTCGGCATGAGTCGAGGATGCGGGTAGGACGAGAGGCCACCACCACCTAGTTCGCGTCGGAAGTGATCGAGTTGGTCGGCGGTCAGTTGGCCTTCCAGAAACGCCCGGGCGTAGATCCCGGGAGCGGCGTGGCCCTGCACGTAGAGGTGATCACCGGCCCGACCGCCGTCTTTGCCGCGGAAGAAATGATTGAAGCCCACTTCGTACAGAGCGGCCGACGACGCAAAGGTGGCGAGGTGGCCGCCGATGCCCTGATCATGATGGTTGGCCTTCACCACCATCACCGCGGCGTTCCAGCGGATGAAGGCCCGGATGCGGCGTTCGATGTGTTCGTTGCCGGGGAACAACGGTTCCTGATCGGTCGGGATGGAGTTCACGTAGGGCGTGGACACGCTGGCGGGGGCGTCTATCTGAAGCTCACGGGCTCGCTCGAGCAGTCGGGCCAAGAGGAATCGGGCTCGGGCCCCTCCCGCGATGGTGGTGACGGCATCAAGGGAGTCGAGCCATTCCTGGGTCTCCGCGGGGTCGGTGTCGGGGAGCTGATGGACGAAGCCGTCGATGGTCATTTGCCCATTGTCTCGCTTCGAGCGCCCCCATGCGCCACCATCGCTGCGTGACTACCTCGGCTCGCCACCCCAATGTGGCCTACACGGACGGTGCCTGCTCGGGGAACCCGGGCCCGGGAGGGTGGGCGTGGGCCATCCCGGGGGGTCGGTTTGCGTCGGGGGCCGAGGGCCATTCAACCAACCAACGCATGGAACTCACGGCGGCCCATCAGGCCCTTTCCTCTATCCAAGGACCGCTCACCATCGTGAGCGACAGCACCTACGTGGTTCATTGCTTTCGCGACAAGTGGTACGAGGGATGGCGGAAGCGAGGCTGGAAGAACTCCAAGCGCGAGCCGGTAGCCAATCAGGACCTGTGGGAGCCGTTCATCAACGAGTACCTCGAGCGCGGGGATGTGACCTTCGAGTGGGTGAAGGGGCATGCCGGGGATCCGATGAACGATCTGGTGGATCGCTTGGCGGTGGAGGCGGCGGTAACCCAGGCTGGCCGTACCGGCGAGGGGGAGCCCACCGACCTCGGGCCGCCTGACGCGGTGGGGCCGAGCCGCGACCGGCGCGACAAACGGCTGCCGGCGGGGCGACTGGTGCTGGTGGCGGGCCACCGCCCCGGCGACGTGGGTGGGTACGGCGAGAACCCCATCTCCGATGCCGTGCGGGCTCGGATCGGCGAGTTGCTGGTGGGCCTGCGCAACGTCGACGGGCCCTTCACCGTGGTGAGCGGATTGCGCCTCGGGGCGGAGCAACTCGGCGCGGAGGCCGCCCTGGAACAGGGGTTCGCGCTGGTAGCGGTATTGCCCTTCCCCGCCCCTGATGCCCTCTGGCCGCCCGAGGCGCGGCGGCGTTTCGCCGGCCTCGTGGCGCAGGCCAAGAAAGCTCTCATCCTGGATCGCAAGGTACCCACGTCCAAACAAGGGGCGGGAATGGCCCTGGGGAAGCGGGACGACTGGCTGGCTCAGCAGGTGGACACGGCGGTGGTGGTGTGGGATCGCCAAGACGCCGAGGTGGGTCGCCTCGTGCGAGTCCTAGAGGATCACCTCGGGGCGGACCAAGTGCTCTTCGTGCAGCCCTAGCGGCCGCTACCGCCCCGGTCATTCCCGCCCGCGATCACGGCCCTCGCCCAGTGGGAAGTCGGACGACAACCTCGCATTGCCAAGGCGTGGGTCATCGCTCCCTGAAGTCGAGAACCCGCACCACGGCGACGCCGGCGGCATCAGAAGCGTCGAGATCCACCTCGGCGGCGATGATCCAGTCGTGGTCACCGGCGGGGTCGGCCAGCACTTGGCGCACCGCCCAGCGGCGCCCACTCTCGTCCACTTCAAAAAAGGCCGCCCCGCGTGCGGCGGCGTCGGTGCCGATGGAGTCGTGCTCAGCGAAGTAGGCGTCGAGCACCGCGGACCAGCGGTGCCAATCCCATCCGGTGTCGCCGTCGAGTTCGACGAGTTGGGTGATCCGGCGGTGGGCGGCGAGTTCGACGCGCCGGAACAGTTCGTTACGAATCAGAATCCGGAAGGCGCGCCGATTGTCGGTCAGCGGTGGCGGTGCATGGTCGACGTCGACCACGGAGTCCTCCAGGGGATCCTCGGGGTGGGCGAGGGCTTGCCATTCGTCGAGCAGGCTCGAGTCGACCTGACGCACCAGTTCGCCCAGCCACTCCGTGAGGTCGTAGAGGTCGTCGGTCTTGGCGGCCTCGGGCACGGTTTGGATGAGCGCCTTGTAGGCATTGCTGAGGTACCGGAGCAACATGCCCTCGGCCCGGGTGAGGCTGTAATACCCCACGTAGTCGTTGAAGGTCATGGCCCGCTCCCAGAGATCCCGCACCACCGACTTGGGTGAGAGTGGGTGATCGGCCACCCAGGGCTGGGAATGGGCGTACATGGCGAAGGCGGCCCCGAGTTCATCGGCCAGGGGCTGGGGGTAGGTGACTTCCTCGAGTCGGGTCATGCGCTCCTCGTAGTCCATACCCGCCGCTTTGAGTTCGGCCACCAACTCACCCTTGGCTTTGCTCGTCTGGGCACGAAGAACCACCCCTGGGTCGTCGAGCACGGATTCCACCACCGACACGATGTTGAGGGCGTAGTCCATATCGGTGCGATCAAAAAGTTCTACGGCGGCCAGGGCGAAGGGGGCGAGCGGCTGATTGAGGGCAAAATC
>CAMDIH010000084.1 GCA_945898515.1 Candidatus Neomicrothrix parvicella RN1 | reverse complement strand
ACCCTGGGTGGTACGGCCGACGCGGCCCCGGCAACGCAAAACACGGCGTGTCAGAAGGCCGGCCTCGGCACGTTGAAGAGCCTCGGGCTGCTTCCCGCTGTCGCCCAGGGCGGCATCGAGGTCGTCGGAGTCGGCGTGGTGGACTTCCCGACCGTGCTGAAGTTGCACCGCACGCAGCCGGCTTTGTTCCAGACCGGTGGAGTGTCCGTGGTGGTGCCCGGCCTGGGTGAAGTGCCCGCTACCTGGTGTAACGGAGTCTGATCGCCCCTCGGTCCTGCCTTGGCGTCGTCGCTGACGCGAAGGCAGGACCGTTGGTTGCCGCGGTTCGTGCGCGGCCGGCGTCTGGGCTTCGTTTCCCCGCATTTTCGGCGGCCCGCAACGGTCGTTGGGATCTTGTTCATGGCTGTGAGTGCGCGCATCAGCAGCCCATCGACTTCTGGAGTTGACCCGGGACCTTGGGCAGTCCGGTGGAGCCCTCAATTGCGGGACATCGCCGGTAGGTTTGGGCCGGTGAAGACAATCTGGGTGCTAGGTGACCAACTCAATCGTGGCCTCGGTCCGCTTCGAAACGCGGATCCAGCCACGGCTCGGGTTCTGATGGTGGAGAGCAGCGCGAAGGTGGCCTCCAAGTCGTGGCATCGCCAGCGGGCCCACCTGGTCGTGTGCGCGATGAGGAGATTCGCGGCGGAGGTGGTGGCGGAAGGGTTCGCTGTGGACTACCGGAGCTCCCCGACTCTGGCCGGGGGACTGCGGGCTCATCGGGCAGAGCACAGTCCGTCGCAGGTAGTGGCCATGGAGCCGGCGTCGTTCGACGGGTTGGCTCTTCTCCGTCGGTCGGGCGTTGATGTGGTTCGGTCCGACCAGTTTCTCTGTCACTACGACGAGTTCGCCGCCTGGGTGGCGGATCGACGCTCGGCGAAGATGGAGGACTTCTACCGGTGGCAGCGCACCCGGCTCGGCTACCTGATGGACGACGGCCAACCGGCCGGAGGTCGTTGGAACTTCGACGCCGACAACCGTGAGCGGCCACCGAAAGACGGGCGGGCATGGCCCGAACCGCTCCGGACCCCGCTCGACGACCTCGATCGCGCCGTGCTCGCCGATCTCCCGGCGTCGTGCTGGGGAAGCGACCCCGATGGCACGTGGGCCACGTCACGCTCCGAGGCGTTGCGACGCCTCCACCATGTGATCGAGGTGGTGTTGCCGGTCTTTGGGCCTCACGAGGACGCCATGTTGTCGACCAGCTGGCATCTGGCCCACACCTTGCTAAGCCCGTACCTCAACCTCGGTCTGCTGCTGCCGGGGGAGGTCTGCGACTCAGCCGAAGCAGCCTTCCGCCGGGGCGACGTGCCGATCGAGTCTGCCGAGGGGTTCATTCGGCAGGTCATCGGATGGCGCGAGTACGTGTGGGGCCAGTACTGGCAGTGGATGCCCGAGTACCGGGGTGCCAACGAGCTCGCCGCCCACCGACCGCTCCCACCGGTCTTCTCGGGGGCACCTACCCAAATGCGCTGCGTCAGTCACGTGATCGGCGACATCGACGCGCACGGCTACACGCACCACATCGCCCGCCTGATGATCCTGGGCAACCTGGCCCTGCTGGCCGGGGTGGATCCCTGGGAGATGACCGACTGGATGTGGTCCAGTTTTGTGGACGGCGCCGAGTGGGTGATGCTCCCCAACGTGGTCGGGATGGCCCTGTACGCCGACGGGGGTCGCATGGCCACCAAGCCCTATGCGGCCGGTGGTGCCTACATCGACAAGATGAGCGACTACTGCGGGCCCTGCGCGTACGACCGACGGCAGCGGGTGGGCCCCGACGCGTGCCCGTTCACCACCTTGTACTGGGCGTTCCTCGACCGCCACCAGGAACGCTTCGGCCACAACGCCCGGGTGGCCAGGCAGGTCCACGCCGGGAAGCGACTCGGCAATCTCGAGGAGGTTCGGGCCCGGGCCGACGAGGTGCTCGCCGCCCTCGACGCCGGCCGCCTGTGAGGCCCCGCCCACGCGTGCTGGTCGTGGGGGCCGGGGTCGCCGGGCTCACCGCCGCCCGGAATCTGTCTGACTCCTATGACGTGGTGGTCTTGGACAAGGGCCGCGGGGTGGGCGGTCGCCTCGCCACCCGCCGGATCGGGGATGCCACCTTCGACCACGGCGCCCAGTTCATCACCACCCACACACCCGAGTTCGCCGAGGTCGTGGCCGGCTGGGAGCGCGCCGGCGTGGCCCGGCCGTGGTTCCAGGGTCGGATCGGCCCCGGTGGGATCGTCAACCCCGACGGACACACCCGGTTCCGCGGCGTCGCCACCATGAACGCCATCGCCAAGCACCTCGCCGAGGGACTCGACGTTCGGGTCTCCAGCCGGGTGGTCGCCCTGGACCCATCCGATGCCGGCTGGCGGATACGGCTCGATGACGCCGCGGAGCTAGCGGCGGCCGTCGTCGTGCTCACCGCTCCGGTGCCACAGGCCCTCGCCTTGCTGACCGCCGGGCCGATTGCCTTGTCGGCTGGTGATGCCCGAGCCCTGCAGTCCATCCGCTACGAGCCGTGCCTCGCGGTGATGGCCGCGCTCGACGGTGCCTCCGGGCTGGATGGGCCCGGTGCGGTCCATCCGTCCGTCGGACCGATCGAATGGATGGCTGACAACGGCCGCAAGGGTGTGTCGGCGACCCCGGCGGTCACGATCCACGCCACCGCCGAGTTCAGCGAGAGACACCTGGTGTCCAGTGACGAGCTCGTGATCTCGGAGTTGGTGCGGGCGGCGGGGCTCCGAGCCCGGCCGATCGACGGCCAGGTCCAGGTCCAGCGGTGGCGCTACGCCCGCCCCGCCACCCTCCACCCGGAACGATGCCTGGTGGCCGACGGCCTTCCTCCGTTGGTGTTCGCCGGTGACGCGTTCGGCGGCTCGAAGGTGGAGGGAGCCGCCCTGTCGGGAATCGCGGCATCGGTGGCGGTCGCCTCCTTACTCGGTCGGGCCGAACCGCCCACGCGGAGCGGCGCTCCGACCGACGACCGATGAAGCCGCGGTGGGTCACCGCCGAGTGTCCGGTGGGCGGGGAAGGTCGGCGGCAGCAACGCCACCGACCGCCGCGTGGGGTTCGGGGTTGCGTGGCCCGCCACGCCCTACCTAGCCGTCGGCCGGATCGCGCGCCTCGCCGCTGAGCAGGCGGGGCCTGCCGATGCGGACTTCCACCCCGGGTGACCACAGCACTACCGGATCACCCTCCGGGCGGGGGAGCCCCGCCGCCGCCACGAGCGAGTCGTCACACTCGATGAGCCTGGCGCGGTGCAACGGCCAGGGCGCATGGTCGACGTTCGCCCAGACGCCTCGGCCCGCGAACGTCGAGGCCAACGCCCAACGAGCGGTCACGAACCGTTCGACCACGGTGAGGTCATCGTCTTCCACCGGCGGACCGATCTCGACCCTCACCTGGCTGCGAGGACCGCGAGCGCCCCGGCCAGGCCATCGCCGGCGGGTCGTGTACTCCACGATGTCGTGCTCGTGGTGGGTGATCGACATGTCCGCCCAGCAGTACGGCAGCCCGTAGGCCACACGAGCGACGACCGCAGGCACGATCCGCGTCACGTCGAGGCTGCAGAACCACACCGCCCGACGCCCGTCGGGCCCCACGACGTAGGTGCGCACGTTGGTCTCGGGGAACGACGACCAGGCGCCCAGGGACGGAAGACCGGGTACTCGGATGCGGTGCATGTGGAACGGGATCAACCCCACCCACGCCCGTCCGTCACAGACGTCGACGGTGAGGCCCGGCGGGAGGATCCGTTCCACCACCTCAGGGTCGAAGGGCCAGTGGATCGACGCAAGGTCGTGCCACCCCTGGAGCATGACGGGCCGACGAACCGGCCGCGGGCACGCAAGTTCCACCTGCTCGACGGCGGCCGGGGCCGACAGCCGATGGGCGCGCTCGTCGAGGTGCCCGACCTCGGGACGTACGGGGCTCATCGGCTGACCTCGATGAAGATGCACCCGCGAGGGCGGTCCGATGCCGCTGACAGCACCCGCAGTTCGTGATTGATCCGCCCGCGGGATGGGCCCTCGGCGTGGCCCGGTTCGGTCATCACCACGCCGGATTCGCGCACGTACAAGATGCTAGCGGTGAGGATCACGAAGACCTCCGGGCATGATGACCTCGGCGGAACCCGGAACCCGGCGAACGCGAATCGATCCGGGGTGAGGGGCAGAGCACGGCGACGACGGCTCATCGGTCACCTGTCAGACCCTCCCAGTAGGTTGAGGGGATGCTCACCGTGCGGGTGGCCGGCCGGCCGGAGGATCTCCTTGACGATCTCTTGGCGCGCCTGAGCATCCCGCCCGATGACCCGTTTGCTCCGGAATGGATCTCGGTTCCGTCTCTGGGATTCCGTACGTGGCTTCAGCTCCAGTTGGCCCAACGGCTGGGGGCGAGCGGTCGGGCTGACGGGATCGTTGCCAACATCGAGTTTCCCTTTCCGGGGTCGCTTCGGTGGACGGTGCTTCGGGCGCACAGCGCCTCCCTGGGTCAGGTGGATCAGGACGATCCGTGGCAGGTCGACCGGCTGGTGTGGAGCGTCCTCCACGTCTTGTCTGAACCGCCGTCAGAACTCGACTCTCGGCTCACTCGGGCAAAGCTTCCGCCAGGGGTGGCGCTGGCCAGCCGGGCCGGCCCCATCGCGGACCTGTTCGACAGGTACAGCGTGCACCGGCCCGACATGTTGGCGGCGTGGAGCGTGCGCGACGATGTGGGACCAGATCGCCAGCCTCTCGACGACCAGCGGCTCTGGCAGCCCCATCTGTTTCGTGCGGTGCGCCAGCACATCGCCCACCGCCATGGCGTCAGCGATACCCCCTCGGAACGGCTCGGCCAGGCGCTCGGGATGATCCGGTCGGGTGACCTGACCGTCGACCACGCCCCGGGCGGGGTGCTCCCGCGTCGCATGTTCGTGTTCGGGGCGTCGGTGCTGTCGGCGGATACGGGTCCGATCCTCGACGCGCTCGGCGTCCACCGGGAGGTGACCGCCCTGTTGTTGTCGCCAGCGGCATCGGTCTCCCAGCAACTGGCGCAGTCGGTGGTGGCAGGCTCCCCGACGGCGGGTTCCCGGGCATCGTGGGCGTTCCCCAGGTCAACCTCGGAGGCGGCGATCGACGTCGAGCACCCGCTGTTGGCCAGTTGGGCGAACCGGCCGCTCGAGTCGGCGGTGCTCCTCGGCGCCGGCGGGATCGTGCCGGAACTGGTGTCCACGGGTGAGCCGGCCAGCGGCACGTTGCTCGGCCAGGTCCAAGCCGACCTCCAGAGGGGTGTGGTCACCAACGGCGCCTGGTCGGGGCGTGCCGGCGATGGGTCGATCCAGATCCATCGTGCTCCCGGCCCCACCCGTCAGGTCGAGGTGCTGCGAGACGTCATTCTTGGTCTCCTCCGAGACCAGCCGGACCTGGCCGAGAACGACATCGCCGTGGTGTGCCCACAGCTCGACGTGTATGCGCCGGTGCTGGGTGCGGTGTTCGGACCATCGGCGCCGCGTGGCGACCAGCCGCAGAACGGCGTGGTTCCCGCGTTGCGCTACACGGTGATTGACCGCAATGCCCGGTCGCTCAACCCGGTTCTGGACGCCATGGCCACGTTGCTCGACGTGCTCCCCGGACGGTTCGACCTCGGCAGCGTCCGTGAACTGCTCTATGCCACCGCGGTGCAGGAGCGGTTCGGGCTCGACGGATCAGACCTGGGCCTGTTGTCCGATTGGGTGGACCAGGCATGCATTCGTTGGGGCTTGGATGGCCCGCACCGGGAACGGTGGGGGATCAACCCGACCTATCAGGCCAACTCGTGGTCTGCGGGCATCGACCAGCTGATGATGGGGGTGGCCCTCGGAGATGACCTGCGTGACGCGCCATTGCCTGGCGGCGACCCGACGGTCCCGGCAACCTCGAGCCACGCTCTGGCGGTAGGCGACATCGCGCCGGTGCTGCTCGCCGAAGGCGACATCGCGTCCGCGGGCCGGTTGGCGGCTGCGCTGCGCAGCCTGGCGCACGTCCACGAGCTCCTCCAGAGCGCCGAGAACCGAACTGCGAAGGCGTGGTGCCAAGACCTGCGCACGGCGGCCGACCTGATGGTGGCCGCCCCACGATTCGAGGGCTGGCAACGAGCCCGGTTTGACGCGGCACTCGACGATCTCCTGGCGGCATCGTCGGGCCCTGACGGCGAACCGAGCCACATTCCGATCACATACGGCGACCTGCGACGCCTGCTCGCCCCGGCGTTGGAAGGTGCGCGTACCCGCGCCGACCTGGGCTACGGCTTGGTGGTGGTGGCCCGCCCGTCGTTGCTGGCCGGAGTTCCGTCCCGGGTGGTGTGCGTGCTCGGCTTGGACCAGGACGCGCTTCCCCGTGGAGCACCTTCGGGTGACGATCTGGCCCATGTCGTCCCGTTCGTGGGGGACCGTGATCCACGCAGCGAGGCCCGAGCCGAGCTGCTCGCGGCGCTGGGGTCGGCTCGGGATCAGCTGGTGATCACCTGTACCTCCACCGATGTGCGCACCAACGATGCGGTGCCCGAGTCTGTGCTGCTCGACGAGCTGGTCGACCTTCTGTGCATCACGATGGGACGGTCGGGCAAGGAACTGCGAGATCCCGAGGCCGCCGTGGTGTGGACCCATCCCCGCCAGGCGTTCGACCGCCGCAACTTCATCAGCGACGGTTCCACGGTGCCGTTCAGCTTCGACCCGACAGCACTTGCGGGCGCCCGCGCGCTGGCCTCGGTGGAGGATCGGGTCGAAGGCGATCAGGTGCTGATGGCGGCCCCGCTGGAACCGGCGGGTGGCCCAGCGATGTTGATCGAGTTGTCGGAGCTCCAGTGGTTCTTCGCTCATCCCGTGAAGGCCTTCTTCAGGAACCGTCTCAACGTCACGGTGCCCAGCGTCTCCGAAGGGGCAGACGCAGAACTTCCAACGTCGCTCCGTCCGCTTGATGAGGCGGCGGTGGGCAGCGACCTGCTGGAGGTGGGCCGTCAGCTCGCTCGCCCCGACGATGTGGTCGTGGACCCCGAGACCGGCGATGCCGTCGCCGAGGTCCGCGCGGTGATCGACGGGTATCGGGCCCGGGGCCTGCTGCCCCCGCCGGCCGCGTCACACCCCAAGTTGGCCGAGATCTCCCAAGAGGTTGCGGCGATGTTGGCGATGGCGGAGCGCTACGACGTCCGTCGCCCGACGCCCATTGCTCATCCGATCGACCTGGTCCTGCCCAACGGCGTTCGCCTGGTCGGCTCGGTCAACGGTTGCATCGACGGCGCCCGCCCCGGGCCGGTGCGCATCGCCTTTCACCGCAGTTGTCCCCGAGACGAGATCTGGCTGGCCCTCGACCTGCTCCTGTTGACCGCCACCC
>CAMDIH010000083.1 GCA_945898515.1 Candidatus Neomicrothrix parvicella RN1 | reverse complement strand
TCTCGGCCTGGCTCGCCATTGCTGGTTTCCCCACGGTGGTGGCGGCCATTTACGGCATGAACTTCAAGCACATGCCTGAACTGCAGACCCGCTACGGCTACTGGGTGGTCATGGGCCTGATGGCCTCGATGTCCTTGGCTCTCTACTACAACTTCAGACGGATCGGTTGGCTGGCACAGGCCTCCACCCCTGTCGATCCGGCGCCGGGAGCGGCGAACCGGGGGGCCGGTTCTTGATCCGATTGGGGTGACCGAGGCGAGGGGCTTAGCCCTCCCGGAGAAGCGCCAGGACCTCGTCGTGGATCAATCCGTTGGTGGCGAGACCGCTGCCCCCCGCGATACCCGGCGCACCAGAGAGGTCGGTGAAGCGGCCGCCCGCCTCGGCCAAGATCACCGGCATCGGGCCAACGTCGTAGGGCTCCACGATGAGGTCGACCATCGCGGTAGCGCGACCGGTGGCCACTAACGCGTAGCCGTAGCCATCACCCCAGGTGCGCAGCATTGCGCCGGCGGCCCGAAATGCTTTGATCCGATCCGGTTGCCATCGGCTCAGCGACGTAGTCATCACGGCGGCCCCGGCGAGGGCGGCGTGGTCGCTCACCCGGGCGGGGCCTCGCTCGGACCAGCATCCCAAGCCTCGACCCGCCCAGACCGTTTCCCCAATGGCGGGGAGGTTGATGACGCCTACGGCGATGCCGTACTCGTCTTCGAGGGCCAGCAAGTTGGCATAGAGCGGCACGCCACGGATGAACGCCTTGGTGCCATCGATTGGGTCGAGAATCCAGCGGCGTCCCGTGCGCGACGGTGTCGGGGCCTCTTCCTCGCCCAAGATGCCGTCACCAGGGAAGCCCTGGGCCAGTTCGTGGCGCAAGTAGCGCTCGGCGTCGAGATCGGCATTGGTCACCGGGGTGCCGTCGTCTTTGTGCTCTAGGTGAAGATCCGGAGACCGAAACCAGCGCAGGGTGCGTCGGCCAGCCTCCTGAGTGAGGGCGACGGCGTGATCAACGGTGGCCTGATCGATAGGAGGAATGTTCACGGGCTGTGATCCTCGCGCGATGGGGGCGCCGGGGAGCGCGCGTTGATTCTCAAGGCGGGCGAGAGGATCGGGGGGCAGGACACGATGGTGTCTTACCAGTCGGTGGCGACGTATTTCGTCTCGGTGTAGTCGAGCATGCCCTCGTGGCCGCCCTCACGACCGAGCCCAGACTCTTTCATTCCCCCGAAGGGAGCGGCCGGATCGGACACGATCCCTTTGTTCAGTCCGACCATCCCCGATTCGAGGGCCTCTGCCACCCGCAGGCCCTTGGCCAGATCGCGGGTGTAGACGTAACTCACGAGCCCCATGGTGGTGCTGTTGGCCAACCGAATCGCTTCAGCGGTATCAGCCACGGTCACGATTGGGGCCACCGGTCCGAAGATCTCCTCCTGGAGAATCGGGTTGTCGGGCGCGACATCGGTGAGCACAGTGGCGGGGTAGTAAAAGCCAGGGCCCTCCAGGACCGACCCGCCCACGATGGCTTTGGCTCCCGCCCGCACGGCCTCGTCGACGAGGGCAACCACGGTGTCACGGGTGGTGGCATCCACCAGCGGCCCGAGCCGGCTACCGGGCTCGAGGCCATGCCCGGTGGGAAGGGCACCCATGGCCTGGGCCAGCCGTTGGGAGAACTCGGCCGCCACGGGGGCCTCAACGTAGAAGCGGTTGGCGGCGGTGCAGGTCTCGCCGTTGTGTCGCATCTTGGCAATCATGGCGCCCTCGATGGCCGCATCGAGGTCAGCGTCGGCGAGCACGATGAAGGGGGCATTACCGCCGAGTTCCATCGAGACGTTGAGCACGCGTTCAGCGGCCTGGGCGATGAGCATCCGCCCCACCTCGGTGGAGCCCGTGAAGGAAACCTTTCGGACCCGTTCGTGCTCGAGTACGGCGTTGGTGATCACCCGGGCCTGGTTCCCGGGGATCACGTTCACAACGCCGCCCGGCACCCCGGCATCGTGGAGGACTTCCGCTAGCGCCAGCGCCGTGAGAGGCGTGAGGGTGGCGGGCTTGAGCACGACTGAACATCCGGCGGCGAGGGCCGGGGCGATCTTGCGAGTTGCCATGGCGGCCGGAAAGTTCCACGGCGTAATGGGGTAGGCCACCCCTACCGGTTGGTGGAGGACGAGGATTCGGTTGGCCCCGCCGGGGGCGGTGGAGAACTCGCCCCGCAGCCGGACGGCCTCCTCGCTAAACCATCGAAAAAATTCGGCGGCGTAGGTGATCTCGCCCTTCGCTTCGGCGAATACCTTGCCGTTTTCGAGGGTGATGAGCCGAGCGAGATCGTCGGCCCGCTCGGTGAGCAACTCCCACGCCCGTCGGAGAATTTCGGCGCGTGCCCTCGGGGGTAGGGCCGCCCACGCCGGCTGCGTGGCGGCGGCCGCGGCCGTCGCGGCTCGAGCATCGCTGGCTCCGGCGTTGGCCACGGTGGCGATGACTTGCTCAGTGCCAGGGTCGTGGACGGCGAATCGGTCACCGCTGGCGGCGGGCCGCCATTCGCCGCCGATGAACAGGTCTGTACGAGAGAGCGTTTCAGCCATGGTGCCGGTTGTACCGCGTTTCGAGGGTGGAGCGGACTTGAGCGTCAGGCTCGTTAGCCGCTGGGGGACCCTCAGGCTACAGGGAGGGGCACCGATGGGCAGGTGGGGCAGGTCCCCACGAGGTCTAGCTGATGGTCCCGGATCACGAAGCTGGTACGGGCGGCCACCGCAGTGTCGATCCCGCCCTGGTGGTCCTGGGGGTAGAGGTGTTGGGAGATCGGGCGTTTCTCGTGCGGTTGGTCGTGCTGGCATGGCTGGATCGGCGGTGATTCGGGCTATGGGGGGCGAAGTGTGGAGGTGGCTTGCCGCTTCCGAATTTGGCAAACTTGCGACCGTGGACCTTAAGAAACAACTCCTGTATGCCTTTGAGCATGGGAAATCTGGGGTCGCCGTGGTCAATGTCGACGGGTCGATTCGGGAACTAAATGGCTGGGCCGCCGCGCTAACCGGGAATAATCCGGAGGGCGGACCGGAGTTGGGGCCAGAGGTCATCGATCTCATCCATCCCGAGGACGTGGAAACCTGTTTCACGGCGCTGACCGAGGCGTTGCTGGCCGGATCGGCTGGGCCGGTCGAGTTCCGAATTCGAGAAACGGGTGGCACCTGGCGGTGGATTCAGGCTCGGGCCACGCATATCCCCGATCCGGTCGATCCGGTGGTGCATCTGGCGCTGGACGATGTGACAGCGGTGCGCGCCACGATCAGCCAGTTGGCTCAGGCACACCACCAGCAATCCTTGGTGGCGGGTCTCGGTGATGATGCATTGGGTGGACTGGCCGTTGAGAGCTTGATTGGCCATGCCCTGGATGCCATCACGGACAACTTGAGCGTTTCGTATGTTGGGGTCCTTCTCGACGATGGTCATCCCGATGGCCTGCTTCTGGCCGCGGCCCGCGGGGCTTTGGAGGACAGGGTCGGGACGTACCGCCGTCCGCGGGCTCACTCGGTCGTGTCTCAGCCGCTGCAGGACCGCGGCCTGCTGGTTTCGGGAAACCTGGCTACCGAAACCCGGTGGGGGCCGCCAGAGCAAAATCAGTTGGTGGGGGAGGGGATCGTTTCGGTGGCTGGAGCCGTGATCGAAACCCGGACCGGGCCACCGGGATTGATAACGATTGGCGCAAAGGTTGCCGACTTTTTCGGTTCTGAGGACCTGGCCTTTCTAGAGGCAGTGAGCAACGTGTTGGCGAGCGCGATCGACGCTGATCACACCTTGCAAGATGTCCGCCACAACTCGTTGCACGACTCGCTCAGTGGGTTGCCGAATCGCGCGTTGGTACTTGACCGCCTCCAACAGGCGCTCGCCGAGGCTTCCCGTCGGGGTACCCAAGTAGCCGTACTCGTGTGCGACATCGATCAGTTCAAGTTTGTGAATGACGGAATGGGTCACGCCGCCGGCGACGCTGTTCTGCGTGTCGTCGCGAATCGATTACGCGATGAGGTACGTCCGGGGGACACCGTGGGCCGCATGGGGGGTGATGAGTTTGTCGTCGTGTGTCCCAACATCAGTGATGTGGATGCGGTGGTTGCCATCGCGAAACGACTGGCAACATCGGTCAGTGAAACTACGAGCGTGCTCGGTTCTCCGATCGCGGTGACGGTGAGCGTCGGTATCGCCATCGCGGCCGCCGACAGCGAGAGCGAGAGGGAAGTAGTGGCGACCGAACTTCTCCGAGACGCGGATGCGGCGATGTATCACGCGAAAGCGGAGGGCCGTAACCGATACAGACTGTTTGACGACGAGATGCGCACCTCGGCCACTCGTCGCATCAATCTATCGAGCGAGCTGCGACAGGCGATGAGCAACGACGAGTTGGTGTTGCACTACCAACCGGTTCTTTCCATCGGAGAGCCCGAATCGGTCGTGGGGGTCGAGGCCCTCGTGCGCTGGCAGCATCCTCAGCGCGGTTTGTTGGGCCCGGGGATGTTCCTGAACGTCGCTCGCGACATGGGGATGTTGGGGGACTTGGGAGCGTGGGTGCTTAGCGAAGCGGCGATGCAAACAGCGTCGTGGGTGAAGGCGGGGTGGTGGGGCCAGCGGTGGGTGGCGATCAATCTGGCTCCCGTTCAGGTGGTGGATCCGGAACTAACAATCCTGATCGATCAGGTGCTCGAGGGGTCAGGGATCGACCCCGGCCTGCTTCGGTTTGAGTTGACCGAGGACGCTTTGGTGAGCAAGTCCGCCCTGACGTTGAGCATCCTCGAATGGATTCGCCAGCGGGGCATAGGCATCAGTGTGGACGACTTCGGTACGGGCTACTCGTCGCTGGCCTACCTGAAGCGACTGCCGGTGGACATGTTGAAGCTCGACCAGAGTTTCGTGCGCGGGTTCGGTCAGGATGCCGACGACACGGCGATTGCCACCGCGGTGGTGGCCATGGGTGAGGCTCTGGACTTGCAAGTGATAGCCGAGGGGGTTGAAACCCCTCGGGAACTAGAGCTGCTTCGAGAGTTGGGGTTTGGGATGGCCCAGGGGTTCCTGTTCACCCCGGCCTTACCCGCTGATCAGCTGCGATCATGGATCGTGGCCCGAGAGTGAGGGTGGCTCAGAGCATCTTGCGCGATGGAAGATGAGGGAACTTCAACCAAAGATTCGATACCAGATCTAAAGGAGTGCCATGACAGAGATCAACGGTGAGTGCAAGCCGGGGTTTGAGGCAGTGGCGGAAGCCTTCGCCCGCAATTTCAGTGAACATGGGGAACTAGGGGCGGGCACCTCGGTCTACGTCGGCGGAGAGAAGGTCGTAGATCTTTGGGGCGGAATCGCCGATCAGGAGGCCGGCACTCCGTACACCGAGGACACGCTGCAGTTGGTGTTTTCCACCACCAAGGGTGCCACTGCCGCCTGCGCCAACCTGCTTGCCCAACGAGGTGAGCTCGATGTGGATGCCCCGGTAGCGGAGTACTGGCCCGAGTTCAAAGCCTCCGGCAAGGAAAACATCCCGGTCCGCTGGCTGCTCAGCCATCAGGCCGGACTGCCCTATGTCGATGCCGTGCTCACCCTCGAGGAGGCTCTGGCCTGGGAGCCGATGATTCGCGCCCTCGAGCGCCAAGCCCCTGCGTGGGAGCCCGGCACAGCCCACGGCTATCACGCCACCACCTTTGGTTGGCTGGTAGGGGAGGTGGTGAAGCGGATTTCGGGAAAAAGTCTCGGCACGTTCTTCCACGATGAGTTTGCTGTTCCTCTCGACTTGGAGTTCTGGATCGGTCTCCCGGATGAGCAGCAGCACCGTGTTGCGCCCCTGCTCCAATGGGATGTCTTCGGCGGATCGGGTGATGGCGACGATGCGGGTTTGGACCCCGCGCTGGCGGCGGTCATTGCGCAGTTCATGGGTCCGGACACAATGCTGGGGAAGGCCCTGAGCGCGCCCAGCGGGGTGCTGGCCACCGCCGAAGGAGGGTTTAATAATCCGGCGCTGCGGGCGGCCGAGATTCCCGCCGCCAATGGTGTGACCAACGCTCGATCGCTGGCCCGCTTCTACGCCGGGCTCACCGGCCCACTGGCGGGTGGCCCGTCGGGGGCGATGCTCGGGCCGCAACAGGTTGCCCAAGCTTCCGAGCGGCAGACCTTCGGCACCGATAAGTGCCTGATGTTTGAAACCACGCTGGGTCTGGGGTTCTTCGTGGCTTCACCGTTTGCTCTCTACGGCGGGCCAACGGCCTTCGGCCATGCCGGGGCGGGCGGTTCGGTGGGATTCACGGACCCGGAGAACGGGATTGGCTTCGGGTATGTGATGAACAAGATGAGCATGAGCCTCAATGGCGACCCCCGGTCGGGGGGTCTCGTGAAGGCGGTGTATGAAGCCATCGGGGTTGAGCCCACCTACGCGTGAGGGGGGCTGAGGAGTTAGTCGACCTCGTTGATGAAGACGATCGCGTACTCGAGGTGGTGACGAGGAGCGAAATGCGAGCACGCGGCGAACAAGCCCGCCACCGGTCTTGCTATGTGGCCGTGTTGAACGCAGCCGACGAATTAGTGGTGCATCGGCGGGCTGATTGGAAAGACGTGCACCCTGGTTGGTGGGACCTTTGTTTCGGCGGGGTGTTGGGGGCTGGGGAGGCCTGGGATGATGCGGCCGCTCGCGAACTCCTGGAGGAAGCCGGGGTGACGGCGTCGCTGGAGTTGTTGGGCATCAATCGGTGGCAGGCTCCGGGGGTTCGGCTCAACGCCCGGATCTATCTGGCCCGTGCTGATGGGCCCTTTACCTGTCCCGACGGCGAGGTGGTGGAGGTGGCAGCCGTGCCGCGGCACGGCTGGGACCACTGGCTCGCCACGCATGATGTGTGTCCCGATTCGGTAGATCTCGTGCTGCCTCTCCTACGGTAATCCCGCACCGCGGGTGGCTTAGCCCTTGGCGACTGGGCAGCGATGGCGGGGGTTTTGTCGCCACGTTCATCGCGCTGTTCATCGCGCTGGCATGGCTGGATCGGCGGTGATTCGGGCTATGGGGGGCGAAGCGTGGAGGTGGCTTGCCGCTTCCGAATTTGGCAAACTTGCGACCGTGGACCGTGGAAAACAACTCCTGTATGCCTTTGAGCATGGGAAATTTGGGGTCGCCGTGGTCAATGTCGACGGGTCGATTCGGAAACTAAATGGCTGGGCCGCCGCGCTAACCGGGATCAAACCGGAGGGCGGACCGGAGTTGGGGCCAGAGGTCATCGATCTCATCCATCCCGAGGACGTGGAAACGTATTTCACGGCGCTGACCGAGGCGTTGCTGGCCGGATCGGCTGGGCCGGTCGAGTTCCGAATTCGAGAAACGGGTGGCACCTGGCGGTGGATTCAGGCTCGGGCCACGCATATCCCCGATCCGGTCGATCCGGTGGTGCAT
>CAMDIH010000082.1 GCA_945898515.1 Candidatus Neomicrothrix parvicella RN1 | reverse complement strand
ACGGTAAGCATCCCGTTGCGGGCTGCGAGTTCACCCGCTAGCCACGCCAAGCCCGCATCGGCTCGGGAGCCTTCCACCGCCATGGCGGGCGAGGGGTGGACAACCAGGGATCCCAACAGAGCGAGAACCGTGGCGATGAAACAAAACCTGGGGAAACACCGTTTGATCATGGAAAACCTTCCGGGAGGCGAGGAGCGCACATCGCCCGGAGTCGGCACCACAAAAAAGCGAGGTCAATCCCGGGCTCCCGATACGTAGACCTCGACGTTGAGTGGAGCCAATGCGCTCTGGGCGGGCATTCCGACTTACCTGAGGTGCGATGACGACAGGCCTACGGCTGCGGGTCAGTGCCGGAATTCGACCGGCTTCCCCCGCCCAAGAGCGATGTTGTACTGCGGTGGCGACCATAGCCGCTTTTATCGGCTCGCTCTGGATGCCCCTACCCTGAACAGCGATGACCGAACTTGCTGAGCCGCCGGCCGTGCCGCACGACCCCCAGTTCCGCTGCGCGGTGTGGACCCAAGCCCAGAGCGTGGACCCCATCGGCTCGGCGGAGTCCTTCGATGCCATGATCCTGGTGGAGTGGCCGCTGCCCTGGCCCCACGATGTGAGCGAGATCCCCGCCCTGGCCACGGCGGCGAGAGCCCCCGGCGTGCGAGTGATGGCCGTGGTACCCCAACACGATCACACCGGCGATGGCCTTCGGCGCGTCGTGCACCGTCGGCGCGTGCGCACCAATGAGCTCGTGGGGGTGGACCATCGCGTGCCCGCAGCCCAGATTCCCGCTCTGCTCGATTCCCTCATCGAGGATCCACTGCGCGACAGCGGCGGGTGGATAACCGCGGTGGGCGAGGCACCCCCAGAGGTGTTGGTGTGTGCCCACGGCCGGCGCGATACGTGCTGCGGACGCTGGGGCACGCTGCTCCATATCGAGTTGGAGGCACGAGGTTCCGGCGCGCGCGTGTGGCGGTGCAGCCATACCGGCGGCCACCGATTCGCCCCCACCGCCATCACACTGCCGGAGGGTCGCGCCTGGGCCGCGGTGGATGCCGACCTCCTGGAGGGCGTGGTGACGCGCACCGCCAAGATCGAGGACCTCGCCGCGCACGACCGCGGCACCACCGGCTTGGGGATGTGGGCCCAGGTGGTGGAGCGGGCGCTGTTCAGCCAGCACGGCTGGGGGTGGCTCACCACCAACATCACCCGCGCCGAGACCACCGTCGCCCCGCACCAGCAGCACGCCACCGTCACCCTCGAATGGGACGGGGCTCGGGCCGTCGGCGAAGTCGAGGTAACCCGAACCCTCCCCGTGCTCGTGTGCGGATCGCCCCCGGAACTGGCGCAGAAGTCCGCCCCCGAACTGCGGCTCACATCGCTGCGAATGGGCTGAGGAAGACCAAACCCACACCGCACCGCCCATCGGGCTGGCCATGCCCTAGCCTTTCGGTATGGCCGACTACCAGACCCCGGAATTCCACCCGGCGTTCGAGGAGTACTGCGAGGCCATCTACGAGCTCCGAGAAGACGACGTGGACGTCATCCAGGCCCGTATCGCCGAACGCCTCCTCGTGTCGCGGCCGGCCGTCTCGGAAATGATCAAACGCCTAGAGGCCGAGGGACTCGTTTCTAGCTCGCACAACGCCATCAGCCTCACCCTCGATGGCCAACGCCTGGCGGAGAAAGTGGTGCGCCGCCACCGGCTCGCCGAACGTTTTCTCACCGACATCCTCGACCTCTCCTGGGCCGAGGCCCACCAAGAGGCCGGCAAGTGGGAGCACATCATCTCCGAGCCGGTGGAATCGGCCATGGTGCGCGTGCTCGGCAACCCCACTACCTGCCCCCACGGCAACCCGATCCCGGGCGCGGACTACCAAGCCCCGGCGACGGTGCCGCTGAGCGACGTGCAGGTGGGGTGCAGTTTCATGGTGAGTCGCATCCCCGAGGAGTTGGAGTTCACTCCGGGTCTGCTGGAGTTCCTCGAGGATGCCGATGTGGTTCCCGGTAAGACCGGAACGATCACCGCCGCCTCCCCCGACGGCACCACCACCGTGCAAGTCAACGGCCGCCACATCGGCATCGGCGCCTTCGCCAGCCAACGCATTCTCGTCACCGTCTAACGGCCCCTACGGGCGGAGGACCTCCGGGAGTGGGTCCTCGTGCACCAGCACGAGGCGCTTCGTAGCTCTCGTGAGTGCCACGTAGAGCGACCGCGCGCCCTGCACCTCCTCGGTGAGGATGGCCGCCGGTTCCACCACCACGGTGGCGTCGAGTTCAAGGCCCTTCACCAAACTCACGGGGACGAGGGTGATTTGTACATTGAGGCCGTTGCGGGCCGCCCGACCGAAATCCACTCCGGCCCGATCGAAGGCATTCGCCACCACCTCGAGCAGCGAGTCCGGGACGATCACCGCCACGCTGCCCGGATCCACCGCCGCGCGTTCGATGAGTGCCTGCTGCACCGCCACCTCACCGATCCGGCCCGGTTCGGCCTGCACAAAGCGAGGCTCGTCGCCCGTCTCGCGCACCGCGGATGGGGGTGTCAGATCAGGAGCCGCCAGCGCCAACACCTTGGCCGCCAAGACCATGTTCGGGCCGGGTAAGCGGTAGCCGATAGTGAGTTCACGGCGCCGGGTGGGGCGGCGTTGCGGGAGCAGGCCGAGCACCTCCTCCCAGTCCGCATGCGCCCACGCCCCGGTGGACTGGGCGATGTCGCCCACCACCGTCATCGAGCCGCTGAGGGACCGCCGGGTGAGCATCCTCAACTGCATGGGCGAGAGGTCCTGGGCCTCATCCACCACGATGTGGCCGTAGGTGCGCAGGTCATCCTTGGCAGCCCCCCCGGGACGGCGCCGCAAGGGCTTGGCGCCGAGCAGGGCGTGCGCCTCGTCGAGCATGGGTACGTCATCAACACTCCAGATGACTTCTCCTACCGACGCCGATCGCTCGCGCACCAACGACGCCTTCTCCTGCTCCGACAACCGCGACCCGGCGGCCAGGTGAATCAGCGCGGCGGAGCCCCACAGATCGTGGAGGAGATCAGCGGGCGAGAGCACCGGCCACATACGCTCGAGAGCCTCGGTCACCTCCGGTGCGTGCTGGAGTCGGTCGCGTACCTCCTGGGCGTCGGTGGGCAAGCGGGCGCTCTCGGCCAGGGTGGCGAACACGCTGGCCACCACATGGCGACGGCCGGCGTTGTGGGTCTGGAAGCGGCGCTTCGCATCGGCCACGATGACCTTGCTCTGTCCCGGGGTGAGGGTGAGGGTTTGTAGGCCGTAACCCACCCGCATGGCGTGGCGCAGTGGGCGCTGGCGGTCATGGACGGCCTTGGCCAGGACCTTGACCATACGAAGATCGCCTTTGACGCGAGCCGTCTCGGGACGATCGCGGCCTTCGATCTGGAGGTTTCCCGGGTGATCCAGCAGGTCGGCGAGGACCGCCAACTCCACCCCGGCCTCCCCCAGGCTCGGCAGCACCTGCTCGATGTACCCGAGGAACAGCCGGTTCGGCCCCACCACCAGCACCCCCTGCCCTTCGAGCGGGAAACGATGGGTGTAGAGGAGATAGGCGGCACGGTGCAGTGCCACCACCGTCTTACCGGTTCCCGGGCCACCCTGGACCACCAGAACGCCGGGGAGTTCGGCGCGAATGATTTCGTCCTGTTCGCCCTGGATGGTGGCCACGATGTCGCCGAGGCGGCCGGTGCGTACCTCCTCTAACGCGGCGATGAGCGTGCTCTGGCCCCGGATCTCGCGACCCTCGTCGGTGATCGACAGAACGCCACCGAGCACGCCGGCCGACTCGCCGAACAACTCGTCTTCGATAGCCAGGAGTTGGCGCCCCCGGGTCGCGAAATGGCGACGGCGCACGAGATCCATCGCCTCCCGCCCGGTGGCCCGGTAAAACGGCTCGGCCACGGGGGCCCGCCAGTCCACCACGAGCGGCTCCCGCTCTTCATCCGACACCGCCAACCGGCCGATGTAGAACGAATCTCCGCCCGCGGCCTGCGTGCGATCAATCCGCCCGAACACCAGGCTGGCATCGCCGAGCTGGAGAGACGCCAGCCGCAGAGCGATGCTGCCTTCAATCATATCCCGCTCCCACCGGGCCTGCTCGGTGCCGCCTTTGCCCACTTCCACCATGGAACGCAGGCGGGTGGCGTCCACGCGCGAACGCTCCAGGCTGAGGTAGGCACGATCAATGTGGGCCTGCTCGGACGGCAGGTCTGGGTGCGACACCAGCATCCTCGGGTGGAAGAAAGGGGAGCCGTAAGCCTACCTGGGCCATGATCGGGTTGTGACCGATAGCATCGGATCGTTCGGAACCCTTGTCGATACCCGCCTCCGGGTGCTCACCTGGAACCTGTGGTGGCGCTTTGGCCCGTGGGAAGCCCGGCGACCCGCTATTGCCGCGGTGCTGGCCCGCCTCGACGCCGACGTCATCTGCCTCCAGGAAGTGTGGGACGACGGGGAGGTCAACTTCGCCGTCGAACTGGCCGACGCACTCGGGTACCACCACGTGTACGGCTCCCGCCTCGAACTCGACGGCGTGCACTTCGGCAACGCCATATTGTCGCGTTGGCCGATCACCAACAGCGAAGTGCTTCCCCTCCCAGCCGAGGAGGACGTCGACGAACGACGCACCTGCGTGCGGGCCGACATCAACGGGCCCCGTGGTGCGCTGCAGGTGTTCAATACGCACCTCAACTGGCGGTTCGACCAGAGCGCCACCCGCCAGGATCAGGTGGAAGCCATCTGCAAGTTTATCGAGACATCCAAGCCCCCCGAGGGTCGACCCGTGGCCCCGATCCTCTGCGGCGACTTCAACGCAGACCCCGATAGCGACGAGATCCGCATGTTGAACGGACTCGCCGCCACCCCCGTGCCCAAGTTGGTGTTTCACGACGCGTGGGTGGTGGCCGGTCAGGCCTCCGCCTCCAGTACCACCGGAGCCACGTGGACCAACGACAACCCCTACGCCCAACTCGACCTAGAACCAGATCGCCGGATCGACTACATCTTCGTGGGTTGGCCCAAAGCGGGTGGCGTCGGTCATGTCACCCACACCACCGTTGAATGCCTTGAGCCGGTGGACAAGGTGGTGGCCAGCGACCATCTCGGCTTGCTCGCCGAACTCCGCTACTAGCCCCTCACGGCCCGGGGTCTTCGCCGATCTCCTTCAGGGCGTCGCGCAGGGCCACCCTCAAACGACGGGCGATCGGGGCCGCCAGGTGGGCGACGAGGCCCGTCCCGGCGCTGCCTACCTCCTCCAGGGTGAGCACCACCCTCGGCTCGCTGTCGTCGTAGTCATCGCTGATCGCCACCGCCCAGGACAGCGCGGCCAGATCGTCGTCACTCGGTGGGAGATCGTCGGGGCTAAAGGGATGGTCATCGATGGATCGTCGCACCCCCCTATCAGACCACGACTTCGCCGGGAGCGAGGGCGGGTCCTAGGTTGAAGGGGTCATGGCTCTCCCCCACGCGGCGCTCGCCGACTCCCCGTTTCTGCTGGCGGCCCGCGGACAGCGCGCCGATCGGGTACCGGTGTGGTTCATGCGCCAAGCGGGCCGATCGTTGCCGGAGTACCGGGCGTTGCGAGGCTCCGGCAGCATCCTTGATGCGATCCACAACCCGGCCATGGCGGCGGAGATCACCCTGCAGCCGGTGAGGCGCTACGGCGTGGATGCCGCCATTGTCTTCAGCGACATCGTGGTGCCGGCCGCGGCGATCGGCTTTGGGGTAGAGGTGACCCCGGGCGTGGGTCCGGTGGTCTCCCAGCCGTTTCGATCCGCCGCCGACCTCAATCGCCTTCGCCCCTTCGAGCCCGAGATCGATGCCCCCTACGTTGCCGAGACGGTTCGACAGGCCGTCAACGAACTCGGCGGAACTCCTCTCATCGGCTTCGCCGGGGCCCCTTTCACCGTGGCCAGTTACCTCATCGAAGGCCGCCCGTCGCGCACCTACGGCCTCACCAAAGCGATGATGCACGGCGACCCCGACCTTTGGCACGAGTTACTCGATCGGCTCGCCGACATGGCGATCGCCTCGCTCATAGCCCAGGTGGAGGCCGGGGCCAGCGCCATCCAACTATTCGATTCCTGGGCCGGAGCCCTGTCGCCGGATGTGTACCGAGAGTTCGTACTGCCCGCCAGTGCCAAGGTGCTCGCCGCCCTCGCGGTGAGCGACGTACCCCGCATCCACTTCGGGGTAGGCACCGGCGAACTGTTGAGCCTGATGGGTGAAGCCGGGGCCGATGTGGTGGGTGTCGACTGGCGAGTACCTCTCGACGTGGCCCGGCAACGAGTGCCCAACCACGCGGTGCAGGGAAATCTCGATCCGGCGGTGTGCCTGGCCCCGTGGGAAGTGGTGGCTGAGCGCACCCGGGACGTGTTGCGCCGCAACGCGGGTCGCCCGGGCCACATCTTCAACCTCGGGCACGGCGTGCTGCCGGAACTAGATCCCGGGATACTCCAGGAGGTGGTGGACCTCGTCCACTCGGAGGGGCGCACCAATGGCTAATCCCCCCGTAGGGGTAGTCGTCATGGCCTATGGCACCCCCAAAGCCCCCGCCGAAATCGAGGCGTACTACACCCATATCCGACGGGGAAACGCCCCCACCCCGGAACAGTTGGCCGACCTCACGAAACGGTACGAAGCCATCGGCGGCGTATCCCCGCTCGCCGAACGCACCGAAGCGCAACGCCGAGGGATCGAGGCGGCCCTCGAGGAGCAAGCACCGGGGGTCGCCCGCGTCATCCTCGGGCAAAAACATGCTTCCCCCTTCATCGAAGATGCCGTGGCCAGCCTGGCGGATGCTGGCATCAGTCATGTGGTGGGCCTTGTGCTCGCCCCCCACTATTCCGGGTTCTCGGTGGGCCAGTACCAACAGCGCCTCCGGGACGCCGCCGCCAAGTACGCCATGACCACCAGCCACATCGACCGCTGGCATCTCGAAGAGAGCTACGTCTCCTTTCTCACCGGCGCCGTGCAGGACGGCCTGCTGGCGATGCCCGAGCGAACCACCGTGGTGTTCACGGCCCACTCCCTCCCCGAACGAGTGTTGGTAGACGACCCCTACCCGGCGGAACTCGCCGAGTCGGCTGCCGCGGTAGCCGCCGCGCTGGGGCTCGCGTCGCGGGCGGGATGGTCCCTCGGGTGGCAGTCCGCAGGCCGCACGCCCGAACCCTGGCGCGGCCCCGACATCCTCGACATCATTCGCGACCTCGCCACTGGCGACGACGTCGAGGGAGTGTTGGTGTGCCCGCAGGGCTTCGTGTCCGACCACCTTGAGGTGGTGTACGACCTGGACATCGAGGCGCAGCAGTTGGCCGATGACCTCGGGCTCTCCTTTGCTCGCACCCAGGTGCTCAACGACCACGAGGCGGTGCTCGCGGCGCTGGCCACGCTGGTACGCAACGCCATCCCATGACCCATGTCGTGGTCATCGGCGGAGGCATCACCGGGATGGTGGCCGCCCGAGAGGCCGCCGAAGCCGGGGCGGTGGTCACGCTGGTGGAGCCCGGGCGACTCGGCGGGAAGGTACAGGCCAGCGCCTTTGATGGCGGCGTGCTCGACGAAGCCGCCGATGCCTTCCTCGCCCGCGTCCCCGAGGGGATCGAACTGTGCGAGCAACTCGGCCTCGCCGGTCAGCTCGTCACCCCCACCGAGCGTCGCGCCCACGTGTTCAGCCACGGCGCGCTGCGACGCCTCCCCGAT
>CAMDIH010000081.1 GCA_945898515.1 Candidatus Neomicrothrix parvicella RN1 | reverse complement strand
GGTCAGGGCTACTCGATGCGCATTCCGGAGATGGCTCGGCTAATGACCAGTTGCTGGATCTGCTCGGTGCCCTCGAAGATGTCCATGATCTTGGCGTCGCGATGGAACCGCTCCACCGGATACTCGCGCACGTAGCCATAACCACCCAGGATCTGCATGGCACGCTCGGTGACCCACGTGGCGGTGCGACCGGCCTTGAGTTTGCACATCGAACCCTCGGCGTTGGTGTAGCCGCCGTTGTTGGCCAACCAGGCCGCCCGCCACACCAGGAGCCGGGAGGCGTCGATCTCGGTAACCATGTCGGCCAGCATGAAGGCAATGGCCTGGTTCATGATGATCGGCTTACCGAACGCCTGGCGCTCCTTGGCGTAGTCACGCGAGTACTCATACGCGGCGCGGGCGATGCCCACCGCCATCGCCGCCACGGCGGGTCGGGTGCTTTCGAAGGTAGCCATCGCCGGCTGCTTCTCTCCGGTGCGCTGATGATCGCGAGCCTTGGCCAAGCGGGCGTCGAGCTTCTCTTTCCCGCCGAGCAGACAAGCACCGGGCACACGCACGTCCTCCAGCACCACCTCGGCGGTGTGCGAGGCGCGAATGCCGTGCTTCTTGTACTTCTGGCCCTGCGAGAGGCCCTTGCTGTTGGGGGGAATGACGAAGCTGGCCTGGCCCCGGCTCTTGAGTTCGGGATCAACTGAGGCCACCACGACGTGAATGTTGGCGATGCCGCCGTTGGTGATCCACGCCTTGGTGCCGTTGAGCACCCACTCATCACTGGCCTGGTCATAGACGGCCCGGGTGCGGAGCGAACTCACATCGGAACCAGCGTCGGGCTCAGACACGCAAAAGGCCCCAAGCTTCACGTCGTCGGCGTCTCCGTAGCATTGCGGCACCCACTCCATAACCTGCTCGGGCGTGCCCGCACCGGCGATGCCCGCCGCCGCCAGCCCCGAACCGAAGATCGACAGGCCGATGCCGGCGTCGCCCCAGAAGAGTTCCTCGATGGTCACCGGCAGGGTGAGACCCGTGGGGTCGCCCATGAGGGCCTGGGCCATGAAGTCCATCCCGTACAGGCCGATCTTGGCGGCCTCTTGGAGGATCGGCCACGGCGTCTCCTCGCGCTCGTCCCACTCTTCTCCCGCCGGCCGCAACACGGTGTCGGCGAATTCGTGGACCCAACTCTGCAGTTGCTGTTGGTCCTCGTTCAGCTGCAAGGAAAACTCGGCCATGGGAAGAACCTCGTCTCAGAGAGAGGGATCAAGTTACCGTTAGGTAACAACGTCCGTTACGATACCCGAACCGACGGCGGCTGACGCAAGTCGCCACCGATTTCCCACCGCAGTCAGCCCGCCGAGCGGCGCCAGGTGGTTCCCGTCGGGGTGTCGACAATCTCGATCCCCTCTGCCGCCAGGTCGTCACGGATGCGGTCCGAGGCGGCGAAATCCTTGGCCGCCCGGGCCGCCTGGCGCTCGGCGACGAGGGCGTCGATCCGAGGATCCGAGCCGCTCTCGTCGGCGTCCGGTGCTTCGGCCTCGGCGAGGCCGAAGCCGAGGGCGCGGTCGGCGTCGGCGAGGAAGGCCCAGCGGCTGGCCAGGCTGAAGCCGGGGTCGCGCACGGCATCCCACACGGCCGCCAGGGCCTGGGGCGCGTTGAGGTCGTCGGCCAGGGCGGACCAGAATCGGCGCAGGTGCGGCTCGACGGCGGCCGGGTCGGGTTCGCCGCCGGCATCGCGAGCTTCGACGGCCTTGACGACGAGACGCCGCAGCGCCGTGCCGGCCGCCTCCACGGCCTCGAACGTGAAGGCCTGCTGCTGGCGGTAGTGCGCCTGGAAGAAGAAGTAGCGGAACGCCAGCGGGTCGATGCCCCGCTCGACCAGCGAGTCGACGGTGAGCACGTGGCCGGCCGACTTGGAGATCTTCTCGCCCTTGAGGTCGAGGAACTCGTTGTGCAACCACGTACCGACCCACGGGTGCACGTCGAGCACGCACTCGCTCTGGGCGACCTCGTTCGTGTGGTGCACGCGGACGTGGTCGATGCCGCCCGTGTGGATGTCGAAGCGCTCACCGAGGTACTTCGTGGCCATGGCCGAGCACTCGATGTGCCAACCGGGAAAGCCCCGACCCCACGGTGAGTCCCACTCTTGCTGGCGGACGACCCCGGGAGGGGTGAGCTTCCAGAGCGCGAAGTCGGCCGGGTGACGCTTGTCCTCCAGGTGCTCGATGCGCCCGCTCGTCTCCATCTCGTCGAGGTCGAGGTGGGCGAACTCGGCGTAGCGAGGGAACGTCGACACGTCGAAGTAGACGCCGTCGTCGATGGCGTAGGTGTGGCCCTTCTCCTCGAGGGTGCGGATCATGGCGATCTGCTCGGCGAGGTGGCTGGCCGCCCGTGGCACGACGTCAGGCTCGAGGCAGCCGAGGAGGCGCCGGTCGGTCGCCCACTGCTCGGTGTAGCGGGCAGCGATCTCCGCGGCGGTCTGGCCGGTGGTCGCGGCGGCTTGCTCGAGCTTGTCGTCTCCATCATCCGCGTCACCCACCAGGTGACCCACATCGGTGATGTTGGTGACGTAGGTGACGTCGTAGCCGGCCGCCGTCAGCAGTCGGCGCAGCACGTCCGGATACAGCTGCGGTCGCATGTTGCCGAGGTGCTGCGGCGCGTAGACGGTGGGTCCACACGTGTAGATGCCGACCGCAGGGGGGGCGAGCGGCTCGAAGCGCTGCACCTGGCGCGTGCGGGTGTCGTAGAAGCGCAGCTCCTCGAGCCCGGGGGTCGGAGCGTCGGCGGTCACCCCCCAATCATGGCCGATGCGCTCCCCCGGCCCCGACCCGGCCCAGGACGCGCCGGCCACCGCCGCGGGCAATCGTGATGCGCCATCGCCCGCAACTATCCTGCGCCCCCGTGACGATCATCCCCGACAAGCCGTCTCTCGATGGGCTCGAAGCCAAGTGGCGCCAGCAATGGGATGCCGACGGCACCTACCGCTTCGACCGCACGAAGCCTCGCGCCGAGGTCTTCTCGATCGACACCCCGCCCCCCACGGTGAGCGGCACCCTGCACCCCGGCCACGTGTTCAGTTACACCCACACCGACCTCATCGCCCGCTATCAGCGCATGCGCGGCAAAGAAGTGTTCTACCCAATGGGCTGGGACGACAACGGCCTGAACGTAGAACGCCGGGTGCAACTGATCACCGGCACGATGGTGGACCCCACCCTCCCCTACGACCCCCACTTCCGCCGTCCGGAAACAGTGGACCCGAAGGCACGCGCCATTCCCGTGAGCCGACCCAACTTCATCGAACTGTGCGAGGAGGTGGTTCCGGAGTTTGAGGCGGCCTACCACGACCTCTGGGCCACCGTGGGCCTGTCGGTGGACTGGGACCACACCTATACGACCATGGGGGCCAAGGCCACGCGCACCAGTCAGCGGGGTTTCCTGCGTCTGGTGCAACGAGACCTCGCCTACCGGTCCGAGTCGCCCACGCTGTGGGATGTGGACATGCGCACATCGGTGGCCCAAGCCGAACTCACCGACAAAGAGTTGCCCGGCGCCTACCACAAGCTCGTGTTCGCCGGCCCGAACGGTCCGCTCCTCATCGACACCACTCGCCCGGAGTTGCTGCCGGCCTGTGTGGCGGTGGTCGCCCATCCCGACGACGAGCGGTTCCAGCCACTGTTCGGTCAAACCGCCGTCACCCCGCTGTTTGGGGTGAGCGTGCCGATCCTCGCTCACGAACTCGCCGACCCCGAAAAGGGCACCGGGATCGCCATGATCTGCACCTTCGGCGACACCACCGACGTGGTCTGGTGGCGTGAGTTGGAACTGCCGGTGCGGGCCATCGTGCAGCGAGACGGTCGCTTGCGGCCGGTGAGTTGGGGGGAGCCGGGATGGCCAAGCCAGAACGTTGAGGCCGCCCAAGGGTCCTACGACGAACTCGCCGGCAAGACGGCCAAGCAAGCCCAGGCCCGCATCGTCGAACTGCTCATCGAGGCCGAGGCCATCGACGGCGACATCCGCCCCATCACCCACTCGGTGAAGTTCTGGGAAAACGGCAGCCGCCCCTTGGAGATCGTCACCAGCCAACAGTGGTTCATCCGGTACCCGCCCAAAGAGGAGATGCTGGCCCGCGGCGCCGAACTCACCTGGTGGCCCGACTTCATGCGGGTGCGCTTGGAGAACTGGGTGCATGGGCTCATGGGCGATTGGAACATCACCCGCCAACGCTTCTTCGGCGTGCCCTTCCCCGTCTGGTACCCCATCGATACCGATGGCGTCACCAACTTCCTCGCCCCGATCCTGGCCGAGGAAGCGTCGTTGCCCATCGATCCCACCACCGCAGTTCCCCCCGGCTTCCAGGAGGCCCAGCGCAACCAGCCCGGCGGCTTCGCGGCCGACCCTGATGTCATGGACACCTGGGCCACCTCCTCGCTCACCCCGCAGATCGTGTGCGGCTGGGAGGACGACCCCGACCTGTTCAAGCGCACCTTCCCGATGGACCTCCGCCCCCAGGCCCACGAGATCATCCGCACCTGGCTTTTCGCCACGGTGGTGCGGAGCCACTACGAGCACAACGCGCTGCCGTGGACCAACGCCGCCATCTCAGGATTCATCGTGGACCCGGACCGCAAGAAACTGTCCAAGTCGGCCGGCAACATGCCGGATGATCCGGTAGTCCTGTTGCAGCGCCACGGTGCCGACGCCGTGCGCTACTGGTCGGCCAACGGTCGCCCCGGCATGGACATGAGTTTCGACGAAGGCCAGATGAAGATCGGCCGCCGCCTAGCCATCAAACTGCTCAACGCATCAAAGTTTGCTCTCAGCTTCGGGGCGGCCACCGGCGAGGTCACCGAACCTCTCGACCGCGCCATGCTCCTGCGTCTGGCCGATCTCATCGACGACGCCACGGCCTGCTTCGACCGGTTCGACTACGCCCGCGCCCTGGAGCGCACCGAGTCGCACTTCTGGACCTTCTGCAACGACTACCTCGAACTGGTGAAGAACCGGGCCTACCGCGACGACGACGGGGCCCGTTCGGCCCGCGCCGCCCTCGGCCCGGCCCTCGAGGCCATCCTCAAATTGTTCGCCCCGTTCCTGCCCTACGTCACCGAAGAGGTGTGGTCGTGGTTCCAGACCCACAGCATCCACCGTTCGACCTGGCCCGAATCGGCCGCCCTGCGGTCCCTGGCGGGCCCCAGCGGCGACCCGGCGGTGCTCACGGTGGCGGCGGAGGTGCTCACCGAAGTGCGCCGGGCTAAATCCGAAGCCCAGCAGTCCATGCGCACGGCCGTAGAGCGAGTGGTGGTCACCGACACCCCCGAGCGGCTCGGCTGGCTGGAGGCAGCCCGCGGTGATCTGTGCGCGGCGGGAGTGGTGAGCGAACTCATCACCACCCCCGGCGATGCCTTCGCCGTGGTGGTCACCCTGGCGACGACCGAATAGTGCAGGCACGGCCGACGGTCGGCCGATGATTGCCGACACCGCTGCGGGCTCCCCTAGGGTTGTGGGCGATGCGAATCGACGTCGACCCCCACCCTGGTGACCGTCGAGCACTACTTCCCGCCCCCTCCCGGTGCGAACTGAGGGCCCTCACCCCATGACCACCGGCCTCGACGCCCCCTCCAACCCCCCCGTGACCCCGGCGGCGGTCGCAGCGCCCCAGCCGGTCCCCGCTATGAGCGGGGTCCCGCTCCCCGCCGACAACCTTCGCTACCGCGCCAAGCGCAAACTGCTCGGTCAGCCGCTGAACAGCAACGAGCTCGACCACCAGCGCCTCGGCAAGCCCACCGCGCTGGCGGTATTCGCGTCGGACAACCTCTCCTCGAGCGCGTACGCCACCGAAGAGATCCTCCACGTGCTGGTGCCGGCCATCGGGTTGTTGGCCTTCTCGCTCGTCATGCCGATCACCCTCGCCCTGCTGGTGATGCTGGCGCTGTTGATCCTCTCCTACCGGGAGACGATCAAGGCCTACCCGTCCGCCGGTGGTGCCTACCTCGTCACGCGCGACAACTTCGGTATCGTGCCCGCCCAGGTGGCTGGCGCCGCTCTGCTGATCGGCTACATCCTGACGGTGTCGGTTTCGGTGTCGGCCGGCGCGGCGGCGCTGATCTCTTCGTTCGAGGTACTGAGCCCGGCCCGGGTGCCGATCTCGCTCGGGTTCATCGCCATCGTGATGTACGGCAACCTGCGGGGCGTGAAGGAAAGCGGGAGAGTCTTCGCCGCACCCACCTACTTCTTCATGTTGAACATGGCCGCGCTCCTGATCTTCGGCCTGGTGCGGTACCTCAGCGGCGACCTCCCGATCCTCGGTACCGCCACCGAGGGCAGTCTCCCCATCGGTGAGGCCAGCGCCGGCGCCGGGCTCTGGTTCGGAGCCTCCGCCTACATCCTCGCCAAAGCCTTCGCCTCCGGCGGTGCCGCCGTCACCGGCGTTGAAGCCATCTCCAACGGGGTGCCCGCCTTCCGGGAGCCCGCCTGGAAAAACGCCCGCCAGACGCTGGTGCTCATGGGGGCCGGTCTTGCGGTCATGTTCTTCGGGATCTCGCTGCTCGCCAGCAGGATCAAGGTCATTCCCTTCGAGAAGGGCACCCCCACGGTCCTGGCCCAGATCGGCGAGGCCGTCTACGGCACCACCGGGTTCGGGCCCGCCCTCGGTTACCTGCTGCAGGCCTCGACCATGCTCATCCTCGTCTTGGCGGCCAACACTGGCTTCGCCGACTTCCCCCGTCTGGCCAGTGTTCAAGCCAGCGATAGCTTCCTCCCCCGTCAACTCACCAAGCGCGGCCATCGCCTCGTGTTCTCCAACGGCATCATTTCGCTGGCGGTCAGCGCCGGATTCCTGGTGATCCTCACCGGGGCCGAGGTGACCAAACTGATCCCCCTGTATGCCATTGGCGTGTTCGTAGGCTTCACGCTCTCGCAGGCCGGAATGACCCGGCACCACCTCCGTTATCGCGAGCAAGGCTGGCAACTGAGCCTGCTGTTGAACGGCGTGGGAGCGCTGATCTCCGCCGCCGTGGTACTCATCGTGCTGGTCACCCGCATCACTGATGCCTGGGTGATGTTGGTGATCATGCCGCTGTTCGTACTTCTCCTGTTGCGGCTCAACCGTCAGTACCAACGGGAGGCGGAGTCGCTCGAACACGACGTACCGGCAGCCGCCACTGCCCCGATCCTGCGTCGCCATGTAGTGCTCGTGTTCGTCGACCGCCTTGACATGGCTTCTGCCCGCGCCATCCAGTACGCCCGCACACTGACTCCCGACGAACTACGCGTGGTGCACTTCGCCATCGATGACACCGCCGCCCAGGCCTTGGTCACGTCCTGGCAAAACACCGGCCTGAGGCGCGTACCCCTCGAGGTCGTGGAGTGCCCCGACCGGCGGCTACTACGGGCCACGGTGGAGTGCGTGGCGCGTGAGCTGGCCGACGGTGATACCGAAGTGTCGGTGCTCCTTCCGGAGCGCAAGTACAAGGGCATCTGGCACCGGGTGCTCCACGACAAGACCGCCGACGCCATCCTCGAAGAGGTATCCCGACTTCCCCATGCCAACGTCACCACCGTGCCGTTCCACCTCGATTCGGGAAAGACGGCTCCCGTGGATCTCCCGATCAACCCGCCCCCCCACGACGGCTCGGGGCGACAGGTGGTGACGCCAACTCCCGACCTCTCCACCACCGACCCCGCCGTGACCCTCGCGCCCGGATGCATCCCGATTACCGATGCTCACTGGCGACAACGAGTGAAGATCTCTGGTCGCGTCCGATCGATGCGGGTGGCCCCGTTGGGTGATGCCCCCACAATCGAGTTGGTCATCCTCGACCACACCGGGGCCATCTCCGTGGTGTTCCTGGGCCGGCGCAGCCTGGCCGGTATCGGGATAGGCACGACCATGGCCGTCGAAGGCACCGTAGGCGTGCACAAGACCCGCCTCGCCATCATGAACCCCAGTTACCAACTGCTCTAGCCGCGCTCAGTCGGTCAACCGAGGAGCCCCCTCGATGAGGTTCAGGTTGTAGAGCACCTCATCGAGTTTGTCGCCCGCCTCGATGGCCCCGAAACGCTGGGGCGTCTCGGCCGTGCAGCACGAGGGGAGCGGGGAGAGGATCGTCCACGGCGTGGGGTGGCAGAACTGCACCACGCTGTACCGCTCACCGGCATAGGCGGGCTCGGCGACCACCCGATGAACCCCGGGGGGAATCAGGCCATTGGAGAGCACCTCCAGCATCATTCCTGAGTTGATGATCACCCTCCCATCCGGGGCCACGGCGTCAACCCAGCCATCGCCGGTTTTTACCTGGAGGCCCGGGGCGGTGGCCCGGGGCAGCGCCGTGATCAAGTTGATGTCGGCGTGCTCCCCGGCCCACTCGTGAACCGGGCCGGCGGGAGCATCGGCCATCGGCGGATAACGAATGGCCCGAGTGAGGGTGGAACCGTTCGGCAACATCGCCTCGAAGAGATCCTC
>CAMDIH010000080.1 GCA_945898515.1 Candidatus Neomicrothrix parvicella RN1 | reverse complement strand
CGGAACACGTTGTCGACGAACAAGAGCACGTCCTGGTTCTTCACATCGCGGAAATACTCGGCGATCGTGAGGGCAGCCAGAGCCACCCGCAGGCGAACACCCGGCGGCTCGTCCATCTGGCCGAACACCAACGCCGCCTTGTCGAGCACGCGGGTAACACCGTCACCCATGATCGTCTCGCCCATTTCCAGGAACAGGTCGGTTCCCTCGCGGGTGCGCTCGCCCACGCCGGCAAACACCGAAACACCGCCGAACTGCGAGGCCACCCGGTTGATCATCTCGGTGATGAGCACTGTCTTGCCCACGCCGGCGCCGCCGAAGAGGCCGATCTTGCCGCCCTGCAGGTAGGGGGTGAGGAGGTCGATCACCTTGATGCCGGTCGGGAACACGATCTTTTGCGGCTCGAGGGTGTCGAAGTCTGGGGCGGGACGGTGGATGTCCCAGCGGTCCTCGATCTTGCTGGCATCGAGTTCCGCCACGTCGAGGGGCTCACCAATTACGTTGACCACGTGCCCCAGCACGGCATCACCCACCGGCATCTGCATACCGTGACCGGTGTTCGTGACGATGGTGCCGCGCACGAGACCATCGGTGGGGCGCAGGCAGATGGCCCGCACCCGGCTATCGCCGATCTGCTGGGCCACTTCGGCCCGCACCGGCAGCGGCTTGCCGTCGATGATGATGTCGAAGGCGAGCAGCGTGTTGATGGCGGGAACGGCGTCGGGTGGGAACTCAACGTCGATCACCGGGCCGGCGATAGCAACGACGCGGCCGTCTTTCAAGAGGGGCTGGTGGTCGGTCACAGTCATGGCGATGTCTCCGGGGATCAGTTTCGGATGAGGGAGGACGGGCCGATGATGGCCACGTCGAGGGCGTTGTCGGCGAGGAGGTCGGAAGAACCGGACTGACCGCCACGCAGGGCTTCGGCACCACTGACGATCTCCATGATCTCGGTGGTGATGGCATCTTGGCGGGCCCGGTTCATGATGCGGCTGAGTTTGGTGATGAGTTCTTCGGCGTTGTCGGTGGCGGACTTCATGGCCCGCTGCTGGGCGGCGAAGAACGACGCTGAGCCCTCCAGGAGAGCGGCATAGAGACGGGCTTCGGCGTAGCGGGGCAGGAGCCGATCGAGGATCTCGCCCGGACTGGGCTCGAACTCGTAGTCCGCCGTGGGGCCTTCGGCCTTCGGGGCGGCATCGAGAAGATCGGTTTCCAGCGGCATGAAGCGCTCGAGTTGCACCCGCTGCACACCCGAGGAGATGAACTGGGTGTAGCAAATCTCCACCGCGTCGTATTCGCCGGCTTCGAACCGCTGCACGACCGCGTCGGCTACGAGGCGAGCATCTTCGTAGGTGGGCTCATCCGAGAAGCCCACGAAGGCGTCATCGATCTCGAACCCACGAAAACGGAAGTAGCCGGTGGCTTTCTTGCCCACCGTGATGAGGCGAGTCTGTCGACCCTCGGCCTTGAGGCGCGCCATCTCGCGCTCCACGGTACGGATCACGGTGGTGTTGTAGCCGCCACACAGTCCACGGTCGCCAGCCACGGCAACAAAGGCCACCGTGGAAATCTCGTCACGCTGTTGGAGCAACGGCGAACTGCCGCCCGCGCCGGCCGCCGCGAGGTTCCGAATCACCTCGGTGATCTGCTCGCTGTAGGGGCGCGCCGCATTGACCCGCTGCTGGGCTTTGAGGATCCGACTGGCGGCGATGAGTTCCATCGCCTTGGTGATCTTTTTGGTCGACTGCACCGACTTGATGCGTCGACGCAGGATCCGCTCAGCACCACCGGCCATGCGCTACTCCGATGCCTCGCCGGACAGCACGGCATCGGCCGCCACCACCGCCGGCACGGTGATCTCCACGACCACCGCGGAACCGTCTGACTTCTGGAACTGATCGGCAAATCCCTGGAGGGCCGCCTCAAAGGCACCGACGTCGGCGATGTCGCCGGTGGTCTTGATGCCATCGAGGATTCCGCCATGACGAGCGTGGAACCACTCGAGAAGCTCCTTCTCGAAGCGGGTCACGTCTTCCACCGGCACCGGATCGAGATAGCCGTTGGTGGCGGCATAAAGCGACACCACCTGCTCCTCCACGGGCATGGGGCTGTTGAGGTTTTGCTTCAGGAGTTCCACGAGGCGATAGCCGCGGTCGAGGGCGCCCTGCGACACCTTGTCGAGTTCGGAGCCAAAGGCGGCGAAAGCCTCGAGTTCACGGAACTGCGAGAGGTCGCCCTTAAGGGTTCCCACCGCCTTTTTCATGGCCTTGATCTGTGCGGCACCCCCCACGCGCGACACCGACTGGCCGGTGTCGAAGGCGGGGCGCACCCCGGACTTGAACAGGTCGTCCTGGAGGAAGATCTGCCCATCGGTGATCGAGATCACGTTGGTGGGGATATAGGCGGAGATGTCGCCGGCCTTGGTCTCAATGATCGGAAGCGCAGTAAGCGAGCCGGCGCCGTTGGCGTCGGAAAGCTTGGCGGCCCGTTCCAGCAGGCGACTGTGCAGGTAGAACACATCGCCGGGGTAGGCCTCGCGGCCCGGCGGGCGGCGCAGCAGGAGCGACACCTGGCGGTAGGCCTCCGCCTGCTTGGACAGATCGTCGTACACGATGAGGCCGTGCTCGCCGTTCTCCATCCAGTACTGCCCCATCGCACAACCGGCATAGGGGGCGAGGTATTTGAAGGGGGCGGGGTCGGAGGCACCGGCGAGAACCACCACTGTGTAGTCCATCGCGCCGTACTGCTCGAGGGTGGCCACCGTATTGGCCACGGTGGATTCCTTGAGTCCGATGGCCACGTAGATGCACTTCACACCGAGGCCGCGCTGGTTGATGATCGTGTCGATCGCCACGGTGGTCTTGCCGGTCTTGCGGTCGCCGATGATGAGCTCGCGTTGGCCACGGCCGATCGGGGTCATAGCGTCGATCGCCTTGATGCCCGTTTGGAGCGGCTCGTGCACGGGCTTACGGCCGATGATGCCCGGGGCCTGAATCTCCATGCGACGGTCGTGAACGTTGGTGAGCGGGCCCTTGCCATCCACGGGGATACCCAGCGCGTCGACCACCCGACCGAGAAGACCGTCGCCCGCCGGTACCGACAGGATCTGTCCGGTGGCCTTTACGGTGGAGCCCTCCCGCACCGCCCCGCCGTCGCCCAGAATCACGGCGCCGATCGATTCCTCGTCGAGGTTGAGGGCCAAGCCCCGGATGCCCCCTTCGAACTCGAGGAGTTCGTTCACACCCACGCCCGGCAGGCCGGAGACGGTGGCGATCCCGTCGCCCACCTCGATGACGCGGCCGACCTGAGCGGCCGCCGTGGAGGGCGAGAAGCCCTCGAGGTTTTTCTTCAACGCAGCGGCGATGTCGGCCGTGTTGATGGTCAGCTCTGCCATCTGGGGTCTCTTCCTTGGTCGTCTTGGTGCGAGTTCAGAACGCGGTCTGGAGTTGTTGGAGGCGGGTCTTGACCGAACCGTCGATCACCGTGTCGCCCACCTGGGCTACGAGACCGCCCAGTACGGACGGGTCGATGATCACCTTCAGCTCCACCTTCTTGCCGGTGGCCGCCTCGAGGGCGACCGCCAAACGCTGCTTCTGGTCGTCGGTGAGCTCGATGGCCGAGCGCACCTCGGCGAGTTCCTTGTTGCCCTCCGCCGCGCTGAGCCGTACCAACTCATCCACGATGGCCGCGAGGTCGCGGGCCCGACCGGTTCCCACCACCATCGACAGCAGGGCGGTGGTGATCGGGTTGGCCCGACCGCCGAGAAGATCCTCCACGATTTGCTGACGTCGGCTTACCGGCAACGCCGCATCGGTGAGGGTGGTGCGGAGTTCGTCGTTGGTCTCCAGTACCCGGGCGAAGCGAAAGAGCTCGTCTTCCACTTCCTCGAGGCTGCCCTCAGAGCGGGCCACTACCAGCAGAGCGCCGGCGTAGGCGTGCGACCGGCCATCGCTCACGATGCGCCAACCGACGCGATGTAGTCCTCGATGAGCTGCGTCTGGGTAGCGGGGTCGAGGTTCTTGTTCACGACGGCCGAAGCGGCCCCTACGGCCAGCGTGGCCAGTTCACCCTTGAGATCGGCAGTGGCTTGCACCTTGGCCGCCTCGATGTCGGTGGCGGCCCGGCTGCGGGTCTCGGCCAGTTCGGTTTGCAAGCGAGCGGCGGCGTCCTTCTTGAGCGCCTCCGCCGTTTGGCGGGCTTCGTCGATGATCCGGCCCGCTTCCGACTGGGCATCAGCCATTTGCACGCGGTAGCCCTCGAGCACCGTGGCCGCCTCGGACTTGGCCTGCTCGGCGGCATCGAGGTCGGAGCGAATGCGATCGGAGCGGTCGTTCATGCCCTTCTTGATCGACGGGAAGGCGTACTTCCGCATCAGGAGGAACAACACGAGGAACGACAGCGAACCCCACACCAACTCATCGGTGGCGGGGAAGATCGGACTCGGTGATTCATGGCAATCGTCGGGCGAGCCGCCCTCCATGAGGATTGCGATGCACTCGGCGTCGTAACCGGAGGCGCCGTTTTGCTCGGCGATTTCCTCGGCCTCTTTCGTGATCTCCTCAACCTGCTCCTCGCTGAAGTCCCCCTCAGTGGCGTACGCCGAGGGAGCAACGGCCACCAAGCCCACTGCGAGCAGGCTGCTGGCAAACATGACACGGGTGCGGATTCGCACGGTTGGCCTCCTCAGCCTGCGATGATGAACGCGAGAACGAAGCCGAAGAGAGCTAGGGCTTCGGTGAAGGCGATACCGAGGAACATGGTGGTCCTCACCATGCCGGCGGCCTCCGGTTGACGGGCCATGGCGGTGATGGCATTACCCACCACGATGCCGATGCCGATGCCGGGGCCGATGGCCGCGCCACCGTAAACGATGCCTCGGCCGATGGCCGTTAGACCCGCCTCGAGTTCGCCCGGGGCTTGCTGTGCGAGAAGTTGCAGCACGGTTGTTCTCCTTGGTTCTTTCTCTTAGTGCTCGGGATGCATGGCGCCACCGATGTACACGGCAGCGAGGATGGTGAAGATGTAGGCCTGGAGGAACGCCACCAGGATTTCGAAAGCGCTGAGGAATACCAACAGCGCGAAGGGGAGAGCGGCGCCCACCTTGGTTACCTCCCAGAGGGCTTGGCACAGCACCGCGAAGGTCACCAGGAGCAGATGCCCGGCGATCATGTTGGCGAAGAGCCGCACGGCCAGCGAGAGAGGGCGGGTGATGAGAATCCCCATCAGTTCGATGAAGAACACCAGCGGGATGATGGCCTTGGGGACGCCGGGGGGGATGGTGGCCGAAATGAAGTACTTGACGGGACCTTGGCTCATGATGCCGGTCACGTGGTAGACGGCCCAGACCAACACGGCGAGGAAGGCCGGCACGGCGATCCGGGCGTTCACCGGCATCTGGATACCGGGCATGAGGCCCCAGATGTTGCACGACAGGATAAAGGTGAACAGCGTGAGTAGGAACGGCGTGTACTTCAGGCCGTCGGGGCCGATCGTCTCCATGATGATGCCGGTCTCAACGAAGTCGACGGCGGATTCGGCAACGTTTTGCACCCCGGTAGGCACCAGCGCCTGCTTGCGGGATCCGAGAAAGAACACCGAGAACGACAGGGCGGCCGACACCCACATCAAGATGATCACCTTGTTCACGGCAAAGGCGCCGCTTCCGAACAAGGTGGGCCACTCCACCACGTGGGAGATAGGCGGGAATTCCAACCCAAGGATCACGGGACGACAGCCTCCTTGTCAGCGGTGGGCTTGAGGCCGGGGTAGGCCAACGAAGCCGAGACGTATTGCAGTTCCCAGAACAACAGACCCAGATGGGTGACGACCAGGCAGATCCCGAGGGCCACCATGTTGATCCAGGGCTCGTTGCGCAGTGCGAGCAGCACGACGCACAACAGGCCCATACGCAAAGCGAAGCCGCCCAGCGATACCGCCATGAGGGCCATCGGCGACACCTTGGCCGCCCAGGACAGCCCCGCGGCGGCCAGGAGGAGGTTCAGCGTCACCAACGCAATCGCCACGGCAGCCGAGGCGGTGCCCGCCAGCCCCCAGATGACGGTGGCGACCAACAAGATGACCGGAGCGAACCAGACGCCTCGCTTCAACATGTCCCGAACCAGTTCGCGCTCAACCGCCGGAGGCGTTGAACCGGGGAGGTCGGTGGCCATCATGCCCGGTCGCGATCGAACTTGGGGGCAAGCAGTTCTTGGGCCTGATGGTCCATCCGGGCGGTGTAGAGCGCGAACTGCTTCCACATGAGGTAGCCCAACGCCGCCAGGAACAGCACCAGGGCAAAGAGGGGGGTGGTGCCCAGCCGCACGTCGATCCGCCAGCCGATCAGACCCATCAGAATCGGCGAGACAACCAACTCAACGGCAACCGACATGGAGTTGCCGAAGCCGTTGTTGAGTTCGCGCTTAGCAGAGAGATCAGACACCGTTGATTCGAACCCCAGGACCATCCGGTCCGTCTAACGACGAACACTTGTGAACAGAAGAACAATCTAGAACCCACGACTCGGGGCCGACAAATCCAGCTCCCCCCGGGGCCAAATCGCACCTTAGCCGACCCGCGATCAGAACTTCGCAGGCAGAAAATACTGTCGTTGAGCGGGTCAGGGGGAAGCCGGTGTTGGGAGCACAAAGATGCGGGCGATCTGCTCGGAGAGCGCGGCGACACCCTCGGCAAACGCCGCCGCCGGCACCGCGTCGGTGGTCGCCCGCGTCAGGTCATCAAAGGCAGCATCGGTGGCCGCAGACGCCCCGGCGGGCAACCAGATCGCCCCCGCGTATGCCACATCGAGTTGCGCGCGCGCCCGATCAAGGGCCTCCACGATGCTGCCCGCCGACTCCCCCCCCACCCCGGTGAGGGACTGCTCGTACTCAATCAGCAAGCGTTCCAGGGCCGTGGTGGCGTCACCGGCGCGAGCCTGCACTGCTTCCACTTCAGCCGACACACTGGTCGAGCCCGCCCCGCCGAGGACATAGCCCAGCGCCAACCCCACCACCAGGGCGGCGCCGGCGATCGCCAGCCCACGGCGGCGGCGAGTACCGGCAGAAACGTACAGGGCCATGGGCTAGGGCTCCTTCGGGAGGCAAACGAACGGCGAACCACCAGGCACCATCATGGGCAGATAACCACCACGACCGCTGGACCGGCATCGTGGTCTACGGCGGCCACGGCGTCGGCGAGATCCTGCGGCACCACCTCGGTGGCCCGATTGTCTTGGATCAACCAGGCCTTGGGGAGGGTGGACACGAAACCCCGCCGGCGAGTGGCCTGGCCCACCAACGCCGTCAGTTCCTCAGCACCAGTGCCACCCTCGACAGGCAGCACTCCCCCGCTACCGGCGGCCACGGAATCGCCGAAGCGGTCGAGCACCACCGTGGGCCGCTGGGCCACCGGCACCTCGGCGGCGCCGGTGGCCACCCAAAAGCGACCCACCGCCACCGGGGCCGCCGCGCCCAACTCAGCGGCGATGGCGGTGGCCTCGAGAGCATCGACCGGCGCACGACCGGGCAGGGCCCCCGCCGCCAGCCCCACCATGCCCGTGGCCACCGCCCGCAACGCGGCACGGTCGCCATCGAGTTCGATGCGCACATCAATGGAATCCACCTCCGCCCCCGCGGCCACCGCCGCTTCAGTGGCTTCCCGAGCCAACGCCGCCTGATCGCTCGGCTGCGGGTTCGTGATCGATCGTTCCCGCTCGACGCGCACCAGCGATAGTGCGTCACCCACCGCCGAAATGACTTCGGCGAGTTCGGGCACATGTAAGCGCAGCCCGAGGTGAGCGGCCACATAGCGGCCCAGCCCTCCCGCCCCCCCGCCCACCGCAATCAGCGTGGGAGCCCTGAGGCCATACTCATGCGCCACCGCCATGGCCAACGCCCCCACGGCATCGGCGGCGGTAGTCAGCACATGACGAGCGAGGTCGTCGCCGCTCATCTTCACCTGAGCCCCCGCGATGGCAAAGCCCGCTCGGGCCGCCTCACCATCGGCGTGCTCCCCCGCATAGTCGCCGGGCTGCACCACCCCCAGAGCCACCGCCGCGCAGGTGACGGTGAGGGCCACCGTGGTGCCGTCGTTGAGTTTCAGCACGAGACAGTCGGCGGGGTCTTCGGGCCGCGGTGCGATGAGCATCGCCACCGCGCCCACCACGGCCGCGGCCGGTTGATAGCAGCAGTACGACAGGCCCGCGATGTGGGCGCTGCGCGGCCCGACGCCGTACAGCCGCCCCCTACGGGCTCGGATCAGCGAGCCACCCGCCACCCCCACTACCCGCACATCGAGGGCGCGCACTGCGGTGGCGTGGCTAGCCACTCGCACGTAGGACAGGGCGGGCTGGCCGTTTTTGATAGCAGCCACGTTGCTCGATGTGCCACCCACCTCGATGACGATCCCTTCAGCGACGCGGGTGTGGCGGAGCACTCCCGCCACCGACGCCGCCGGGCCGGAGTAGAGCGCGCGAGCAGGCTCGCGCCGCAGGCCCGCCGGATC
>CAMDIH010000079.1 GCA_945898515.1 Candidatus Neomicrothrix parvicella RN1 | reverse complement strand
GCCTGGAGTTCCTCCACGGCGGCTTTGAGTTGCGGGATCGATGCGCTGATATTGGGCAACTTGATGATGTTGGCGTCGGGCTGCTGGGCGAGGGATCCGAGTTCGGCGAGATCATCGCTGATGCGCTGGTCTTGGTTGAGATGCTCGGGGAACCCGGCGATGATGCGACCGGCCAGGGAGATGTTGCGTGTCTCCACGGGTACGCCGGCGGTCGCGGCGTAGGCCTGGATCACCGGAAGCAGTGAATACGTGGCGAGAGCGGGGGCTTCGTCGGTGAACGTGTAAATGATTTTGGGGTCGGTCATCGGGGGCGAGGATACCCATCTGGGGCGGTGGTGCTCGCGGCCGCGCGTTCGGCTCGGTAGCCTGACGAGGCTGTCACACCCCCTTCCTAGGGTCCTTGGTGTGACGACAGCGACGAGAGGGTTGGCCGTGGTGGACACAGGCGCGCAGCGCAAGCGAGCGACGTCCACTTCCGCGTTCGGGGTGTCGCGGCGCGAAAACCACGACGCCAGCGGCTTCTACGCCCGGTTCAGCGCCCCCACCCTGAGCGACGATGCCTTGGTGGAGCCCCCCGGGGTGGTCGATCAGATCTACCTCGGCGATGCCCGTTCCATGGATCGGGTGCGGCCCTCCTCGGTGGCGCTGGTGGTTACCTCCCCGCCCTACTTCGCCGGCAAGGCCTATGAAGAAGCACTGGGCGAGGGTCATATCCCTGCCACCTACCTCGAGTACCTCACGATGCTCGAAGATGTCTTCGTCGAGTGCGTCAGCAAACTGGAGTCGGGTGGTCGCATCGCCGTGAACGTGGCGAACCTGGGTCGGAAGCCGTACCGGTCTCTCTCGGCCGATGTGATCGGCATCCTGCAAGACCGGTTGGGGCTTCTGCTGCGAGGTGAGGTCATTTGGCGCAAGGCGCGCGGCGCCGGTGGCAACTGTGCCTGGGGGTCGTTCAAGAAACCGGCCAATCCGGTGCTGCGCGATCTCACCGAACGCGTGATCATCGCCAGCAAAGGCCGCTTCGATCGGGCGATCGATCCCACGCAGCGCGCTCTCGCGGGCCTTCCTTCTCGCTCCACCACCACGGCCGATGAGTTCATGGAGGCCACGCTCGATGTGTGGGAATTGGCACCCGAGAGTGCCACCCGGGTGGGGCACCCCGCGCCGTTCCCCATCGAGTTGCCCGAGCGGTTGATCGAGCTCTACACCTACGCCGGAGACGTGGTGCTCGACCCGTTCATGGGTTCGGGTACTACCGCCATTGCGGCGCTGCGAACGGGTCGCCACTACCTCGGCTACGACACCGACGACGGGTACGCCAGGGCAGCCCGGGAGCGCATCGCGGCCGCCGCCACCGAGCTGGCGGCTACTCCGGCACCCCCTCGACCGAACAAGGCAACCGCCGAGGCCGCCGCCTTGCTGCTGGCGGCCGGGTTCACGCTGGCCGATGCCCAGGCCACGAAACGGCGGAAGTTCGCCGGCGGGCTCTCGGCGGACTGTCTGGCCACCGATGCGCAAGGGGGCGAGTGGTTGGTGCTGGTGGCTGGCGCCAGCACTGTGGCCCGCAGCGGTCTGCGCCGATCCGATGTGCTGTTTCGCACTCTCGGCGAAGCAGGGGTGCTCACCGCCGCCGGCCATCGGGTGCTGGTACTCACCACCGATTTTCCGGTGCGGGCCTCGTCGGCCCTGGCGGCCTTGCGGGCCGCCCGGGGTGGGGCCCTGGTGGATGCGTTGGAGTGTTCCGCGGCCGGGGTTCCTGAACGCCTGGCGGCCTATGCCCGCGGCGGTGTCCACGCGCCGATCGGCGATCTGCTCCCCGGGCCCTAACCTCTGCCGTTGTGCCTTCCGCCAAGACCGAGATCACCGAGATTGCGACGGGCCTGGCCATCAGCGGAGCGCCCGATCTCACTGCCGCGCTGGCGGCCCAGGCCGTGGCCAATGTGCCCCTGGAGGTCTGGGGCCGTTTGGCTGAGTTGGCCCGGGGGGGTCAGTACCGTCTCGAGTTCGCGGCGGCCTGGGCCAACGGTCAGGCCTTCTTGGGGTCGCCGGATGGGTTGCGGGGTCGGCCGCCGCAGTTAGTGGAGTGGAAGGGCCCGAGTCGTGCTCCGGGCGACGAAGTGGTTCCGGCCGATCTTCGGGTCGACCACGTCTGGTTCGTGAGTTGTAAGTATTTGTCCAAGGTGCTGGTCAACGCCGCCCCGAGCCGACTGTTCGATCGGGGCCTGGCCGGGGGGCCGTGGCGCCCGACGGGCGATTGGTACCAGGAGGTGGCGCCCGACGCGTATCAGACCTTGTTTGCCCTGGTGCGCCGTGAACTCGGCACCCGCGCCAGCCTTCCCCCCCACGCCGCCGATCTCACGCCTTCGCATCGCCGCGAGTTGCGGGCCTACCTCGACGCAGGCTGGTCTCCGTCGGCTCAGGTGGCCTACTGCGCCCTGGCCGAAGTGGTGAGTCAGGTGTCGGCCCAGCGATGGAAAGCAGCCACGGCCAAGCGAACCGAGGCCGAGGCGCTGCTGTGGCGGCTCCTGCGTATCGGAAGCGCCCCGTATTTCGTGCTGGGCGCGCAGCGTGATCGCTCCACTCGCCTGCGGGTGATGACCCCCTGGGACTGGCGGCAGGTCTACGAGCTGAAGCGGTTCGATGTGTGGGCCGACGATGCCGGCCAGCCCCAGGTGCGATGGCAGGCCCTGGTCCGTGAGCACGGCCAAGGTGAGGACCACGCCATCGAGGGCCACGTTGAGGTGCGTTGGAGCCACGGCCGATTCGGAAAACCTCCCGAAGCCAAGGCCTATCTCGACACTCCGCACCATCGCGTGCCGGGGTACGTTGCCCTGGGGTAGGCCACGGGATCACTCGGCCTCGGCGATGGCCTTGAGTCGGTCAAGGGTGGCCGTCATTCCCGTCCGCATCTCGTCTTCGTGGCCGGTGCCGCCGCCGAGGAACAGGTGGGTGAAGATGCGGGCGACGAGTGGGCGTGGTTTGAAGGCGGTGCGGCTTTCGGTCACCACGGTGTTGGGGCCATCCGCCTCCAGCCGGTAAGTCCAGCGGGTGCCGCTCTGCTGGGTTTCGAAGGCAAATTCCTGGCCCGGCGTGGCCACCACCACGGTGTTTTTGGTGGACCAGCGCATGATGCCTCGCCTATTCCGACCGGTAAAGGAGGCCCCCACCGCCGCCTGGGTGGCGTCACCCCGCCAATGACCACCCGTGCACTCGGGGCTCAAGCGACCCATCTGGGCGATATCGGTGATGATGCCATAGACGCGGTCGGCGGGCGCCGCCACGAGGCACGAAACCTCGTCCGGCGGCGGGCCATTGTCATTGTCGTGGAGCATGTGCAGACCGTACAAGAGCCGGGATAGTCTGCGAACCTCGCCGCGTCAGCGGCTCTCAGCCGCAGGGGGATCTGCCATGCTCAACCACGACAAGATCTACATCGACGGGGCCTGGGTATCGTCGCAGGGCACCGGGTCGATCGATGTCTTCGACTCCACCAATGGTGAAGTTGTTGGCCGCATTCCCAACGGAAACGCCGCCGATGTGGAGGCCGCCGCCCAAGCCGCCTCCGCGGCCTTCCCGGGGTGGTCAGCCAAGAGTGTGGAGGAGCGAGCCAAGTTCTGCCAGCAAATCTCCGAGGGCCTCGCCGGTCGCGCCGATGAGATCGCCACCATCATTACCCGCGAGGCGGGCATGCCGAAGTGGCTGAGCCTGATCGTGCAGGCCGGTTTGCCGATCAATGCCTTCGCCACCGCCGGTCATCTGGCGGAGACCTACGAGTACGAGACGACCATCGGAAGCAGCTTGGTGGTCAAAGAGCCGGTCGGGATAGTGGGGGCCATCACGCCGTGGAACTACCCGCTGAACCAGATCGCCGCCAAGGTGGCCTACGCCATGGCGGCGGGCTGCACGGTGGTACTCAAGCCCAGCGAGGTGGCCCCGCTTGATGCTTTTCTTCTCGCCGAGGTCATCCACGACGTCGGCGTACCGGCGGGCGTGTTCAACCTCGTCTGCGGCACGGGGATCGAGGTAGGCGAGGCCATCTCGCGCCATCCCTTGGTGGACATGATCTCCTTCACCGGCTCCACTCGCGCCGGCAAAGCGGTGGTAGTGGCCGCCAGCGAAACCCTCAAGCGCGTCAGCCTCGAACTCGGTGGGAAGTCGGCCAATATCCTGCTCGACGATCTCGATGACGAGACCTTTGAACGGGCCGTGCGAGATGGGGTGGGCAAGGCCTTCTTGAATTCCGGACAGACCTGCAACGCCCTTACCCGTATGTTGGTTCCGGCCAGCCGCCTCGAGGCTGCCGAGGGGTTCGCAGCCGACGAGGCCGAGACGAAGTTCCGGCCGCAGGATCCCTTCGCCGATTTTGCCATGCTGGGCCCTCTGGCCAGCCAGGCGCAGGTAGACCGCGTGAATAACTACATCCAAAAGGGCATCGACGAGGGCGCCAAGCTCGTCACCGGGGGAACGGGCGTGCCGGAGGGCCTCGAGGTGGGCTACTACGTCAAGCCGACCGTGTTCTCCGAGGTGCGCAACGACATGACCATCGCCCAAGAGGAGATCTTCGGGCCGGTGCTGTCGATTCTTCCCTATGAGACCGAGAGTGAAGCCATCGCCATCGCCAACGACTCTCCCTATGGCCTCGGCGGCGGTGTGTGGGGTGAGAGCGACCGGGCCAAGGCGGTAGCCCACCAGATCCGCACCGGCCAGATCGAGATAAACGGCGCACCGTTCAATCCCGCGGCTCCCTTTGGCGGCTACAAGCAGTCCGGATATGGCCGGGAACATGGCATACACGGGTTCGAGGAATTCCTCGAGACCAAGTCGATTCAGTTGTAGGGCCAGTGGTGACTCGGCCCGGCTGGTGCCGGTTCGGGTGCGGTCGCGCTGGCCGGTCTCGCTGACTGGCGTAGCCGGGGTAGGGCACCGCTCAGGGGGAAATCGGCCTTGGCTCGCTGCGGTAGCCTCCGTAGGCCCCCCGTTGTAGGAGTAGTCACGTTATGAAGGACCCTGTTCGCGTCGCGGTAACCGGTGCTGCCGGCCAGATCGGCTACTCGTTGCTCTTCCGCATCGCGTCGGGATCAATGTTGGGCCCCGACCAGCCCGTGATTCTGCAGATGCTGGAGATCACCCCCGCCTTGCCATCCTTGGCCGGCGTGGCCATGGAACTCGAGGACTGCGCCTTTCCGTTGCTCGCCGGGATGGTCCAGACCGACGATGCCGATCTGGCCTTCGGCGACGCGTCGGTGGCTCTGCTGGTGGGGGCGATGCCGCGCAAGGACGGTATGGAGCGCGCCGATCTCCTGAGCGCCAACGGCGGTATTTTCAAGCCCCAGGGACAAGCGCTGTCGCGCAGCGCTCACGGGGAGGTGAAGGTGCTCGTGGTGGGTAACCCCGCCAACACCAACGCCCTCATTGCGCAACACAACGCCACCGACCTCGACCCCAGTCGCTTCACCGCCATGGTTCGCCTCGACCACAACCGGGCCGTCGCGCAGTTGGCGGCCAAGGCCGGGGTACACCCCAACGACGTGACCAAGATGACGATCTGGGGCAACCACTCCGCCACCCAGTACCCCGACATCTTTCACTCTGAGATCGGCGGCCAGTCCGGCTTTTCGGCCGTGGGCTCCGATCAGGCTTGGCTGGAGAGCGAGTTCATCCCCACGGTGCAGCAACGCGGGGCGACGGTGATCAAGGCTCGCGGATTGTCCTCGGCGGCCTCGGCGGCCAACGCGGCCATCGACCATGTGCGTTCGTGGGCGCTGGGCACGCCCGAAGGGGATTGGGTGTCGATGGGCATCGTGAGCGACGGTTCCTACGGCACGCCCGAGGGCATCATTTCCGGTTTCCCTTGCACCTGCAGCAACGGCGACTACTCGATCGTCCCGGGCCTCGACATCAACGACTTCAGCCGTGCCCGCATGGACAAGAGCACGGGCGAACTGGTGGAGGAGCGCGAGGCCGTCCGCCAACTCGGCCTCATCTGAGCTACCGGCGGCCGCAACCTTCACCAGGTGGTGGCGGCGCGCAACGTCGCGAAGGCATCGCCGATCGTGGCGAGGTCGCTGGCGTGGGCGAGCACGGTGCGGAGGTCGCCACCGAGCTGCACTCGACCATCCATAAACGCCGCCTGCGCTGACAGTGTGCCCTGGGCGATGGCGGCGGCGGTGGGGCGGTCCTGGGTGAAGGAGACATCGGGATGCTCCACCCGGCCGAGCCGCACCCGACCGTGCCCATCGGCAATCTCAACCACGTAGGCCACCTCCCCGTCGTCGTCGCGCACCACCTGTTGCACCACGAGGTGCAGGTCGGTGGGCAGCGCCAGGGTGCGGGCGGCGGCGTCGAGTTCGTTGATCCAGGCGGGGGTGAGGAAGGCAGCCAAGATCGGCGACGTTATCGCCGCCGCCCCCCGTCTGCGCCGGGCACTAGGTTCGCCCGGTGAACGAGATCGGACGAGGAGCCAAGGTATTTGACCATGCGCCGGTGCGGGGTCGGTTCATGCCGATGCACTCGCCGGATGACGTGCTGGCGCTGATGGATAGCGGAGCCGAGGGGGTGGTGGCGGTCGTGCGAGATGCGGGGGCTACCTTCCTGGCGCCGATCTACCATGAATTGACGGCCATCATCTGCACCAGTGGCACGGTGCGAAGCCATATCGGCATCGTGAGCCGGGAGTTCCAGGTGCCCTGTGTCATGGGTTGTACCTTCACCGCCGCCGAACCGGATCCTGGCGGTGAGGTGGAACTGGATTGTTCCGGGGCCGAGGCGATTGTCCGTGGCTGATTTCACCGACGCGGTGGGAGAGGCCAATCGTCTCATCAGGTACCACGCGCCGATCTCACGGGCCCTCACCACCGAGCGCACCTCGCTCGAGAGCGCCCTGATCCCGGTGACGGCCTACATCGTGGTGGCCTGCGCCGAGGCGTTTCTTCGCTACCCGGAGATGATGCGCACCATCGACGCGGCCATGCCCGCTGAGGAGATCGGCCGGCGGGCCCGTCGTCCTGGCTGCCAGGTCGACCCCTGCTACCTCTGGTCGATCGCCAACTTCTTCCTGTTGGGTCGCAAGATCCTGGCCATGATCGACCCGGCGGCGGATCGGCCGGAGGATACCGCCTACGTGCTCGATTTCTGGGAGCGGGCCGCGTTGGCCTACCGGGGTGATGGCACCCGTCAGGCATGGGACTCGGGCTCTTCGCTCATCTATTCCGATGCCACCGTGGCGACGTTGATCAAAGGAGCGACACCGCTGTCGGACGACGATCACCGCGCCGGGGTGAAGCGATTCAATGCCACCCTCGTCAACTATCTGTTTCTGATGTACTTCGACACGCGGGCGGGCTACGGCGACACCGGGCCGTACCCGGTGGCGGGTGCTCCTGGCCACACCTTGGTCGTGCGCGATTTCTACCGCCTCGGCCACGGTGACTTTCCGTGGTCGGAGGTGGCCAAAGAACTGCCGTATCACCACCTCACGGCGGCCTTGGTACTCAACGACGTGCAGAGCACCTTCACCGACTTCGGGACCTCCAATCACACCCCGGAGGACTACCTCGATGCGCTGGTGGCCTTCGGGCTCTACACCACCGATGGCCTGCCCCCCGGCGAACTCCGGGCGGTACCGATTGAGGAGCATGATGGCATCGTGGCCGCCGTGCGCCGAGCGCAGAGTCGGCACTACCGCAACATCGCCGCCATGAGCAGGGATGAGAAGATCCGGGCCGGCGCCTATGTGTATTTTACGTTCCTGCGGCCCTTCGCCGAGGAAGCCGGGGTGGCTGATCACCTCGACTGGAGTGTGCCCCGAGACCTGCCGGGGCCGATCTATGAGGTGGTGTCGGCGATGGAAGGCGACAATGCTGGAGTGCCAGAAGACGAGGCCTACTACGAGCCCTACCCGGAGGGTCCATGACCGCTATGTCGAGTCCGATTGTGCTCACTCCAGCCGACGAGAAGGCCCACGCGCCGGGGCCGCCGCGCCTGTGGGGCGAGTCCTGGTATTTCGATTTCACCAACCGGGAAGGGACGCTGGGAGGCTATGTGCGCCTCGGGCTGTATCCCAACCTGGGGGTGGCGTGGTACTGGGCGTGCCTGGTGGGTGAGGGACGTCCTCTCGTCACGGTGATCGACCATGAGGTGCCCCTCCCCAAGGCGGGGTCACTGGAGATCCGAACCGATGGTCTGTGGGCCGACCACACCGTGGAGACGCCCTTTGATCACATGAGCCTCGGCTGCGAGGCGTTCGCGGTGGCCGTGGATGACCCCGCTGATGTGTACGGCGATCTGCGCGGTGATCGGGTGCCCTTCGGATTCGATCTTGAGTGGGAGACCGACGGGGGTGTGTACCCGTGGATCGGCACCACCCGCTACGAGGTGCCCTGCAACGTGCACGGCGAAATCTTGGTGGGCGACGAGGTGATCAACTTCGACGGCATCGGGCAGCGGGATCACTCCTGGGGGGTGCGCGATTGGTGGAGCGCCGGTTGGATGTGGACGGCGGGGGGTCTGGACGACGGCACTCGTTTCCACACCACTCGGTTGCGAATCCCC
>CAMDIH010000078.1 GCA_945898515.1 Candidatus Neomicrothrix parvicella RN1 | reverse complement strand
AAGTGCTTCCCGTCGTAGGAGACGTCGGCTTCGCTCCACAAGGCCTTCACAATCTCCACCGTCTCGCGCATCACCCGAATGCGATCAGACGCCTTCGGGAAGTCGTAGCCATACCCCTTGAACTCGTGCTCGTACCACCCGGCCCCGATGCCCCAGATCAGTCGGCCGCCCGACATCACATCGATGTTGGAGGTGATCTTCGCCAACAACGCCGGGTTGCGATACGGCGCGCACCCCACCATCTGCCCGAGCATGATCGTGCTCGTGCGTTGGCTGATCGCCGCCAGCGTGGTCCAGCACTCGAACATTGTCTCGTGGGCTGGCACCGGAACGTTGTGAAAGTGGTCGTAGGTCCACAGTGAGTCCAGCCCGAGTTCCTCGGCGAGCACCGCCACCTCAATGGCCTTGGCCCACTTGGCCTGTGGACCACTGATGGAGGCCAGTTCCATCTTCCAACCCTGTGGAATGAACACACCGAAGGTACGCGACATGTCCCTTCTTCTAGCGCACCCCCACCGCCCGCGTGCAGTCGAATCTCACAGACTTCCCTCGGTGGTCGGTCAACTTCACCCTGGGAGCTTGATCGGCGTACTCTCCGGTGCTTCGATCACAGCCTCCAGGGGGATGAGTTGCATGGAGTTCAACCTCGCACAGGTTCACGATGCCGTGAGTCGGGCGGTGCCCGAACGCGAATGCATCGTGTGGCGCGATCGGCGCCTCACCTATGCCCAGGTCGCCGAGCGCACCAACCGTTTGGCCAACCATCTCCTCGGCCATGGCCTCGGCCACCGGACCTCGCGTGCCTCGCTGGCGGGCCATGAATCGGGCCAATCCCACCTGGCGTGCTACCTGCACAACGGCAACGAGTACCTCGAGGCCATGCTCGGCTCCTACAAGGCCAGGGTGGCGCCGATCAACGTGAACTACCGATACGTGGCCGAGGAACTGCGCTACCTGCTCAACGACGCCAGGGCCGAGGCCATCATCTTCCACTCCGCCTTCGCCGCCCGCCTCGCCGAAGTGCGACCCGACCTCCCCTCGCTGCGCGTGCTGCTCCAGGTAGACGACGGCACCGGGGCGCCCTTGCTCGACGGGGCCGAATGGTACGAAGAGGCCCTGGCGGCGGCGGCACCGACATCCCCCGCGGTAGCGCACAGTCCTGATGACCTCTACATCCTCTACACGGGCGGTACCACCGGTATGCCCAAGGGTGTCCTGTGGCGCCAAGCCGACATCTTCGTGGGGGCGATGGGTGGACGGAATCTGGCCACCGGCGCCGAATGGGAAAGCCTCGATGAAGTGGTGGAGGCGGCCATCAACGGCGGTGCCCGCCTGCTGCCGGCGCCCCCGTTCATGCACGGCGCCGGCCACTGGCTGGCCTTCAACGCCTTCACCGGCGGCAATACGGTTTGCATCCAAGACGACACCGTCGCCTTCGACGCCGACGACGTCTGGCGCACCATTGATCGCGAGCAGGTGAACATTGTGCTCATCGTGGGGGATGCCCTCGGACGCCCCCTGGTGGACCAACTCGAAGCGGCCCTGGCCACGCCGAGTGCCTACAACGTCTCCTCCTTGCTGATGGTCGTGTCGGGGGGAGCGCCACTCAACTCGACGATCAAAGACCGCTTGCTGGCGCAGTTGCCTACGGCCATGGTGATGGATGCCGTGGGCGCCTCCGAGACGGGGAGTCAAATGTCGCAGATGAGTGCCGCCGGCCAGTCTGCAAGCACCGGCACGTTCACTCCCGGACCGGGAGCCGCCATTGTCAGCGAGGGTTTTTCTACTGTGCTCGAGGCTGGGCATCCCGAGACCGGCTGGTTGGCCCAGCGAGGCCGGGTGCCGCTCGGCTACCTCGGTGATGCCGACAAAACGACCCGCACCTTCCCGATGATTGACGGTATCCGGTACTCGATACCCGGCGACCGTGCTCGCCTCACGGCGGCGGGCATCATCGAGTTGTACGGGCGCGACTCAGCCACCATCAACTCCGGCGGGGAAAAGATCTTCGCCGAGGAAGTGGAGCAGGCCATCGCCCACCATCCCGATGTGTACGACGTGGTGTGCGCCGGTCGCCCGTCGGAGCGTTGGGGCCAAGAAGTGGTGGCGATCGTCCAACTCAGGGATGGGGCGATGGCCACCGAAGCAGACCTCTTGGCGACCGCCGGCACGCACATCGCCCGCTACAAACTCCCCAAAGCGTTCGTGATGGTGGAGCAGATCATGCGGTCACCGGCTGGGAAGGCCGACTACCGCTGGGCGAAGGAACAGGCCAGCGTCTCCCCCTAGGGCACCCACCCCCCGAGCCCGCCTCAGATCAGGCGGACCCGCAGCGAGGGCCAGCGAGGGTCCTGGCGCACCAACGCCAGATCGGGCTCACCGTCCACCACCGACGCGGCCCGGAAGCCGGCATCGGCGGCTCGACCGAGCCACTCCACCGCCTCTGACACCGCGCCCGCCTGCGACCAACTGCAGGCCACCTCGAAGGCGGTCTGGGCCGGACTGGCGGGATCGGCGGCGTACACCGCTTCGCCCACCTCGGCCGCTTGAGCGAAGTGACCGGCGTAGTGCAGGTGGGTTTGTAAACTGATGGCGCCGTCTCGGCCCCGGCCGTCGGGCCGATCCAGGAGCCGATGAGCCAAGGCACCCGCAACCCCCGCCCGGGCCAGTGTCTCGGTGGCCACCAGATTGGGCGGACCCCCCGGCGCGGCTAGATAAGCGGTTTCAAAGAGTGCCAGTGCCTGGGAATCGCCTTCGATGAGGCTCACCGTGGCTCGGAGATACGCGTCGGCGGCCGGGCCGAGACTCACCACCAGCCGCCGGCCGACGGCAGTATCGCCATCCCGCAGGGCCTTCCACGCCATCTGTTGCACCAGGGCGGGATCCGGCGGTGAGGGTACGGCCCCCGGCCCGATGGCAGGCACCGAACGCAGGTTGGCTCGCTTCGGGGCCACCGCCGGGGCCTCCACCGCAAAGACGTCGGCGCGCCCCCCATCGCGCTCTGCCCGAATCTCCTGCCAGTTGTTGTAAGCCAGAAAGAGGAGGAAGAACGCGGCGTAACTTGAGCCGGTGAGCAGGGCGCCCACCGCGACGAGAACGGCTGCACCAATCGAGATGTGTCGCGCCCGGTGGATTCCGAACAACTCCGCCGTCACGTTGCCGCCATCGAGGGGACGAATCGGGAGCAAGTTGAGTACCGACCACCACAGGTTCTGGAAGGCGATGAATTGCACGCCGTAGAACAGCATCTTGGGCAGGTCGTACAGCGACCCGGAGGCGGAGGCCATCCCGATGTAGGTGCGCGCCGGCAGCCACAACACCACCATGGCGGTGAGCGAGCCCGCCACGCTGACGAACACGCTGCGGGCCTTCGACAAGCCCTCACGCCGGTTGCTCACCGTTACGCCGCCGAACCCGTGGAGCACGATGGCCGATGGCTCACCGAGCACCTTGAGCGCCACACCATGACCGAGTTCGTGCACGAGGATGGAGACGAACGAGGCCAGAACCCAGACCCCCACCACATCGAGGCCGATCTGGAGATACGTGAGGCCCCACAGGGTTGAGATGACAAAGAAGACCGGCTCGACCCGAACCGGGATGCCGGCGATGGAAAAGTGGGGACGAGATGACAAGACAGTAAGCCTAGGGCGCGGCGCGCAGAACGGCGACCGGTTCAGCGCCCCCCAGATCCGACGTTCGGGCATCGAAGCGATACCCCAGCGGGTGCTCAAAGTGCACCAGCGCTTCCGGACCAGCGGGCTGCTCGGTGAGCAACCATCGCACCAGCGCCCCCTTCAGCAGTTTGTTCCAATGACTCACCAGCCGGCCATCTCCATCCAGGAATCGCACCGTGACGCGCCGGGAGGGACGGGTGAGGCGCCAATCCAACGCGGCTCGATGCTCAAGGGGAAGGAGGTCCCACACCACCGTTCCCTCGACCAGGTCTGCCACCACCGGAGTCAGACGCGGTTTCCACCATGTCGCCAAACGACCGAGGTCGGGAAGGGAGGCAGACATCTTCAATTTGTAGAAGGGAATGGGATCAACCGGAGCCACCACTCCCCACAGGCCCGATACCGTGCGTAGTTGCGCCGTACCGCGACGCCGGGCGGCCACGGGCAAGGTGGCCCACGCCAGTTCCCGGTAGAGCACCCCGGTGTAGCGCTCCATCGCCGGGCACACCCCCTCGGGCGGCGGGGTGGCCCCCGCCGCCCGGGCGGCGGAAAGCACCGTGGCCCGGGCCTGGTCCAGACCCCCCTCGGCCATGGTCCCCGCGGCCCACGAAGGGCCGGCGGCGCCAGGTGCTTTGCCCTCGGAGGGGGGCAAAAAGATCGTGAGTGGTGGCTTCGGCACGGCAGGTTCCTACCATGAGGGCGATGACAAAAACGACCGTGCCGGAAGTCCTTCCCGTGGGCGAGGAAAAAGTGGAGGCGGTGCGGTCGATGTTCGACGCCATCGCCCCGCGTTATGACCTCGTCAACCGCATCATGACGTTCCGCCTCGATGTGCGCTGGCGACGACGCACCGTGGCCGCCCTCGGTCTCCCCGCCGGAGCCACCGTGGTGGACTTGGCCTGCGGTACTGGAGATCTGTGCGGCGAACTCCACCGGCAGGGCCTCACCCCCGTGGGGGTAGATCTCTCCTTTGGCATGTTGGCCTCGGCGCACACAAGTGCCCCCCTGGTGCACGGCGACGCGCTGCGTCTGGCGTTCCCGGCGCGATCGCTCGACGGTGCCACCTGCGGATTTGCTCTTCGTAACGTTGCGGCCCTCCCACCCTTTTTTGCCGAACTCGCTCGCGTCGTACGCCCGGGGGGTCGCATTGCCCTCCTCGAGGTGGCTGAACCCCCCAACCCGCTCCTGCGAGCTGGCCACCGGCTGTACTTCGGCAAGGCGGTGCCGCTGGTGGGCGGGTGGCTCTCCGATCCCGCCGCCTACCGCTACCTGCCGCGCTCGGTGGCCTACCTGCCCCCGGCTGGGGTCATGTTGGGCGAATTGGCCGCCGCCGGATTCGTGGACGTGGAGCGGCGGTTGCTCTCGGCGGGCATCGCCCAACTCGTGACGGCCACCCGCCGCCTCGATCCCTTGCCCTCGTGACCCACGGGCCGCCTCTGCTGGCCTGTACCCGGCGGGTAGAGCACGACCTCGACCTCCTGGCGCTGGCCGGCGGCGAGGGGGTGCTGCTCGAACGGTCCCGAGTGGGACTCGCAGGCCGCGGGGTGGCCCGTCGGGTAGGTCAACATGAAGTAGAGGCCGCCCTCGCCGCCATCGAGGTTGATAACCCCCTCGCCCTCCCCGGCACCGGCGCGGTGGCCTTCGGCGCATTGCCCTTCGTCCGTACCGAACACGACACGCACGATGAAATGGTGATCCCGGAGGTGGTGTGGGGACGAGACGCCGAGGGCACGAGGTGGGTCACCACCATCGGGGCCGCCGATGCCCCCCGTCGCGAGTTGGCCGCCTTGTGCGAGGCTCCCCTCACCGCGCCGACCCCCCTTCCCCAGCACATCAACGTCACGCCTGTTCGTTCCGCCCAATGGTGGTGCGAGCGGGTGGCGCAAGCCACCGAGGCTATTCGTGCCGCGGGCCCCGACGGACTGGCCAAAGTGGTGTTGGCTCGAGAGATCCTCGTCGAAGCCGACGTGCCCTTCGATCGAGCCATGCTGCTGGCCCGGCTGCGGAAGGCCTACCCGGGGTGCTTTGTCTTTCACGTCGATGGCTTTCTGGGGGCCAGTCCCGAGTTGCTGGTGGATCGAGCCGGCGACGTCGTGACGGCCCAACCCATGGCGGGCACGGTTCGTCGAGGTGAGAGCCCCGACGACGACGCTCGGTTGGCGGCAGGGCTGTTGGGCTCCCGCACCTACCGCGGCGAGCACCAGATCACCATCGACATGGTGTTCGACACCTTGCTGCCATGGTGTTCCTACCTTGATTACGAACCCGAACCGTCGGTGGTGACCATCGCGAACCTGCAACATCTCGCCACCCTGGTGAAAGGGCGCCTCTCCCATCCCGCCCCGTCCGTCCTGGAACTGATGGCGGCGTTGCATCCCACTCCGGCGGTCAACGGTTGGCCCCGCGATGATGCGCAGGCCTGGATTGCCGCCCACGAAGGGTTTGCCCGAGGCCGCTACGCCGGCACCGTGGGCTGGGTGGATGGGGAAGGCAACGGAACCTTCGCGGTGAGTATCCGCTGTGCTGAGGTGCACGGCACCACCGCTCGGGTGGTCGCGGGCAACGGGATCGTGGCGCACTCGGACCCCCGGGCCGAATTGGCCGAGACCGAAGTCAAGCTGCAGGCCATGCTCGGTGCACTGACGCAGGAGTAGGACCCGCTACCGCACCCGCACGAGACGCAACGTATCGGTGGTGGGCTCGGTGGTGGACGGTGAGCCCAGCAACACCCCCACGAGATCGCCGGGCCGCACCACGCCGAGACGCATGGCGGTATCCACGGCGTGCCACACGGTCTCGTCGGGCGTGGCATGGGCCGCACCCACCACCGGCTGAATACCCCACGCCATCGCCAATTGACGGGCCGTGCTCCAGTGCGGGGTGATGGCCAGGATCGGACAGATGGGCCGGAAGCGGCTGATCATGCGCGCCGTGGTGCCGCTGTTGGTGCAGGCAATGATGGCAGTGAGTTCGGCGTCTACCGACGCCCGCCAGGCCGCCGCCGTGATCGCCGAGGTGGTGCGCACCATGCTGGACGCCGTTGCGAGGCCCGCCATTTGCTGCTGACCGAGGCGGGTGCCCCAGCCCTGGTAATCGAAGTCGCGCTCGGCCCGAGCCGTGATGCGAGCCATGGCTTCCACGGCCAGAACGGGGTGAGCGCCGATGGCGGTTTCACCCGAGAGCATCACGGCACTGGTGCCGTCGAACACGGCGTTGGCAACATCGGATACTTCGGCGCGAGTGGGAGTGGGGGCCGCGAGCATTGATTCGAGCATCTGCGTGGCGGTGATCACCGGTTTTCCATGAGTGACACCGCGGCGAATGATCTGCTTTTGGATATGGGGGACGTCCTCTAAGGGGAGTCGCACACCAAGATCTCCGCGGGCCACCATCACCGCATCGGCGACGTGGAGGATGTCCTCCATGTGGTCTACGGCCGAGCCGGTCTCGATCTTGGCAACCACCACCGGCCCACCCCACCCGATGGCTCGTTTGATGGTGACCACATCATCGGCGGTCTCCACGAAGGAGACCGCCACCGCATCGACACCCGCTTCCAACACACGCTCCAGCATGCGCAGGTCGGCTTCAGTGGGCGAGCGTTGGGTGACCCGCGCCTCGGGCATGGTCACTCCCGGGCGCGCTCGGAGCACTCCGCCGCCCACCACCGTGGCCACCACGCCGTCGTCACGGCACTCCTTCACCACCAGCGCCACACCACCGTCGCCCAACGCCACCCGGTCTCCCGGCTCGAGGGCCTGTACCGCCCCAGTCAACTGCACCGCCACCACTTCCGCAGTGCTCACATCTCCCTCGGTGGCCTCGGTGAGGCGAACCTTCGCGCCGGTGGACAGCACCACGCCATCACCACTGAAGGGGGCCGTGCGAACCTTGGGCCCGGGCAGATCCACCAGAATCCCTACCGGGCGCGACGCCCCGATGGCGGCGGCGCGCACCCGACTGATGCGCTCCAGACTCGCCTCGAGGGGGCCATGGGCGAGAGACAGGCGAGCTACATCGGCACCGGCCGCGAAGAGGGCTTGGAGTACCTCCGGCGGATCCGAGGCCGGACCTACGGTGGCGATGATCTTGGTGCGGCGACCGGACATGGCTTAGACGCTACGACGTTGACGTGGCGCGGCGGAGCCTATGCCCGCGACAGGGCTTCCACCGCCAGGACCACTGCGTCGTTCAATCGGCGGTGAACGGCCACGTTGGCGAGCCGATCCGTGCGCACCAGCAGCACCTGCACACCCCCCCTTCTCAACGCGTCGAGAACGGCGGGACCGAGATCATCCACTCGGCGAGCCTCAACTCCATAGGCCTGCGCCAACGCCACGAGATTGAGGCCGTGGGGCGTGCCGTAGAGGGCTTCGAACTGATCGGTGGCCAAGGCGTCGGCGGGCGGAAGGAACGAGAAGATCCCGCCACCATCGTTGTCCACCACCACCATGACCAGGTTGAGGCCACGCTCGGAAGCACCCAACAAACCGTTGCTGTCGTGGATGAACGCGATGTCGCCGATGAGCAGCGCGGTGGGCCGGGTGGGAGCGGCGAGGGCGATCCCCACCGCGGTGGACACCACGCCGTCGATTCCGTTGGCACCCCGGTTGGCGTACCCCTCCAGGGCCACCGCCGGGCGGACGTAGAATTCGAGGTCCCGGATGGGCATTGACGACGACGCCACCAGCGCCGCTCCCGTGGGCAGGGCATCAACGAGGGCACGAGCGATCCCCGGCTCGGTGGGCCCGATCTCCGCCGCCAACGCGGCCTGGAGCGCAGCGGCGGCCACCTCACCGTGCTCGTGCCAGCGGCGCGCCCAGGCACCGCCGTCGGTGGGCGTGATGTTCGCCACCTCAAGGAGCCAGGCGTCGAGAAGATCCTCCGCTGTCAAGGGA
>CAMDIH010000077.1 GCA_945898515.1 Candidatus Neomicrothrix parvicella RN1 | reverse complement strand
ACTGATCCCGGCCCCGGACGTTCCAGCCATGGCCAGGGGTGGACCTCGGCGAGGTTCAACGCACGCGCTCGTCGCCGCCAACCCGGCACGGGCGCGAATGTCGCGGCGAGCGGTCGCCCGGCGAGCACTCGTACAGGGTCACCGAGGTGGACCTCGAGTTCGCGCTCGGCGCCCAGCTCGGCCAGACGGTCCGTGAGGAACACGAGCCGCTTCGACGAGAGTCGGAGCCGGGCGAGCAGCGGCTCGTCGAAGACGAACACTGCGGGCAGCCCAGGGTGCGCCGCCAACGCCGAGTCGTCATCGCCCAAGGACTCGGCGGTCAACCAGATCGCGTCCGGTGTCGAGCGGAGCTGGGCCTGCTCGGGCCCTGCGGTCTGCTCGACATCAGGATCGCTGCGGAGACGGGGATCGGCCTCGACCGCCACGTAAGGGGGGTCGTCCGGCCAGTCCCGGATCGGGCACGAGTGCTGGTGTGGGCACGTGCCGCAGAGCCCCGGAGCACGACGCCGGACCTGGTGCTGGGAGAAGCCGTAGGTCTTCGCAGTGCCCGATCCGATCGTCCATTGCCACCCGAGCCGGTTCGCGGCGCGGGAGCCGTCGAGCAGGTGGGTGAAGAAATGGCGCTCGCCCTCCCGCCAGTCGGCGCCGTGGCGGACCGACCACTGGGAGGCGAGCCACATCCGGGTCTGGTTCACCATCCACCCGTCCCGTTCCAGTTCGTCGAGGTTCACCTCCATGCAGCGCATCGAATGGTCCCAGGGGTCGCTGTCTGCGCCGGCGTCGATCGTGAGCGACCGTCGCAGCGGTTCGCTCGTGCCTTGTCCGAGGCGCGCGTAGAGATGTCGGCCGTACTCCTGCCAGCGCAGCTCGTCGCGGAACTTGGCGCGGTCCGCAGCGGGTCCGTCGAGGCCTGCCCATACCCGTGGGAGGGTGAGAAGGCCGTGGCGTATCCAGGGCGACAGGGCCGACGCACCGCGGTTGGAGCGGGGTAGCACCTCGTTGCGGCGACGGGCATAGCCGGTGAGGTCGAACGAGGCGAGCGCGGCATCAGCTGCGGTCTGGGTGCCCACGAACCGGCCTGACCGTCTCGGCTCATTCGGGCAGAGGTGCCCGAGATGCGCTTCCACCCATCGCACCTCGTCGCCAGGATCGGGCAACGGGAGTGTCGTGTCGCTCATGACAGGCGGATCCGGATGGGCCCCTTCGCGGTCGACGGATCGACCACCCTGCCTCCTTGGGTGATCACCGTGTGACTTCGAGCCGTGAGCCGACGGGCTGCGGCCCTGGCGGGCTCCATCAGCGGTCGCCACTCGTCGCCACCCACTGCCCTCGCCGCCTCGCTGGGACAGACAGTCGTGCCCCGGGCCCGACCCGAGAGCAGTCCCACGATCGTCGTCTCCAGGTCTCGATCGACCTGGCGTACACCGCGGCGGCGGCACGCGGCGGAGCAGTGTCGTACCTCGTCCCACGAGTGCTCCCACTTCGAGCGCCACCGCATCGTTCGACCGCAGACGACGCAGGTCTTGGCGGGAGGCTGGGTCATGGCCCGAAGGTATCCGCGAACCGTGCGGCCGGTGCACTCGGAGCGTCCTTCGCCGCAGCACCCGATGCGCTCGCCCCAGCCGGGTGACCGAGGAGCGACAGCCGCAGGCCTCACCGGAATTGGTGGACCTTTGGGGACGGCTTTCAAACCCTCCTCCGGTCGCGGAAACCCCTTCTGACCAGGGGTCGCAGCCCTCGTGGCGCCCGCGGACGGCCCGCAGTGGCGCGCGGAATGGGGTGTCAGACGGCTCCCCCGTCGTGGTCCAGAAGGAAAAGGGACGGCTTTCAAACCCTGTGCAGCGGCGGCCGTCCGAGACGATCATCGACGAACTCGTGCGGGACTACGTGGCGGGGTCGTCGATCGACTCCCTCGCCGAGCGGCTGCACGTCCACCGAACGACGATCATCAGCCACCTCGACCGCCGCGGCATCAAGCGCCGGCGAAACGTGCGCAAGATGACCGACCGCTCCGTCCGCCAGGCCGCGAAGCGCTACGCGTCTGGCGAGTCGCTCAAGGTGGTTGCGATCCGCTTCGACGTCGACGCGAGGACCCTCGCCAGGGAGTTCAAGCGAGCCGGCATCGAGATCCGCACGAGACGTGGTTGGCACCCACTTACCTGACCAGGCTCGATAATCTCCAGAACCGTGGCGATCACGATGCCACGAGCTGACTCTTGTGGCGGCCGCAGTTGGGCGTCACTGCTTGAGGGGTTCGGATGGGGACGGGAGGCTCAGACCCCCGCAGCGTCTCGTCCGGCGGCGCGGGCGCCGCTGGCGCTGTCCGGGCGTGTTTGGTCTAGCCAGACAGGCGGGCGGTGACGCCCTTCATGCCGAGGTCGTCGGCCAGCGCGAGCGCCTCGGTGCGAGCGGCGGCGTCCTCTGTGAGCACGGCGAGGTCGGCGAGCGCGTAGGTGAGGCGGGCCCGGGTGCCGGCCCGGCGGTAGTCGGCGACCGCGGTACGAAGGGTCGCCTCGCCCGCCTGGGTCTCGCCCAGGACGATCTGTAGGGCGCCCAGGCAGTGGTCCACGAGGCGGTCGGCGATCTCGACGCTCCAGCTCGCCCACCGACCCCGGACGGTGCGGAGCTCGTCGGCCAGGTCGGCCGCGACGACCGTCAGTCCGTGGTCGACGGCGATCGGCGTCGCCGTCGCCACGGTGGATAGGCGGAAGGCCGCGGGGACGCCCTCGAAGACGTCCCGGTGCCACCTGGCGAGGTGCTCCGCCGCCTCGTCCTCGCCCGCGTACCAGCTGCTCCATGCCTGGTGGGGCCAGGCAGCCAGCTGCTCGCCGTGCTCGGCGCCGAGGTCACGCGCCACCCGCGCGGCGGCCAACCGGTCTCCTCGGTCGAAAAGCACCCGCATCTGGTGGTTGCTCTCGATGGTGGCTCCCGTCATCCCGATGGCCGCTGTCTCCTCCGCGGTCGGGGTGAGTACCTCGTCCCACCGGCCGTCGAGGATGGCCAGGTTGGCGGCGGTGCAGACCCGCCCCCACCAGTGGGACAGGGGGAGCCGGCGCCGGTCCATCGCGAGCAGCTCGATCAGCAGGGAGCGCGCGGCGTCGAGGTCGTTGGCGAGGAGCCGAGCCACCATCCTCCCGTAATGGCCGAGCGACACGCAGCGCAGGTCCCCGGACTCGTCGCCCAGCGTCGCCATCCGGTTCGCGACATCGAGGACGGCGTCGAGGTCTCCGCTGCCCGTGAACGCCTGTCGGGCGATGTCCAGAGCCCGATAGCGAGCCGTGACGTCGCCGCTCTCCTCGGCCAGGCGGAGACCCTCCTGCGCCTCCCGAACGTGCGTCGTCAGGTCCACGTCGAGCACGCGCCACATGCTGCTCTGCGTCAGGCACCGGGCACGCTCCCGGGTTCGATCCGCGGGCAGCACCTCGAGCGCCTCGGCGAGGAGTGCCGGACCGACCGTGTCGCTGAAGTCCAGCCACACCGCGTTCTCGTACCCGTAGCCGTAGGCGGCTCGGGCCAGCAGGTCGGGCCGGGCCGCCGCCGGGTCACCGGCGACGTTGCGGGCCTCCCCGAGCGCCAGCCGCAGCTCTGCCCGACGGGCGGGGTCGGGCGGGTCGGCCAGCGCCGCGGCCTCGCCGAAGTGGTGGACCAGGTCGGCCGGAGAGGCCCCTCGGGCCTCCAGGGCGAGGGCGACCCGGTGGTGCAGGCGCACCCGGCGGCTCGTCCACAGCTCCTCCAGGATGGTCTGACGCACGAGCGCGTGGGCGAAGCGGAACCGGTCGAGCACGTCGTCGTCCTCGACCACCAGGCGACGGGCGCCAGCGGCGTCGAGCACCGTGACCACGTCGTCGACCTCCCGCTCGGCCACGGCAGCCAGCACGGCGGCGTCGAAGGCCGAGCCGATGACCGCGGCGGCCCGCAGCAGCTCGTTGGTGGCCTCATCGAGGCCGGCCAGGCGGCGACCGATGACCTCTCGGATGCCCTCGGGCAGGCCGATCTGCTCGATCAGCCCACGATCGCCCTCCCAGCGGCCCTCGCGGTGGACCAGGGCCCCGGACTCGACCAGGTGGACGAGGATCTCCCCGATGAAGAACGGGTTCCCCTCGGTCTCCCTCCACACCATCTCGGCCAGGACTGCGACCTGCTCGGGATCGACCTCGCCTCCCCCGGCCCGGCTCAGGAAGACGGTGACCTCGTCGTGGCCGAGCCCCGTCAGGTCGACCCGCTCGACCCCAGCCTCCCGGCGGAGGTCCGCCAGGGCGGCGGCCAGCGGATGGGTGCGGGCCAGGTCGGTGTCCCGGTAGGTGCCGACCACGAGCACCCGGGCCTCGCCGACGTTCCGCACCAGGTGGCGCAGCAGCGGCAGGCTCGACTCGTCGGCCCAGTGCAGGTCGTCGAGCACCACCAGCAGGGGTGACTCCTCGCCGGCTCGGGTCAGGAGGTCGGTCACGGCGCCGAACAGGCGGAGGCGCTCGCTGTCGGGATCGGTTCGGGGTGGCTCGGGGACGTCGAGCCCGGTGACCAGGCGGCCGATGTCGCCGCCCCACTCGTGGAGGTGGGCGGTGAGCACTGCGTCGGACAGGTGAGCCACGAGGTGGCCGAGCGCTTCGGCCCAGGGCCGGAACGGGACGTCCAGCTCCTCCTCGGAGCGGCCGTAGAGCACCGTGGCACCGCCGCCATGGGCGCTGGAGGCCAGTTCGGCAACCAGTCGGGTCTTGCCGATGCCGGGCTCACCGGAGACCACGACCAGGCCAGGGGCACCGGCCGCCGCCTTCTTCCAGCGCTCGAGCAGGGCGTCCCGCTCGGTCGTTCGGCCGGCGAAGTCGTACCACTGAGCCACCCGCAAGGCAGAGGGCATCGGCGACCCGTCGACGATCGCCCGGCTCCAGCTCACGGTGGCGACCGGGACAGGCTCCGGCAGGCCCTTCAGCGTCTGCTCACCAGCCGGCGTGAACACATGATCGCCCCGGCCGCGGGCCAGGAGCCGGACCAAGTCGGCCACCAGGATCTCGTCGCCGGCGGCGTCGGCGCACAGCCGCGAAGCCTCCACCACCGGCGTCCCGAAGCAGTCGCTGTCCTCCAGGGTCACGTCGCCGGCGCTGATCCCGATCCGCACCACCAGCAGGTCCTCCGGGTGGCGCTGGAGGTGGGCTGCGATGGCCTGTTGGATGGCAACGGCTGCCGCCACTGCCTCCGCCGCTCCGACGAACACGGCCAGCACGCCATCACCGAGACCCTTGATGACCTCGCCGCCGTGACGCGTGACGGCCTCGGTCAGCAAGCGGTCGTGGGTGCGGCGGAGCACCTCGGCCCGTTCCTCACCCCGGGCCACGCGCCGCTCGGTCGAGCCGACCAGGTCAGTCACCAGGATCGTCGCCGTCTGCGAGGTCGCCCCGCCCATGCCCTCCAGGCCAGCCGACAGTAGTGGCCAGGTCCCGCCAGGACCCGAAGGCATCGCGAGCTGCATCGTGCGGCCGAGCCCATCGTCCAGTTTCCCGGGAAGATCTCAACAAGCCACGAGGGGTCGCGCCGGACGACCCGACGCACCCAGAACCACATGTTGCGGTACACCCTTGGATCCCAGTTCCAGACCCAGAACGGCGGCGGGTCGGGACCAGCGTTACGACGCACCACTACCAAGACCGGCTCCCCGGACGGAGTGCTCACGACACGTCGGGGATAGGGCTCGAACTGCACCCCTGTCACTCGGTCACCCCCACGTCGACACTCTGCCAGGAGTACCCCATCGGCTCGCCCACCCGCAGGCCTTCCCCCTCACCGGCGTTCGATGACCTTCGCCAAGGTTGCCGACACCGCGCTCAAGTGTTCCTCGAGTGCTGCCGATCGGTAGGTCTGACGACCCATGTTGAGGCCACCAGCCTCCGCCTGACCACATTCCCAGCACTCCGTGGAGTGCTTCACGCAAGGGGCAGCGCTCATGTCCCAACCCAGCCCCAGCCCCGGCCGCAAGCGATTCGTGCTCACCCGCATGACCGCCCTCGCGGTGGTCGCCTTCGCCCTCACCTCGCTGAGCTCGACCGCCGGTGCCGCTCGCACCGATGTGAGCGGGACCATCGCACTCCAGAGCGACCCGGCGACGCGGTCGATCACCTCGGCGCTGAGCTACGGCGCCACCGCCCGCTTCGACACGTCGGTGTCGGGCCGGATGGCTGCGAAGGCGTACCTCTACACCAACGTCGTGTGCCTCCAGGGCGACACCGTCGTCTACCAAGCGAGCAACATGGACCTCTCAGCCGGGTTCACGCTCGTCGATCAGGACGGCCAGAACCTGGTTTGGGACGGCCGAGCCGCCATCTGCCACGGGACGCTCGTCTACCGCATCGACGGCCGCAACCCGACGATCGAGTACCTCGATCAGACGGTCTTCGAGGTCGACTAGTCCTCACCGTTGCGCGGTCGCCGATCGGACGAAGGACCCGGGCTTTGGCTCGGGCCCTTCGTCGTTCCCGTCGACCCGATCAGCCGGTCTCGAACACCCACTCGTTGCTCTCCGAGCGGTAGATCCGGGTGGCGTCCGCGGCGCTCTCCACGTACGAGCCATCCAGCCAGAGGCCAGCCTCGATCGCGGTCGCCGTGCCGTCGTGAGGGGTCGATCCCCACTGGATGTAGGCCCGGATGTCCTCGGGGTCCTCCACGTCCTCCGACGCGTGGAGACCGACCTCGCCATCGCCGGGCTGCAGATAGAGGCCCAGGCCGGTCGCCACCTCCCCTTCGATCCCCTTGCCGTCACCCATGGCGGCCACGGCGCTCTCGCCGGCGGCCACCTCGACCTCTGGCAAGGCGACGCACTCGGGCGGCTGGCACAGATACAGCCCGTTCAGGCTCGCCGGACTTTCGGTGAAGTTGGACAGCACGACGTAACCGTCGGCCCCCAGGCCGACCTCGACGATCGAGAAGGAACGGCCGTCGTCGTCGACCAGGTTGGCTTCGCCAGCGGTCACTGTGACGCCCGACTTGTTCCCGTCATCGGCGGCGGAGTCGTCGTCACCGTTGCAAGCGGCGACCACCAGCAGCATGGCCGCCAGCAACATCCCAGCACGTCTCGACATCAGCGTCCTTTCTCGGGGCCCCGTGAGAACACGTGGGGAGCCGCCTGTGGTCCGGTGCAGTTGTAGTCGACTCGGAGGCCTCTGTGACCGCGGGGCCGAAAACCGCAGGGTGGCCCGGACTCACGCCGGGCCACCCTCCGTGTCTCTAGCAAAGCTCCTGTCGCTGGCTCAGAACCTCACGGCTTCGGCGGCAGCGTGGTGAAGTCGCAGTCGCTGTTGTTGTAGGCGTCGAGGTAGCTCGCCAGCTTACGCGCCTTTGCGTAGTCAGCACTCTTCGTCGTGAGGTACGCCGTCGTCTTCTTTCCGTCGAAGTCGATCTTGTCGAGCAGCGTCTCGCCGGCAAGCATGACGTCCTTCACGTCCTGGTTCGTGCAGGCCCCGTTGCCCGCGTTGAGCTGAGCGGCGAGGAGGTGCATGGCCAGGGTCCGGGCGCCGTCACTAGCCAGCTTCTTGCCGTCCCCCACCCTCCCGTTTGAGGTGACGACACGCTGGTCGAGGATCTCCACGGCCTGCTCGCACGTCGTGATGGGGACCACGAGGCTGTCGGACAGGATGTCGTCCCAGGTGATCCCCGGGGCGTTCAGGATGTCCTCGAGGAGGGTGAAGCCCTCATCCCGACCACCCTGGCGGTCGGCGTTGGCCGCCTGGCGACCGTTGCTGCAACGGTTCCAGTTCTTCCAATAGCCGGGGGTGCGGGGTGCGCCGTCGGCGTAAGTGTTGACCACCTTGAAGACCAGAGTGCCGCCGGCCGGTACGGGATAGCTGGTGCCGGTACCGAAGTCGAAGCACCGGTTACCCAGATCCACCGGAACCGAGTCGTCCGCGTTCGGGTTGTACGGGATCACGACGGTGTCCGGTATCCCGTCACCGTCGGTGTCGACCTTCCACTCCACCGTCCATCCACTCGGAACGTTCATCTCGCAGATCGTGTAGGTCTCTGCGGGATCGAGGTTCAGGTCACCGAAGTCGAGAATGCCGTCGGCGTCGCCAGCCGTGTTGTCACTGGCCAACGCCGTCGTGCCGAAGCCGTTCGGTCCGTCGTAGACGTTGAACGTCCAGGTCTTTGTGGGATCGACGATCGGAGTCGACGAGCTTGGCCCGTCGGTGAGCTTGAGCAGTTGGACCCGCCCGCCGACGTCACAACTGCCGGTGGCGCTGAACGGGTACGAGTTGGCGAGCTCGTACATCGGGTCCAGCGTCACATCACCGGTCACGTTGTTATCAACCGTGGCCTGCCCGCTGAAGGGACCGTCGACGGTCCACTCGTAGTCGTGCGAGTCACCCGCGGCGACCGTCACCGCCGCGCCCTCCGAGTCGGGCGTGAAGACGAGGTCGGCGTCACCGGTGTTGGTGAAGGTGATGGTGAACACCGCCGGGCCCTCCTGGGGGATCGGCTCGGTGCTCGCCTTGCACTCCTTCGCCACGGTGAAGCTCGGGTGCAGGATGTCGGTCGTCCAGCTGTCGCTGTCCCCGATGTCGTTGGGGAACCCGTCGGGGTTGAAGTTGACCGTCACGGTGTTGACCAGCAGCTCTGGCGCTCCCGCCGGCACGACGTAGTCGTACGAGAACTCGCACGATCCACCTGGCGCCAGGGTGCCGCAGCCGGCCGTCTCCGCCGCCGTCATCTGATCGCCGGCCGGGTTGTCGACGACCGAGTCGAGGATCAAGGCCGGGGAGTCAGCCGACGACGTGTTGGTAATCGTCACCGTGTAGGTCGCCGTGTCGCCAGCCTTCGAGTAGTCCGGGCCGGTCTTCTCGACATCGATCGACGGCTGGAACAGCTCCGTCGACCACGACGCCTGGGCCGGGTACACGTTCGGGAACCCGATGGGTGAGCAGATCGCCGACGCCGTGTTCTCAAAGTCATCACCGTCACCCGCGAAGTCCGGCGGGATGACGAAGTCGTTCACGTTGATCACGTAAACATCACCCGAGGCGACCGTGAACGACTCGTCGACGCCGACGATCGGGTCGGTGACCGTGCACTCCAGATCCGGCGTGTCGGACGAGGAGTTGTTCTCCAACGTGATCACATAATCGACCTCGTCACCGATCTTCGACAGCGCATCACCCGTCTT
>CAMDIH010000076.1 GCA_945898515.1 Candidatus Neomicrothrix parvicella RN1 | reverse complement strand
CTGCCCCCCTTCGGATTCTGGCCCCTGGCCTTCGTGGGCCTGGTGCTGGTGGACCGCCTCATCGCCGACCAACCGCGCGGGGCCCGCTTCACCCGCGGCTGGTTGGTGGCCATGGGCTGTTTTGTCCCCGGCCTGTCGTGGATGACCGCTCTCACCGTCCCGGGCACCGTGATCGCCTGTGTGGCCTATTCCGCCATGCTGGGGGCTGGCATCGCCGCCGCTCCACCCGGCCGAGGCCGGTGGTTGGCCCTGGCGGGCACTTGGACCGTGGCGGAATTGCTGCGCTCGTCGTGGCCCTTCGGCGGGGTTCCCCTAGCCAGTCTTCCCATCGGGCAGGTGGCCGGTCCGCTCGCCGCCGTGCTGCGCCTCGGCGGTCCGGTGCTGCTCCTGGTGTGCACCATCCTCGTGGGTCAATCCCTGGCGGCCGCCGTACGACGCGCCTGGTTGCCCTCCCTCGGTCTCCTCGCCATCCCCCTCGTGGTGCTCGCCGCCGCCCAAGGGGCACCCCAGGGTCACGATGTGGGGACCGCCGAGATCGCCTTGGTCCAAGGGGGTGGGGCCCAGGGAACCCGCCAGAGCAAGGACAGCATCAAGCGGGTATTCGCCGCCCACGTGGAGGCCACCGCCCTGGTGGAGCCGCCGGTCGATCTCATGGTGTGGCCCGAGGATGTGATCGACACGCCTACCCCGCTGATAGACGACCCGTGGGGCATCATTGTGGGCGACCTCGCCCGGGCCAAGAACGCGCCGCTACTGGTGGGCGCCATCGAAGACGCCGGGGAGGGCTACTTTCGCAACGCCGTCGAGTTGTTCGACGCCGAGGGCCAGCTGGTGGGGCGCTATGAGAAAGTGCACCGGGTGCCCTTCGGGGAGTGGGTGCCGTTCCGACCCCTGCTGGCCAAGGTGGCCGGCGGGGCACTCCCTCGCCGGGATGCGGTGATCGGCGAGATCCCCAACTACCTCGACGTGCCCGGTCCCGTGGGACGGGTAGTCACCCCGATCTCGTGGGAGATCTTCTTCCCTGACCGCACCCGCGAAGGCGTCGAGGCCGGGGCGCGTCTCGTCGTCAATCCCACCAACGGCTCGTCGTTCACCGGCACGATCGTGCAGACCCAACAACTGGCGTCATCGCGCATGCGAGCCATTGAGAGCGGGCGCTGGGTCGCCCAGGTAGCCCCCACCGGCTTCAGCGCCATCATCGACAACAACGGCCGGATCATCGAGCGCAGCGCCATCAGCGAAACGCAAGTGATCCAGCGAGAGGTGTCGTTGCGGGAAGGTCTTACGATCTACACCCGCTACGGCAACCTCATCGGCCTAGTCCTGGCCGTCGGCTGCATTCTGAGCGGCTGGACCATCGAAGTAGTTGGTACCCGTCGACGCCAAGCCGGGGTTGTGCTGGCTTAGCCCAAGTCGAGTGTGCGGGTCACGTTCACATTCTGAAGAAACGCCCGGTCGTGGGTGACCAGCAGCAACGTGCCGTCGTAACTCCCCAGGGCCGCTTCGAGTTGCTCGATCGCCTGAAGGTCGAGGTGGTTGGTGGGCTCGTCGAGCACGAGACAGTTCACCCCCGCAGTGGTGAACTCGGCCAGGAGGACGCGGGTGCGTTCACCAGGTGAGAGGTTTCGTCCTGGTCGTTCCATGTGATCGGCGCCCAAGCCAAACTTCGCCAGACACGACCGGGCCTCGGAGCGGTCGAGGCCGGTGGTGTGCATGAAGGAGCGCAGCAGGGGTTGGTCGGCGGCGTAGCGCGCCCGGCGCTGGTCGAGCAGGCCCACCTTCACCCCCGGCCCCATCCACCGCTGCCCAGCGGCTAGTTCCTCCTCGCCGAGGATGGCCCGCAGAAGCGTCGTTTTCCCGGAGCCATTGGGCCCGAGGATGGCGAGACGATCCTGCCAGGCCACCTCCAGGCTGATCGGCCCGAGTTGGAACGAGCCCCGCGTCATCACCGCCCCGTCCAGGCGCGCCACCACATCGCCCGAGCGGGTGGCCGCCTTCAACTCAAGCTGAAGTTCCCAGGGCTCCCATGGCTTGTCCACTACCTCGAGTCGCTCAATGGCCTTCTCGGTGGCCTTGGCCTTCGAGGCCATCTGTTCGGACCGCTGAGCGTTGTGATGGACAATGAACTTGTCGTTGTCGCGGGAGCGGGCCTTGGCGTTGCGCACCCCGACCACCGCCCACTCTCGTTGGGTGCGCTGACGATCTCGAAGGCGATCACGCTCGGCGATGAACTTCCCGTAACCCTCGTACTGCTGCCGTCGGGCCAACTCGCGCGATTCCACATAATCGCTCCACCCCCCCGCATGGCTCACGCCGCGGTGATCGGGTTCGCGTAGTTCGAGGATGCGGGTCGCCACCTGATCAAGGAAGGCGCGATCATGAGACACCGTGACCACCGCGGAGGCAGTGGCCGCCACAAAGTGCTCGAGGAGATCGAGGCCGGCAAAATCCAAGTCGTTGGTGGGCTCGTCGAGCAACAACACGTCCTGGCGCGACAACAAGATGGCCGCCAGAGCCGCCCGGGCGGCCTGACCACCCGAGAGATGACTCACATCCACCTCGCGGCGATCCGCCGGCAGCCCTACCTGAGCCAAGACGACACCGCTGCGGGCATCGAGGTCGTTGGCGCCAATGGCCAAGAAGTGTTCCAGGGCCGCGCTGTAGGCCTCAATCGACTCGACATCGCCCCCCAGCGCGGCGGTGGCCGCATCGAGTGCCTCATTGGCCGCCGTTACCCCAGTGCGCCTGGCTAGATAGGCCCGCAACGTCTCCCCCGCCCGGGTATCGGGTTCCTGCGGAAGCCACCCCACGGTGGTGGATGCCGGCACCCGTTCCACGCAACCCTCGTCGGGCGATTCGAGCCCGGCCAGGATCCGCAACAGCGTGGATTTGCCAATGCCATTGGGTCCGACGATGCCCAGGCGCGTGTCGGCGGTGACCGCCAAGGACACCCCACCGAGCACCACCTGCGCCCCGTGGCTTACCACGAGGTCCTTGGCTACTAACACGGATCATGACGCTACCGGGCGGGACACCGCGCCAACGGCGGCGACCGCTCAGTCGGGAGCGGGAGTGATCTTGATGGTGAAGGCGGGGGCGGCGGATGGGCGACAGGGCAAGCTCACGCGTGAGTCCTGCCAGGGTAGGGGGGTGTCGTGGCCCAGCAGCGTGACGGTGGCCCCCGGCGGCGGCTGCACGTCGAGTTCCACCTGGGCCGATGAAGGAGTGCCTTTCACGATGGCGTACAACGCGTCGTCCTTGGCGGTGAAGCGAACCGGATGACCTTCTCCGGTGACGCCCGCCGGGCGAGACCATCGACGGCTGCGGTAGATGGCCTCACCGTTGGTGCGGAGCCACCACCCCAGCGCCAGTAGTCGCTGCGCCTGCGCCCAGGGGATCACGCCGGCGGCGGTGGGACCCACGTTGAGGAGCAGATTGCCACCGTGGGCCACGATGTCGATGAACATCCCCACGAGGGCATCGGCGGAGAGATAACTGGCGTCGGACTCCGCCCGGTTGTAACCGAACGACGTCCCGATCCCTCGGGTGCTCTCCCATTTCCGCGTGGGGTCGCCCGTGATGGAATACTCCGGCGTCACGAAGTCGCAGTGGACAACCCCGGCCGACTGACCCATCCAGTCGAACCGGTTGTTCACCACGCCGTCGGGTACGGCTTGGTAGTACCGCTCGAACAACCCATCCAGATCGGCGGCGGCCGGATAGCCGATGTCGTTCCAGAGCACGTCGGGTTGGTAGCGCTCGATCAACTCCGCCCAGTGGCTATCGGCGTAGGCCAGGTACTCAGGCGACTGCGGAATGGCGGCGATCATGCCCTCGAAATCCCGCATGGGCAGACCACCGAAGGTCCAGTCGAGCCCACCGGAGTAGTAGGTGCCGAAGCGCATGTGGTGGCGGCGTACGGCGGTGGCGAGATCGCCCACCAGATCGCGTTCGCTCCCCCACGCCGGCTTGTGCGGGTTGGGGGTGGCGCTGGGCCAGAGCAACACGCCGTCGTGATGTTTGGTAACCAGCACCACGTACTGAGCACCGGCCTGTTCGAACAAATCGGCCCACGGCTCCGGTTGCCATCCGGCGTGGCCGGCCAGGAACTGCGCCACGAAATCGTCGTAGGGCCGGTTACCGTGCACCTCGGCGTGGTGCTGCGCCGCGGGAGAACCCTCGATCGCAATCGAGTTCTGGTACCACTCGACGTACGGCGAGGAGCGCATCGCCTCCGCCCATCCCCCTTCGGCGGCGAGATCGAAGGGTGATTCGCTGATCGGGGCGAAGGCGGGAACGGCGGCGGCGGTCCAGTGCACGAAAATGCCGAGTTTGGCGTCATCGAACCACGGAGGCAACGGCCGGTTCACGCCGCCGACGCTACGCGATCGGCGCCGCCAACCCCAGGCATCAGACCTCCAGGATGAGGGTGACGGGACCGTCGTTCACCAGGGCCACGGCCATATCGGTGCGGAAGCGGCCGGTGGCCACGGTGGCGCCGAAGTCGCGGAGGTGGGCCACCACGGCCTCTACCAGCGGTTCTGCCTGCTCGGGCCGGGCCGCGGCGAGCCACGACGGTCGTCGGCCCCGGGCCGTGTCGCCGTACAGGGTGAACTGGGACACCACCAGCAGCGGGGCATCCTGCTGTGCCGCCGAGGTATTCATCACCCCCGCGGCGTCATCAAAGATCCGCAGGTTCCAGAGTTTGTCGGCCATCCGGGGGGCGGTGGCCTCCCCATCGGTATGCGTTACGGCCAGCAATACGCACAACCCCGGGCCGATCGACCCCACCACCGCATCCTCCACCGACACCGAAGCCTTAGTCACCCGCTGCACAACTGCTCGCATGCCGCCAACGCTAGGGTGCCGCCAGCCGACAGGGGAAGCGAGACGAGATGACGACCCAAGACAGAACGATTCGCGTCGGTGAGATGGAACTGGCGATCACCGAGGCGGGAATGGGCGGGCGACCGCTCCTACTGGTGCACGGCCACACCGGTTCGCGCACCGATTTCGACATGACCTTCGGCCCCCTGGCGGCGGCGGGTTGGCACGTGGTGGCACCCGACCTACGCGGCCATGGCAACAGCAGCCACCCGCCCCTGGAGGCCGACTACAGCTTCGAGATTTTCGCCAGCGATTTGCTGGGCCTCGCCGACGCCATCGGGTTCGAACGCTTTGTGATCCTGGGCCATTCCATGGGCGGCATGATCACGCAGTGCCTCGTGCTGCGCGCCCCTGATCGCGTCGAGGCCGTCGTACTCATGGACACCTCCCACGGGCCCCTCCCGATCGACCCGGAGCTGGTGAAATTGGGCGTCGCCGTCGCCCGCGACGAGGGCATCGACGTGGTGGCCGACATCATGGGGGCGGCCAGCGACGGCCCGCTGGCCTCGGAGGTGAACCGTCGCATGATGGCTGAGGACCCCTCCTACGCCGCCCGGGGCGACCGCAACCTCCGGGCTTCGTCACCGGCCATGTTCGCCGCCATGCTCGCCACCTTCCCCGGGCAACCCGACCGGTTGGCCGCCTTGGCCACCCTCGACATGCCGGTACTGGTGATCGTGGGGGAACAAGATGCCCCCTTCATTGGCGACAGCAAGCGCATGGCGGCCACCATCCCCGGCGCTGATCTGGCGGTGATCCCCGGCGGCGGCCATAGCCCGCAACTCGAAGCCCCCGCCGCCTGGTGGGAAGCCCTTTCGGGCTTCCTCGCCTCCCTGCCGGGGTGATCACCCTCACGGCGGGAGCGGTGGCGGTGCAGGTGAACCCGGCGGACGGCGGACGCCTCACGTCCCTGCGGGTGCAGGGTGACGAACTTCTCGTGGCCCCGACGGCTGATCCTCTCCTCTCGGGCTGTTACCCGATGATTCCCTTCGCCGGCCGAGTGCGAAATGGCCGCTTCGAGTGGGGTGGGGAGGTGCACCAACTCCGTCAGAACCAGGCCCCCCACGCCATACACGGCACCGGGTTCGACCGCGGTTGGCTCGTGGAGCAATCGGGCCCAGACCATCTCCGGCTGCGCGCCGATCTCCAACCCCACTGGCCCTTCGCCGGCTGGGCCATCCACCACATCAGCCTCACCGCCGATCGCCTGGACCTGAGCCTCGAAGTGCACACCAGCGGCTCGTCCTTTCCCGCCACCGCCGGCTGGCATCCCTGGTTCCGCCGGTCCTTGGCCACCGGCGGTGACCTGGTGGTGGCGATCGACGCCACCGGCTGGTACCCCCGCGATGACCAGGGCCTGCCGCGGGGCGAGGTGGTTTCCCCGCCTCCGGCGGGCCCCTGGGACGACTGCTTCACGGGCCTGACCTGGCCCGCCACCTTGACCTGGCCGGGAGCGTTGGTGGTGTCGATCACCTCTACCGGCAATCACCTGGTGCTCTACGACCATCCGGCCCACGCCATCTGCGTGGAGCCACAAACCGGCCCGCCCGATGCGCTCAACCACCCGGGGTGGCCGCAGATCGTGCACCCCACCCAGCCCCTCATCACCCACATGTCCCTCGCCTGGTCCCCGCCCTGATTCGGCCCGTCCAGCACCGCCCAGACGAGCCACCGGTGGCCCGCTGGTGAGCGTAGGGTGCCGGGATGGAGGACCTTGGTTTCATCGCCCAACTCTGGCGCTATCCGGTGAAATCCTTCCAGGGTGAGCCGGTGGCTTCCCTGGCCGTGGCCCCGGGCGGCGCGACGGGTGATCGGGGTCTGGCGGTGGTCGATCGGGCCGCCGGGAAGGTCCTGTCGGCCAAAGCGTGGGCCCAACTACTAGAGGCGTCGGCTCGGCTCGATGACACCGACGGCGTGATCATCACCCTGCCCGGTGGTTCCGAACTCGCCGCCGCTGATCCCGACGTCCACGCCGCGTTGTCGACATGGTTGGACCGCGATGTGTATCTCGACGCGCCGCCGACCGACGCCGTGTTGCCGATGGAGATGCACACCGGGTGGTCCGACGAGGACACGCCGTTGTTCGACTGGCCCGGCCCGCCGGGCACCTGGGTGGATCTCGCCGATGCCCACTGGCTCACCACCGCCAGCCTGGCCGCCGCCGCCGCACTCCATCCCCATGGACAGTGGGACGTGCGCCGATTCCGGCCCACCGCCCTCATCGATGGGCCCACCCCGGGATGGGCTGAAGATGCCTGGACCACCATTGCGCTGGGCGAGGTGCATTCTGAGGTGCTCATGCCCACGCCACGCTGCAGCATGCCCAGCCGGGCCCAGCCGGGCCTGGAACGCGACCTCACCATCGGCACCACCATCCGCGATAGCCACGCCAACAATCTGGGGGTGTACGCCTCCATCGTGAGCGCGGGCATCTTGCATACCGGCGATGAGGTGCACACCCGCTAGCACGTCGCCAGCCCACGAAACACGGTCCCCGGCCCGGAGCAGGCGCCCGGAAGTTGACCGATGGGTCAATAGACCGAAAGGCTGGGGGGTCTATGTCCAGTGACGAGCCTCTTCGCATTGCCCTGTTGGCCTATCGGGGCAAGCCCCATGTGGGTGGCCAAGGGGTCTATACCCGGCATCTCGCCAAGGCCCTGGTGGATCTCGGGCACCATGTTGAGGTACTCGGCGGGCAGCCCTACCCGGTGCTCGACGAGCGGATCCCGCTGATCGAACTCCCCAGCCTGGACATCTACAACGACCACTTCCCGCTGCGGATGCCCGGCGTGTGGGAACTGAAGAACTGGAAAGACCTGGTGGAGGTCACGGCGTTTTCCGTCGGTACCTTCCCCGAGCCCCTGGCGTTCTCCCTTCGCGCCTGGGACCACCTGCGGCACCGCCAGGGCGACTTCGACATCGTTCAGGACAACCAGTGTCTCGGCTACGGGCTGCTCCTTATCGAGCGCCAACTGGGCCTGCCCATCCTGGGCACCATCCACCATCCGATCACGGTAGACCGGCGCCTCGAAATGGAGGCCGCCGACGGCTGGTACAAGCGACTGACGCTCCGGCGCTGGTATGCCTTCGTCGACATGCAGACCCAGGTTGCCCAGCGGCTCAAGCGGATCATCACCGTGTCGGAGAACTCCTTCAAAGACATCGTGCACGACCACAAGGTCAAACCGGAAAACATGGCCGTCGTGCCCGTCGGCGTGGACATCGATCTCTTCCAACCCCTTCCGGCCGTGCAGCCCATCCCCGGCCGCCTCGTCACCACCGCCTCGGCGGACGTGACGATGAAAGGCCTCAAGTACCTCCTGGAGGCCGTCGCCAAGCTCCGCACCGAACGCAACGATGTGCACCTGGTGGTCATCGGCAAGCGCAAGCCCGGTGGGGCCAGCGACGAAACGATCAAAAAGCTCGGTCTTGAAGACCACGTGGAGTTCATTACCGGCGTGCCCGAGGAGCGGATCATCGAGTTGTACTCGGAGGCCGAACTGGCCGTCGTACCGTCGCTCTACGAAGGCTTCTCTCTCCCGGCCATCGAGGCCATGGCCTGCGGGGTACCCCTGGTCGCCACCACCGGAGGAGCCCTACCGGAGGTTGTCGGCAGCGACGGCGACACGGCCCTCCTGGTGGAGCCCGGCGACAGCGAGGCCCTGGCGGCCAAACTGCGCTGGGCCCTGGCTGAGCCGGACCTGCGTAACACGGTCGGCGCTCGGGGGCGCCAGCGCATCGTGTCGCGCTGGTCCTGGAAGCACACCGCCGTCAAAACCCTCGAGCAGTACCGCATCCGCCTGGGCCAGGACTGACGGTGCTCACCGTCCGATTCGACGATCTCGGGCTTCAGGCGGGCGACCTGCTGCTCGACATGGGCTGCGGCGCCGGCCGGCATGCGTTCGAATCGTTCCGCCTCGGTGCCCGCACGGTGGCCTTCGACTACTCCGCGGCGGAGTTGAAAGACGTAGGCGGCCTCTTCGCCGCCATGCAGGCCGCCGGCGAGGCCGGCACCACACCGGGCTGGTTGGCGGTTACCGCCAACGGCGATGCGCTGCGCCTCCCCTTCGCCGACAACACCTTCGATCGCATCATCGCCTCCGAGGTGCTCGAGCACGTATCGGACGACCAACAGGCCCTGCACGAGGTATTCCGGGTACTCAAGCCGGGTGGCACCCTGGCCGCCACGGTCCCCGCCTGGCTTCCCGAGCAGATCTGCTGGGCGCTGTCGGAGGAGTACCACGCCCCGTTCGTGGAGGGGGGCCACGTGCGGATCTACCGCGAGGCGACGTTGCGGGCCCGGATGCGACACGCCGGCCT
>CAMDIH010000075.1 GCA_945898515.1 Candidatus Neomicrothrix parvicella RN1 | reverse complement strand
GCGGTTACCGACGCCATGCTCCTGGGCCACTGGTATCTCGTGCAGCCGGGGATGCCGCGCGGTCCGCTCTTGGAACTGATCCGGGCGCTGGCCATCATCTGGCCGCTCGAAATGCTGGTGCTGCTCTGGCCGGTGGGGATGTTCTCGGTGCTCAACGGCACCATCGACGACGGGTACGCCGGGATTCTCGGTTGGATGTGGGCGGCGTGCGCCATCGGCACCATTGTGCTGGTGGGGGTCACCCGGGCCGCTCTGAAGGAGCGCCAATACTCCGCCGTCATGGCGGCCACGGGCCTGTTGTACCTCGCCATTCTCACGGCCTTTGTCACCGATCTGGTGGCTCGGGCCCTCCTGGGTTAGATCGGTCTTATTCCTGCAGGGCGGCGGCGTCGCAATCGGGTGCTGTTACCGGATTGCAGCGGGCGGCACCACCGCCGGGCAGAGTCACTACATAGTCGGGGAAGCGTGGGTCGACGGTTTCGTAGTCCGTGCTCACGATCTGGGCGCCGCTGGCGAACGCCGCGTCGCGGCGGGTGGTGTCGCCGCGGCGGGCTTCCACCGTGTCGGCGTCGCTGCGGGTGCGCACGAGATAGCCGAGCATCACTAGTTCACGTATTCGGGCGGCATCGGCAATCGGGTCGTTGAGGACGATGAAGGCGGCATCGGCGTCGGGGGGTTCGGCCGACACGAAGATGAGGCGGTCTCGGGTGTCGGGGTGGATCGCCCGGTAGAGGTCCCGTTTGGCGGCGGTGTGGTCCAGCGTGAAGATGAAGCGGCCGCGCAGGCTGTCCACCGTGGGCCAGCCGACGGTCTCGATGGTGGACCGCAGGGTGTCTCCCTCGCCCTGCACCTCGGCCACCGTCACCAGTTGGTCCTTGTCCAGTACGGAGAGGATCTCCGCTTCCAGCGCGATGTAGGTGGCGGTGGTGGCGGGGATGGGTTGCACGAAGCCGAGGCGGAGAGGATCGGGGATGACGTCATCTTTGGTTTCGATCTGGATGATGATCGGCAGGTGGTCGGGGTGGGCATCCGACCAGGTTTCGAGTTGCTCGAGGCACAGAACGAAGGTGACGCACGTCGAGCGGTAGTCCACTTCCTGCACGTGGAACACCTTGAAGCCAGCATCGAGCATCGCGGGGTCGATGGGGGCCAGGCCAAGGATCGGCTGGGCTTTCGGAGTGGCGTACCGGCCCCCGTCGGGATCTTCGAACACGTCGAGTTCGAAGGACCGCAAACCGGCGTTGAGCGAGTTGGTGAGGGTGGGGTGTGAGTACTCAATGGTGGGCGTGAGGGCGGGCACGTTAGCGGTGATCACCGCCAACAGCGCCGCCTCGCCTTCGAGGTGGTAGGCGTTATGGCCGGCGAGGACCTGGATGTCGCCCAGTCGGGTCGTCGGAGCATCGCGGCCCGAGCAGGCCGCCCCCACCCCGAGGGCCAGCGTGAGAGCGAAAAGACAAGATCGACGGGTCATGGTCGGCACGATGGGTCCTCATGATGGTGGTGGACGATCCCCATCCTTTCACGGAGATCCCTCGGCCGGATCGGTAGCGCCGCGCTGTGCCCTTGTACCGTTAGAGGGCCGTGTCATCCTTCGACTCTCTCTTTTCCGTTGGCTGGGGCCCGCGTTGGGCCACTCTCCTAGCCGAGCAGGGCGAGGCCGTGGAGCCTGGCCGGGTGCTTCGCCATGACGGGGTGTCGGTGAACGTGCTCACCGCCCGGGGCGAGCGAATTGTGAAGCTGCGCCGGGGGGCGGACGCCCCGACGGTGGGCGATTGGCTGGCGTTGGACGGCGACACCCTGGTGGCGGTGCTGGAGAGGTCGTCACTGCTGCGGCGCCGGGCGGCAGGGGGAGACGACCTGCAAGTGCTCGCCGCCAACGTGGACCTGGTGCTTTTGGTGTGTGGCCTGGATCGGTTCGTGCGGGCCGGTCGGGTGCAGCGCGGTGAGGCGTTGGCGTGGGATGCGGGGGCGCTCCCCATTCTTGTTCTCACCAAGGCGGATCTCGCCCCGGACCTCGAGGGCACGCTGGCGGCCATCGACGCTGTTCACCCGGGGCTGGAGCGTCTTCTCACCGCGGCCCCCACCGGGTTGGGGATCACCGAACTTCGGGCCCGGCTGGTGGGATGCACGTCGGTGCTGCTGGGTGAGTCCGGGGCCGGCAAGTCCCGGCTGGTCAACGCCATCCTGGGGGCGGAGGTGGCCGTCACGGGGGCGGTGCGAGCCGGTGATGCCAAGGGCCGCCACACCACCACGAACCGGCAGTTGCATCTCGTACCGGGCGGTGGCGTGATCATCGACTCACCGGGGATTCGGGAGGTGGGCTTGGCTGGCGACGAGGAGTCGGTCGACGCCACCTTCACCGATGTCGAGGAACTTGGTCTGCACTGTCGCTTCAACGACTGTGCCCACACGGGCGAACCCGGCTGTGCCGTGGCGGCCGCCGTGGTGGGGGGGGATCTCACCCAGGATCGACTCGACGCCTATCTCGAGCTGCGAGAGGAGGCGATGCTGGCCGGTGAGCGGGCCGAGGATCACGCTCGACGCACTCAGGACCGACAGGCGGCCAAGGCCTCGCCGAAAAAATCCGATCGCCGATGAGGGAGGACACTCGTCGAGAAGCGCTCCGGGCCGCGCTCCCTAGTTTGCGCTACCCCGATCTCCCGGTGGTGGCCTATCGCGAGGTCATCCTGGAGGCCATCCAGGCCCACCAGGTGGTGGTGATCGCGGGAGAGACCGGCTCCGGTAAGAGCACGCAACTCCCCAAGCTGTGTCTGGAACTGGGACTCGGGGTGCGGGGGCTGATCGGCCACACCCAGCCGCGACGGCTGGCCGCTCGGGCGGTGTCCGAGCGCATCGCCGAGGAACTCGGCACGGAGATCGGCCAGGCGGTTGGGTACACGGTGCGTTTCAACGATCGCGTAGGCCCCGACACCTTCATCAAAGTGATGACCGACGGAATCCTGCTCGCCGAGGTGCAACGGGATCACCTTCTGCGGGCCTATGAGGTGCTGATCATCGATGAGGCCCACGAGCGCAGCCTCAACATCGACTTCCTCCTCGGGTACCTCCGCCAGTTGCTGCCGCAGCGCCCCGATCTGAAGGTGATCATCACCTCCGCCACCATCGATACCGAGCGGTTCTCGAAACACTTCCACGACGCGCCGGTAGTGGAGGTGCTGGGCCGATCGTTCCCGGTGGAGGTTCGTTACCGGCCGATCGACGATGACGCCCGGGAGCGGCGCGACCAGACGCAGGCGATCGGTGATGCCGTCCAGGAACTGATGAGGCACGGCCCTGGCGACATCCTCGTGTTCCTTTCGGGGGAACGGGAGATTCGTGACACGGCCGAGGCTCTGGCGCGTCTCGATCTGCGCGACACCGAACTGCTGCCGCTCTACGCCCGGTTGTCGGCCGCCGATCAGCACCGTGTCTTTGCCCCTCATCAAAACCGCCGCGTGGTGTTGGCCACCAACGTGGCCGAGACGTCCCTTACCGTCCCGGGAATTGTTGGGGTAGTGGACCCCGGTACGGCCAGGGTGTCTCGTTATAACCGGCGCACGAAGGTGCAACGGCTACCGATCGAGCCGATTTCGCAGGCGTCGGCCAACCAGCGCGCCGGTCGCTGTGGACGGGTCGCTCCGGGCATCTGCATTCGCCTCTATTCCGAGGAGGATTTTCACGCCCGGTCGGAATTCACCGAACCCGAGATCCTTCGCACCAATCTGGCGTCGGTGATCCTGCAAATGGCGGCTCTGGGCCTCGGCGACGTGTCGGCCTTCCCCTTCGTGGAGCCCCCCGATAGGCGGGCCATCAAAGACGGCATCATGCTCCTGGAGGAACTTGCCGCCATCGATCGTGGCACCACTGGGGATCACGTTCGACTCACGAAACTGGGGAAGCGTCTCGCTCGGGTTCCGGCCGACCCTCGATTGGCGCGCATGGTGCTCGAAGCCGATCGGCACGGGGTGGTGGGCGAGGTGCTGGTGCTGGCGGCGGTCCTGTCCATCCAGGACCCCCGCGAGCGTCCGCCGGATCAGGAGCAGGCCGCCCGGGAGCAGCACCAGCGGTTTGCCGATCCCGAATCGGACTTCATCACTTATCTCAACCTCTGGCGTTACCTGCGGGAGCAGCAAAAGGTGCGGGGGTCCAGCCAGTTCCGCAAGATGTGCCAGGCCGAGTATCTCCATCACTTGCGCGTGCGTGAGTGGCAGGACGTGCACGTGCAACTCCGTCAGGTGGCCCGGGGCCTGGGTCTCGAGGTACGGCCATTGGCCGCCGAGCCGAACCGCGATGCCGTGCATGTGTCGCTGCTGTCGGGGTTGCTGTCGCATATCGGCCTCCTGGATCCCTCGGGGGCGGAGTACCGGGGGGCACGCGAGGCTCGATTTGTCCTCACGCCCGGCACGGCATTGGGGAAGCGACGGCCCAAATGGGTGATGGCGGCCGAACTGGTAGAGACGAACCGCCTGCGCGCCCGCACCGTGGCGCAGATTCAGCCCGATCGGATCGAGAGGGCCGCCGCCCATCTGGTGACTCGGAGTTACGAGCAGCCGTGGTGGGAGGTGGAGTCGGGGGCGGCGATGACCATCGAACGGGTGAGTCTGTACGGTCTCCCGATCGTCGCCGGGCGTCGGCTGGCCTACGACCGCGTCAACCCCACCGAGGCGAGGGCCTTGTTCCTTCGTCATGCCCTGGTGGACGGCGACTGGCACGGTGGGCACATGTTCGTGCAGGCCAATCAGGGCCAGGTGGCCGCCGTGGTGGCATTGGAGGAGCGGGTGCGACGGGATCTTCTCGTCAGCGACGAGACGCTGTGGAGTTTCTTCGATGCCCGGGTGCCCGATGACATCACTTCGGCTCGACGTTTCGACAAATGGTGGAAGGGCGAGCAACACCGCGATCCCGATCGACTCACCTACACCCGGGGCGACCTCATCGACACGGGCACAGGCCCGATGGACATGGACGGCTTTCCGGAGACGTGGCCGCTGGGTCCGGTGCGGCTCCCGTTGACCTACACCCTCGACGCCAGTTCGGATCTCGATGGCGTCACCGTGGATGTGCCCCTGGCGTTACTCGATCAGGTGGCGGCCGCCGGCCTGGACTGGCAGGTGCCGGGGCGACGGGTCGAGTTGATCGCGGCCCTCCTGCGCACGGCACCCAAAAACCTGCGACGCCATGCCAGCCCGGCGGGGGAGGTGGCGGCCGCGGTGTTGGCTGAGCTCGACCCGAGCGAGGGCCCCTTGGTGGATGCTCTGGCCCGAGTGATGGCGCGACGCACCGGCGAGCCGTTTCGCGCCGCCAGTTTTGTGGTGAACCGGGTGCCCCCGCCTCTGCGCATCACCGTGCGGGCGGTGGACACCGCCGGTACGCCGGTGGCATGGAGCAAAGATGTGGGGGCGCTCCGCGCCACCCTGGTGGATCGCGTGCGGGAAGCCATCGCGCAATCAGCCCCTCTGGCCGAACAGTTCGGCCTGCGCTCCTGGCCGGGGGGGTCGCTGCCCCGCACGGTGATCACCACCCATGCAGGGATCAACGTCGTCGCCTACCCGTGCCTGGTGGATGAAGGCGACACGGTGGCGCTGCGGGTCCTTCCCAGTGAGGGGGAGCAGAGCGTGGCGATGTGGCGGGGCACTCGACGGCTCTTGCTGTTGCAGATCGGCTCGCCGCTACGCACGCTGGATAAGTCCTTGTCGAACGCCACCAAGTTGGCCCTGGCGGCTTCGGGTCACCTCACCGCCGCCGAGGTGTATCGCGAAGCCACGGTGGCGGCCGTGGATCACTTGTTGCTGGAGGCGGGGGGGCCGGTGTGGGAGCCCGAACTGTTCTCCGCCCTGGTGGTATCGGTGAAGGCTGGTTTCGCGCCGGTGGCTCGCTCGGTGGCCACCACGGTCGGGGAGGTGGTGGCCACCGTGGCGCGGGTGGAGGACCGGTGCGGGTCGATGCTCACCGCCGCTCTCGATGAGACCGTGCTGGATGTGCAGGCCCACGTGCGTCGTCTCTTGCACCGCGGGTGGATTGTGGCCGCGGGAGTGGACCGTCTGGACGATGTGCGTCGTTATGTTCAGGGCATCGAGGTCCGGTTGGAAAAGGCGGTGGCTCAACCGGATCGCGATCGGGTCCGTACGTTGTCGTTGCGGGCGCTGGAGGAGGAGTACCGGTCGGTGGCGGTGGCGGATCACGACGGGCGGGTGCGATGGATGCTCGAGGAACTGCGGGTGAGCACTTTTGCCCAGAAGGTGGGTGTCAAGGGCGGAGCCAGTGAACAAAAGGTGCGAGCCGAACTCGCTCGCCTCGACCACTGACCCCCCCGTTCGGCGGTGGCTCGGGGGTGACCGGTGGTGCTCTACTCCGGGCCGTGCGGTCTACCGCCGCATCAGAGTGGGAGGCGTGGTCTTTCCCGCCGGCGGAGAGGGCCAAGAGTGCGAGGGCCGCTTTCCGGTCGGGGCGCCGCTGATCGCGGCGCGGGGTCTATCGGCGGGGGCCGGCGGCGGTGTGGCGGGTGCCTTCGGGGTCGTGAGCCCAGGTGGCTGGGCCTTCCCAGCGGTCGTCGTACACCAATTCCCCGATGGGGCGGCGACGCACAGGACCGTGATGTCCGGCGGGTCGACCCAACGCCAGGATGGCGGAGATGCCCACGGTGTCGGGAAGGCCGAGCAGGGGCCGCAGGGCGGGCTCGGCGAGGGCGTGCCAGGTTGTCATCACCCCGCCGTACCCGAGGGCCCGGGCCGCCAGGAGGAGGTTCTGACACGCCGGGTAGATGCTGGCTCCTTCGGTGGGTCCGGGGTCGCGGTCCCGCTTGATGCACGCCAGCACCACCACCGGGGTGGCCTCGAAGTGGTCCACGAAGTGCTGCATCGTTTCGGCCATGCGGGCCTTGGGCGAGGTGGCATCGGTGCCACTGCCGGTGCCGTACGCATCGGCGGCGCGCTTGTCGGCCCACATCGCCCGGAAGGTCTGCCCGAGCACCCGTCGGGCATCGATGGCCACCGGCCCATCCCGGAGCACGATGAAGCGGAAGGGCTGGCGGTTCGACCCCGATGGAGCCCGGGTGGCGTGCCACAGGATCTGGTTCAGGTCGGTATCGGGGATGGGCTCGTCGCGGAACCGTCGGATGGCTCGTGTGGTGGCTAGGCCCTCGAGCAGCGGGATCGGGAGGTCGGCCGTCATGATTCCACCGGTTGGGGGGTTACCGCAGGGGTGATGAGGCCCTGGCCCTCGCCGGGCGAACGCCTCGGGTGGTGTTCCCCCGCTCGGCGGGCCTTCCGCACGGCCAGTGCCCCGTACAGGGACGCCCCCAATCCGGCGAAGCCGCCCACCGCCAGGCCGTAGCGGGCGCCGTAGCGCTGGGAGATGAACCCGAGGATCGGGCCTCCGATGGGGGTGCTCCCCAGGAATACCAGGGATTGCAGGGCGAGGATGCGACCGCGCATCATCGGATCGGTCCGGAGTTGCACGATGGCGGTAGAGGTGGTCATGAAGGAGATGCTGGCAAAGCCCATGACCGCGCCAATGGCGAAGGCGATGGGCTGGTGGGGGGCGAGGGCCAGGGCGAGGAGGGCGGAGCCGAAGCCCGCCGCCGCCAACGTCACGCTGTCGATGGAGATGTGGGTCCGACGAGCTGAGTGGAGCGCGCCGGCGAGGGAGCCGATACTCGTCACCGACATCAGAATCGAGAAGGTGATGGCCGCGCCGCCGAGGTCGCGCACCACAAACAGGGGTAGGACGGTCTGAAAGTTGAAGGCCAGGGTGCCGATCACGGCCAGCATGATGATGGGAACCCGTAGTTCCGTGATGCGCCACGCGTGGAGTAGGCCGGCCCGCACCTGTCCCCGGCCACGCGGGGTCACCGGAGCGGGGCGCACCTGGCGGGAATCGATCATGGCGAGACTGGTCAGCACGGCGATGTAACTGGCGCCGTCGACTATGAACGCCCATCCGAATCCAACGGTGGCCACCAGCAGACCCCCCAACGCTGGTCCGATGATGCGGGAGCCGGTCATCATGGCGGTAGTGAGGCTCACGGCATTGGAGATGTGGCTGGTGGGAACCATCTCCACGACGTAGGACCGACGGGCGGGGTTGTCGAAGGCGGTGGCGAGGCCGCCGAAACTGGCGACGAGATAGATGGCCCACATCGGGGGATGGGCCTGGAAGGCGAGGGCGGCCAGGGCGAAGGATTGCACCATGGCGAACGACTGCACCACGAGGAGTAGTTTCCGTTTGTCGCTTCGGTCGGCCACCAGGCCGGCGAACGCTCCGAAGATCAGTACCGGGCCGAATTGAGCAGCGGCGAGGAGCCCGAGGGCAATACCGCTGTTGGTGAGTTTGAGCACCAACAGGGTCTGGGCGATCAGGGTGAGCCAGTTCCCCACTTGAGAGATCGACTGACCCACGAAGAATAAGCGGAAGTTGCGGATGCCGAGTGATCTGAAGATCTCTCGGGAAACGACGTTCAGGCTCGTCACCGGGGTTCTTCGCATAAGCGATCGAGCACATCGAGCGCGGCGGCGAGGCGGGATCGCTCGGTGGGGTCGAGGGCTTCAAGGCGCTGGGTCAGCCAGGTGGTCTTCCGGCGACGCGTCTCAGCGATGAGGGCATCGCCGGCCTTGGTGGTGCTCACTCGATGAATCCGTCGGTCGGTGCCGTCGGCGGTGCGCTCGAGGAGACCATCAGCTTCGAGTTTCGCTACGCACTTGGTGATGGTTGGGGGAGCGACTCGTTCGTAGTCGGCCAGCGCCCCGAGGGTGAGGGGCCCGTTGTTGTGCACGGCCGCCAAGGCGGAGAGTTGGCTGGGGGTGAGTCCGCCGCCGCCTTCTTGCCGCAGTCGGCGGGCCAGGCGGGTGGCGCTGAGGCGGAGGCGAGCCGCGATTTCCACATCGGTTGGGGCGGGGGAGGCAGGCACCACCCCAGTCTAACAGATAGTTATCCTAACTAACTACTCCGGGCGGTGGGGCTAGCGGGCCACGAAGTACTTGGACTGGGGGTGATGACAGATGAGGGCGCTGGTGGTCTGCTCGGGCTGATACTGGAACCCGGTGTCCTCGCTGCACTCGAGGCCGATGCGCTGGCCGCCCAAAAGGTTCAGAATGGTGACGTTGTCTTCGAGGTCGGGGCAGGCCGGGTAGCCACTGGAGTACCGGCCGCCGCGATACTGCTGGCGGAACAGGCCCGCCAGCGCCGGGCCGTCCTGGTCCGCAAAGCCCCATTGCGTGCGGATGCGGTGGTGCCAGAGTTCGGC
>CAMDIH010000074.1 GCA_945898515.1 Candidatus Neomicrothrix parvicella RN1 | reverse complement strand
TACCCATAGAGACCTCGGGCCATGAAGTAAAAGAGCGACCAGGAGGTGGTGTAGTAGGACAACCCGCTCCAGCAGTCGATGTTCTCCTCCATCGCGATCTCGAGAACGCCACCCTTGGTGGGGGTGGTGAGCGCCGGGAACGTGTCGGGGAATCCGGAGCCGTCCGTGGAACTCGAGCCCTCATCACTGTCATCGCCGCCACAGGCGGCCGCTAACAGAGAAAAGGCGAGCAGGATAACAACGAGCGGGGACCAGGGTTTACGCACAGAAAATCCTCCCAAGACGGAACAACGGCAGACCAACGACGTCACCCAAGCCCGGAAACACGCGAACCGCACGACGATGCTAGGAATCTTACTCAGGCGAGCACCTTCGGGAGCCGATACCCGCTACGAGCGATACCCAACGATACGGGCGAAATCGTCGGCGTCGAGACTCGCCCCACCCACCAGCGCCCCATCGATATCGGGCTGGGCCATCAGTTCGGCGGCGTTGGTGGGCTTCACCGACCCGCCGTATTGAATACGCACCCCGGCTGCGGCCTCGGCTCCGAAACGGCCCTCCACCACCGTGCGCACCAGACCACAGACCCCCTGGGCGTCTTCACTGCTGGCGGTTCGGCCCGTACCGATGGCCCAGATCGGTTCGTAGGCGAGCACCAGACCGGCCACTTGATCCGCCGTCAGGCCCGCCAACCCTGCTTCGACCTGCCCGGTGACTTTGGCCTCAGTATGGCTTGCCTCGCGTTCTTCCAGCGTCTCTCCGCAACACAGGATCGGGGTCATCCCGTGGCGCAAGATGGCGTGCACCTTGGCGTTCACCTGCTCATCGGTTTCCCCAAACACTTCCCGACGCTCGGAGTGCCCCGCAATCACATAAGCCACCTCGAGTTTGGCGAGGAAGGCCGGCGACACCTCCCCGGTGAAGGCACCAGTGTCGTCGTAATGACAATGCTGGGCTCCCAGGGCGATCGGGATCGGCTCCTTCTCACTGATGAGGTAGGTCTGCACCGTCCGAAGATCGGTGAAGGGCGGATGGATTGATACATCCACCGCCGCGAAGTCGTCGGGAGTGATGAGGTAACTCAATTTCTGGACAAGTTGCAACGCCTCGAAGTGGTTGTGATGCATCTTCCAGTTGCCACTGATCAGCGGCTTACGGACCTTGGTCATGCGGTTTCCTTCCTCGACTGACGGAGGGCACGGAGCCCGGGGAGGTCCCCCTGTTCAAGTAGTTCCAGCGACGCACCGCCACCGGTGCTGATGTGATCGATCCGGTCGGCCAGGCCAAAGTGAGCAACGGCCGCCGCGGAGTCTCCTCCACCCACCACGGTGAAGGCCGACGACTCGGCCACCGCCTCGGCGAGTGTGCGGGTTCCGGCTTCGAAACGCGGGTCTTCAAAGACGCCCATCGGCCCGTTCCAAAAGACCGTCCGAGCGTCCTGTACGGCGTCGCAGAACTCCGCTGAGGTACCCGGGCCGATGTCGAGGCCCATCCATCCCTCTGGGATCGAACGGCCCATGTGGCGCACCACCCCGCCCGCGTCGGGGTGGCCGATCTTACCTCCCGGCCCGAGGGCGGTGACATCACTGGGCAGGCGGATCGCCGCACCGCCATCGAGCAGCCCCCGGCATCGCTCCACCATGTCGTCTTCCCACAGTGACGCGCCCACTTCATGCCCCATGGCTTTGAAGAACGTGAAACACATCGCCCCCCCGATGAGCACCTCGTCGGCTACCTCCAGCAACGACTCGATCACCGTGAGCTTGTCGCTCACCTTGGAACCGCCGAGCACCGCCACGAAGGATCGATTCGGGTGCTCCCGGAGACCACCGAGAACGGCAACTTCCCGTTCGAGGAGCCGACCGGCGGCGCTCGGCAGGCGCTGCGGGGGTCCCACGATCGATGCGTGGGACCGGTGCGAGGCGCCGAACGCATCATTTACATAGGCATCGAATCCACCGATCAACTCCGCCACGAACGCCGGATCGTTGGTGGTCTCGCCCGGGCTGAAGCGGAGGTTCTCGAGCAACGCAACCCCGGGCGCCAATTCCGCCAGACGGGCCCGGATCGGGGCCACGTCGTAGCGAGGGTCAGGCACACCCTGGGGGCGGCCGAAATGGGTGCAGGCCACCACGCTGGCCCCGTGGTCCTGGAGCCATCTCATGGTGGGCAACGCGGCCCGAATCCGCAGGTCGTCGGTGATCCGGCCATCCTGGACCGGCACGTTGAAATCGGCCCGCAAGAGGACACGGCGGCCCTCTAGCGGCAACAGGTCCTCCAGCGAGGGGACCCCGAGGTTGGTCATGGTCAGCCCTTGAGCTTGGCGCCGGTGATCTCGATGAGATCCACCAACCGGTTGGAATAGCCCCACTCGTTGTCGTACCAGCCCATCACCTTCACCAGATTCCCATTCACCATGGTGATAGGCGCATCGAAGGTGCACGAGGCCGACGAACCCACAATGTCGGAACTCACGATGGGCTCCTCGTTGTAAACCAGCACCTTGGACAACGGACCACTACTCGCCGCCGCCCGGAAGGCTGCATTCACCTCTTCTACCGTCACATCACGGTTCAGTACCCCAGTGAAGTCGGTGATGGACCCATCGGGAACCGGCACCCGCAGCGACGTACCGTCGAGTTTGCCGGCCATCGACTGCAACACGAGGCTGGTGGCCCGAGCCGCCCCGGTGGAAGAAGGGATGATGTTGATGGCCGCCGCACGCGCCTCGCGGAAGTCCTTCGCCGGTCCGTCCACCACGGACTGCGTGCCGGTGTAGGCGTGGATGGTGGTCATCAGGCCCCGCTCGATACCGAAAGCATCATCGAGCACCTTCACCATCGGTACGAAACAATTGGTGGTGCAACTGGCGTTGGACACCACCTTGTGCACGGCAGGATCGAACGTGTCGTCGTTCACCCCCACGACAAAGGTGGCGTCGGCGCCGGCGGAGGGTGCCGACACAATGACGAAGGGGGCACCGGCCTCGAGATGCATCGACGCCTGCTCCTTGCTGGAGAAGATGCCGGTGGATTCGATCACCATGTCCACGCCGAGATCACCCCACGGAAGGGCCTTCGGATCGCGCTCGGCGAGGATCTGCACCTCGTCGCCGTTGACCACGATTCCGGCCTCCGACGTAGCGATCTCGGCATCCCAGTGACCGAGGATCGAGTCGTATCTCATAAGGTGCGCCATCAGATCCTTAGAGCCGAGATCGTTGGCGGCCACAAAGTCGATGTCGGCTCCGCGCTGCTTGGCGGCTCGGAAAAAGTTGCGGCCGATACGGCCAAATCCGTTGATACCGACGCGGATTGTCATCGAGTGTTACTCCCAGGGGTCAGGGGTCGAAGAACGGCCAATGCGACCTGATCAGCCGCAGACCCCAGTATGGCCGACGCCGCCTACTTGGCGGCATCCCGGTGCACCACGGTGGGAGCGAACCCGCGGTCCCGCAGCAGGCGGGCCACCTCCTCGGCGATGACCACTGACCGATGACGGCCGCCGGTGCAGCCCAGCGCAATCGTGAGGTACGCCTTGCCTTCCGCCACATAGGCGGGAAGGAGCATTTCCATCAACCCATCGAGGTGGCCCAGCAAATCCTGGGCAGCCTCCTGGCCCACCACGAAGGTCCGCACCGCTTCGTCGAGGCCGGTGAGGGGGCGTAGGTCCTCGACCCAGTGCGGGTTGGGGAGGAACCGGCAATCGAGGACGAGGTCTACATCCAGCGGGAGCCCGTGCTTGTACCCGAAAGAAATAACACGCGTCTGCATCCCGGTGTCAGTGTGGGTGTCGCCGAAGAGATCCACCATCCGATCGTGGAGATCGTGCACGGTGAGCTCGGAGGTATCCACCACCACGTCGGCCTCGGCCTTCACCGCTTCGAGCAACGCCCGCTCGGCTTCGATGGCATCGCCCACCCCATCGCCGGGACCAAGCAGCGGGTGGCGCCGTCGGGTGCTCTCATAGCGCCGAACCAGCACTTCGGTCGCAGCATCGAGGTACAGCACCCGTACCCGTGCCCCCGATGCCCGAAGGGCACCAAGAGCGGCGAGTAGATCGGCGTCGTAAGCGCCGACGCCCACCACCAACGCCACCCGCGGAGTGCTGGAGGTGGGAGCCTGCACCAGTTCCATCACTTTCGGGATGAGCTCGGCGGGGAGGTTGTCGATGACGAACCAGCCCAGGTCCTCTAACTCGTCGGCCGCCAGGGACCGGCCGGCCCCCGATAACCCCGTGATCACCACGAACTCGCTCATGCCCGCTCCAGGCTACGTCTCACCCCTTGCGATACCGAAGGATGCACCCCACCGCCCGCACACCGTCGCGCCATCCGATCTTCTTACCTTCTGCGTAGGTTCGGCCGCTGTAGGAAATACCTACCTCGTACACGCGTAAGCCGCGACGGGCGATCTTGGCGGTGATTTCAGGCTCGAAGCCGAAGCGATCCTCTTCGATCGAGACGGCCTGGATCACCTCGGTACGAAAGGCCTTGTAACAGGTCTCCATGTCGGTGAGGTTCAGATCGGTGAATACGTTGGAGAGCAGCGTGAGCAAGCGATTACCCATGGCGTGCCAGAAGAAGAGCACCCGATGGGCATCGGCCCCCATGAACCGGCTCCCGTAGACCACATCGGCTCGCCCGTCGAGGAGTGGCCCCAGCAGTCGGCCGTATTCGCTCGGGTCGTATTCAAGATCGGCGTCCTGCACCACGACGTACGCCAACGAGACCTCGCTGAAACCCCGACGCAAGGCCGCCCCTTTGCCCTGATTTGCCGGCTGCAGACAAACCCGCACCCGCGGATCATCAACCGTCGCCAGCAACCCAGGCGTGTTGTCGGTGGACCCGTCGTCCACGATCACCAACTCACCAACGTACGGCGACGCCAACACCCGCTTCACGATTTCCAAGACGGTGGCCTCTTCGTTGAAACACGGCATCACCACCGCCAGGCAGGGTTCCACCGTCATGCCCACGCCGCCCCCGTCGCTATACCCATCCACTTCATACTACCCCTAGCCCACGCCAAGGGGCTGGGCCTATAGCTTCACACTGGCCAAGAACAGCAGGCGCGGAATAGTGGCGGCCGCTTCGTACTCCGCCGCCCGGGCCAGGAAGCCCGTGGGCGGGGCGGGCTCCTCCATCCGGACGAGGCGCAATCCGCTCTCCGATAGCGAGTTCACATAACGAGATAGCGGGCGATGAATGAAGGGGATAAACACGCCCTTCTCCACCTCTTCGATTGTCTCGTCTTCGATCAGGTACGGGCCGATCCGCCAGTACTGCTCGGGCGGGTCGAGCACCTGGTCGTCGATCCACCCGCTATTGGGCGTTTGCAACAACGGATGGTTGAGAAAGAAGAGGAATCGCCCCCCTGGCTCGAGTACGCGGGCTACCTCGGCGATCGCCTCGTCCACCTCGCGGATGTGCTCAAACACCAGACAAGCCACCACCGCGTCGAAGGCATCGTTGCGAAAGGGCAACCGTCCCGCCCCGGCGCGGGCGTAGGTCGGCCCCCCACCCCGGGCGGCAGCCTCCCCCACCTGCGCCCAAGTGGGGTCTACCCCCACGGCTCGGATGGCACCGCTGGCCAGGGCCAGGCGGGCCACCTGGCCCTCACCGCAACCAACGTCGAGAACCCGACTCGAACCGAGGAGATGTTGCGCCGCAAGCGGGAGGATCTGCTCCTCGTACTCCGGGTCGGCCCCCTCGGTGAAACCGGCCTGCCACCATCTGGCATGGTCCTCCCACAACTCCGCACCCTCCTGCACCTCTTCGGCCATGGTCACAGCCTGTCAGACGCCCACGGAGCAATATGCCTCGGATCAGACTGCCCCCATGCGATACTTCCGCAGTGTTGGCTCCCGCTAAACGATCAACGTCTCGTCGATCAGAACTGCTCCTCGCCCTGGGCGTCTTGCTCATCAGCAGTTTTGTGATCCATGACTGGACCGCTCAGCCAGCGTCTCGTTACGCACTCACCGTGGCCGTCGTGGACGATCACAGCTTACAACTTGACCCCTACGAGGACTTCCTCGGTGTCGACCAAGCCCAATTCGACGGACACATCTACAGCGATAAGGCCCCGTATCAACCAATATTGGCGGCGCCATTTTATTATCTGTACCGGCTGGCGGGGGGCGACCCGTACCCTGCGGGATTTTCGTCGGGCGACTTTGACGCCGCCACGAACTACGGCCTGTGGTGGGTAACGCTGTGGTCGGCGGCCATCCCCGCCGCAGCACTCGCCGTGGTGATTCGACGCATGGTGGCCCGCACCCATTCGGAAGTAGCCACTCGGGTGACGGTGGCCATCATGCTGGCGACCACGCTCTTGCCCTTCGCCAGCCAGCTCTTTGCGCACGTTCTCGCCGCCTTGTGCGTTGCGGCGGCGTGGCATTTGTTACGACGCCACGACTACCCGTCCACCGCCGCCGTTTTCGCCGCTGGCGTGATTGCCGGTGTGGGTATCGGAACGGAATACCTCGTAGCAGTGATCGCGGCGATCATGCTCGTACACGTCGCCACGCTGCGCAGTTGGTCTCGGGTGGTGGCCCTGTCGGCCGGCACTGTCATCGCTACCCTTCCCCTGCTGGCCTACAACTGGCTCGTGTTCGGCGACCCCTTCGAGTTGGCTTACCAGGGTCACCTGAAGACCTTCAAGGGCGCAGGCGCCCTGGGCGTCTACAACCTGGAGACTCCCGGCTGGAGCGATATCAGCCGAACACTCGCTGGCCCCAAAGGACTTTTTATTCTCACCCCGGTCGTGCTGATGGCGGTTGCCGGAGCCATCTTCGCCATCAAAGAGCGAGGCCGCACAAGGCGCGACGCCTGGGTCGCCCTCGCGTCACTCGCCATCATGCTGGCGGCCTCCACGGGCATCGACGGCTACGGCGGCGGATCCCCCGGGCCCCGCTACATGATTCCGGCGCTGCCCCTCCTCGCCGTCCCTCTCGCCAGCGCATGGCGGCGGTTCCCAATCCTGTGTGGCGGAACCACTGTGGTGGGGGCGGCCGTGATGCTCCTCGCCACCATCACGAACCCAGTGACGGAGCAGGGGTTGGACTACTGGCTCGACTTCTTGTGGTCGGGCCAACTGGCTCGCAACGTGCTCACCGGCACGGATCAGCCCTGGGTCCTCCTCGTGACAACGGCGGCGGGCGTCGCGTTGATCGTGACCCTCGTCGTCCAGGAGCGAGGCACATCCCCTCCTGCTGGTAGCAACTAGTACGACAACAAATCTCACCGCTCGGAGCGGTGGATTTTGTCGTGCACGGCCTGGGCCACTGCGTCGGGCAGCCAAGGCAGCGCCCGCAACTCAGCCAAGGTGGCCTGTTGGACGGCGGCGACACCGCCGAATTCCTTGGTCAAGCGGGCGCGGCGCACGTCACCAAGGCCCGCCACGCCATCAAGAACGCTGGTGGTCATGCGCTTCTGGCGCAACTGTCGATGATACGTGACGGCGAAACGGTGGGCTTCGTCGCGGATGCGCTGGAGCAGGTACAGCGCCTCAGACGACCGGGGCAGCCGTACTGGGTTGGCCTGACCGGGCCGATACACCTCTTCGAACCGTTTAGCGAGCGACGCCACGGGGATCTCCTCGGACAACCCCAGTTCCTCGAGTACCCGCATGGCGGCGCCGAGTTGAGGTTTGCCGCCATCGACCAGCAGCAGCCGAGGCGGGTAGGAGAACTTGCCAGGCCCCTCGCTCGATGGGCGTCGCCGCTCGGTCAGGTAGGCGCTGAAACGGCGGGTGAGTACCTGCTCCATGGCGGCGATGTCGTCGTTGCCTTGATCGCCCTTGATTCGGAAGCGGCGATACTCGGACTTCTTGGGGAGCCCGTCCTCCATCACCACCATGGATCCCACGTAGTCGGTACCAGAGATGTGGCTCATGTCGTAACACTCGATCCTCAGCGGTGCGTCGGGAAGGCCAAGGTGGTCCTGTAGCTCGTTGAGCGCCCTCGCCCGACTATTGTGATCGGTTGCACGGCGCAGACGATGACGGGCGAACTCCTCGCGAGCGTTGCGCGTCACCGTTTCCTGAAGTTTGCGCTTCTCACCCCGTTGCGGAACGCGCAGTGTTACTTTCGAGCCGCGCCGGGAACTCAGCCACTCCTCGTACAGCGCAGGGTCCTCAAGGTCCACCGGAACCAACACGGCCTTGGGAATCCCCTGAGGCGGATCGTCGTATAACTGCATCACAATGTTGGCCATCAGTTCGCCCGGTGAAAGTTCCTCCACCTTGTCGATGATCCAACCTTTCCGGCCCACGACCCGACCGTTGCGAACGAAAAAGGCCTGAACGGCGGCCTCGAGATCGTCTCCGGCCACCGCTAGTACGTCGAAGTCCTCGGAGCGCTCGCCCACCATCTGCTGTTTCTCAATGACCTTGTGCACGCTGTCGAGCCGATCTCGCAAACGAGCCGCTTGCTCAAACTCCAGCCCAGCGGCAGCTTGCCTCATGCGCCCTTCGAGTTGCGCCACGACTTCATCAGTATCGCCATCGAGGAATCGCAGGAGAGCATCCACGTGGCGGGCGTAGTCCTCCTTACTCACCTCATCCACACACGGGCCAGAACACTTCTCGATATGGAAGAGCAAACACGGTCGACCGAGCTGATGATGCTGCCGAAACTTGGCGTCGGAGCATGTGCGCAGGGGAAAGGAGTGCAACAACAGGTCCAGCGTGTCACGTATCGCGTAGGTGTGAACGTAGGGACCGAAGTACCGAACCCCGGGGCGTTTCTTGCCGCGCATCACCATCGGTCGGGGCCACTCATCATCGAGGGTGACCGCCAGGAATGGGTAACTCTTGTCGTCCCGTAGGCGTACGTTGAATCGGGGTTGATGCGACTTGATGAGAGTGTGTTCCAGCAGCAGCGCTTCGAGATCGTTACGCACCTGGATCCATTCGACGCTGCGAGTCGCGGCCATCAGCGACGCCGTTCGCGGCGGGAGATTGGATGGATTCACGAAGTAGCTATTGAGCCGCTGGCGCAGTGAACGCGCCTTGCCCACATAAATGACGCGACCATCGTGATCCTTGAACTGATAGGACCCGGGAGCATCAGGGATCGTTCCGGTGGCCGGTCGCTGCACCATCACGCCCCAGGATAGGCAGGTACCGATCCACTTCTGGTCCAACCGGAAGACCCCACCCCCGTTCCCGTCAGGCCATCCAGTGGCCCCTGCCCCACAACGAGGTCACCAGCACCAGGGCCACCCCACTCACCACCAGCACCGCTCGGGCCGGCAATGTTCGCTCCGACGCCAATCGCTCCCCCACTAGGCCGAATACCGGAAAGATCATGAGGGCAA